>JAILIG010000068.1 GCA_024695445.1 Oscillospiraceae bacterium
CTGTGCATCGGTCAGATGCTCTGCGGAAAGGAAGCCGGATGAGACACTGAGCAGAAAGGCCTGTCCGGCCGCGAGCACCGCCGGCCGCCGCGTATTTGTCTGCCATGCGCCCGCTGCCGTCAGCAGGAGCAGCACGGAGAGCACGGCGATCGCGCCGCCGCTTACCCATGTGTCAAAGAGGTCATAGCAAAGTGTCAGATGTCCGGTCAGCAGGGCGGAAATGCCGAGCAGATCATCCGAAAACGGTGTGCGCAGTTTTTTCATAAACCGGAACGCCGCAAAGAATCCGAGCAGCAGCACCGCCGCGAGCAGAAATGCCTGTGCATCGGTCAGATGCTCTGCGGCAAAAAAGCCGGATGAGACACTGAGCAGAAAGGCCTGTCCTGCCGCAAACTGCCGCATCTCCGGAATCGCACGGAGCATGGCAGCCGCAGCCAGCATGGCCAGCAGCAGCAGCTCTGCCGCAAGCATCGGCAGCGTGAGGGAATCTGAAACTGCGTAAAGCTGAGCTGCGAAGGCGAGGCCGGTCAGCGCGTCTGCCGTCCGGCGGAAGCCGTCGGATACATGATTGGGCAGCCGGCCGGTCAGCAGGAGCAGCACCGCGCAGACCGCCGCCGCGGTACAAAATACCGCGCAATATGCGCAGAACGGCAGGATCAGCGAGCCGGATGCGTCCCGGATCTGCCGCAGCGGCGTGAAGAGCAGACCGGAGCAGAGCAGTGTCAGGACACCGACAGCCGGACCGGTTCCCTGCCGCAGCGTGCGGGTGACACCCGGTGCAAAGAACGCCGCCGCAGAGAGGAGCGCCGCAATGCCGCAGGGGAGCGGCTTGCTGAACGGCGCAGTGCCGACAAACATGGCAGCGCCGGCCGCGACCGTATAGCAGACGGCAAACGGTACGAAAATTCCGCTGAGCTGTTCCGTCAGGCGGCTGCTGATGCGCTCCGCCGAAAAGGCCAGCACGACGGCGAGCACCGCTGCGGCCAGCAGAACCGGATCTGCGGTCTGTGTGCGCGTCAGTGCCGCCACAAAATAGAGGTAAGCCACGGTACCGCCGATCAGGACGCCGATTGCCCAGCCCTGTTTGCGGTAGATGCGCACGGCAATCAGACAGATACCGGTGAACATCAGGACGGACAGCACCATCAGCCAGCGGTTATCGGCACCGGAGAGCCCGCTGCCGAGCAGCTGAAAGACGCCCGCCGCCCAGAATGAAATCGGCAAAAAGGCTGCGCCGAGCGTGAAGAACGCCATGCTGGTGCGTTCAAGCCGGAAGACGCGGTGTGCCAGTGCCGCCGTGCCGAAGAACAGCACGCTGCCCATTGCGAGCGTCACGAGCTTTCCGGCATCGCCCATCTCGTTCCACGAGGTGCGTACAAAGAGAATGCCCGCCAGCACGATCAGCACGACGCCGACCGCCAGCATGACCGTGATTGCGGAAATGCGGCCGAACCGGAAACGCTTTTCCCTGCGGGGCGCTTCGGGATGCTCCGCCGCACGGAATGCCTGTACCCGCCGGATGGCATCCAGCTCCGACTGTTCTTCCGTGTCCGCTGCCGCAATTTGTCCGGCGGAAGACTGCTCCGGCTGTTTGACGGCTTTTTCGGCCGCCTTTGCGGCTTCCTGCGCGGTCTCCGTGACCGGTTTCGCGTGTTCTGCGGCATCCTGCGCGGTCTCCGTGACCGGCTTCGCGTGTTCTGTGACTTCCGGCGCAGATTCAGCCGCCGGCTCCGCCTTTCCGGATTCCGTATGCTGCGGCTGCGTCAGCCGTAAAAACTCCTCCTGCGTAATCGTTCCGTCGTGCAGCAGCTCGAGGTATTTTTCCTTCTCCGGCTTCTGCGCCGGAATATACTGTTCTGCAGGCTTTTGCAGGAGCGCGGACTGCGCAAAGGATGTTCCGGACTTCGCCGCCTCAACCGGCACCAGATCGGGAATCGGGATCTCCTCCGGCACATCCACGCGGACGCACATCAGATCGTTTTCAGAAACTCTGCCGCGCAGATAGAGCCGCTTCAGCAGATCGGCACACGCTTTGCTTTTCTTCCGGGTGCGCAGCAATGCAGGAAACAGCACCAGCGGTGACAGAATCCACAGTATTTTCAGGAGTTCCATTGCTTTTGCTCCTTTCCGGTGTCATGTTCTGTAAACTAAAATTATAGCAGTTTGTCTGAATTGTTCTTATTATAGCACAGTCGTTTGAAAAAAGCAAGAAATAAGAAAAAAAACAGTTCAAAACAGAGAGAATTCGCTATTGACGGCGGCGGGCTTTTCTGCTATAATATAAAGTAGCGGAGTATAGGCTCCGCGATAGAAAAAGACAGGGGGATGTTCCATGAAGTGCAAAACCGTAATCCAAGGCATCGCCGCGCTCCTGACAGCGGCCGCAGTGTTCCCGTCTTTGCAGCAGCTTTCCGCCGAGGCGAAAACGGAGTATCAGCTGATCGGTTACTTCGGCGATGTGACGCTTGACCGGAAGGTGGACGCAGAGGATGTGTCCGCGCTGGTCCGGCACCTGACGGCGGCGGAGCCGCTGACCGAAGAAAGTGCATATCACTATGCAGACATCGACAAAAACGGCGATGTCACCGCGGTGGACCTTGCATTGCTCAAGCGCCTGCTGCTGAGCGGCGCGGAACCGGAAGGGGAGTATGAGGAAATCGAGGTGCCGGATCCGCAACTGATTCCGCCGCCGATTTCTGCGGTCAACCCGACCATGCCGTGCGTCGGCACAGCCCATGTGCTGATGTTTGCCGTCAGCTTCCCGGACTGTCAGTTTACCGAGGGCTACACCACCGAGCAGATCTGGGAAATGTCCTTCGGGCCGGAAAACAAGTCGAGCCGGTCCTATCCGCTGGAAAGCATCAGCGCCTATTACGAGCGTGCCTCCTACGGCAGACTGCACATCGAGGGCGATGTCTACCAGTATACGGCGCGGTACGGCATCGCAAACTATCAGAACCCGACGGAATACACCAGCTACGACGGTACGGACCGCCTGCTGGACGAGATCATGACCGCGCTGGACGATGAGATCGACTTCCGGAAATACGATGTCAACGGCGACTATACGATGGATACGGTGATTCTGGCGCTGCCCGGCGATGCCGGCACCGAACACTGGTGGCCCTGCTCCGGCGGATACTACGGATACAAGCGCTTTGACGGCGTCAAGGCGGGAAATGTCTGCTACGGCGGCTGGGCGCTGAGCGACCGCAGAGGCTTCAACAGCACATGGACGCATGAGCTCGGCCACGCGATGGGACTGCCGGACTACTACAAGTATGTCAACACGGAAAACGGCTACTACGGCATGAACGGCGATGCCGGCTGGGAGATGATGGACGACGCCTACGGGGATATGTCCGCCTTCTCCAAGCTGATGTACGGCTGGTATACCGACGAAGAAGTGATGCTGTATCAGGGCGGTACGCAGACCTTCCGGCTGAAATGCTCGCAGGACGCGCCGGGCTGCATCCTCATCCCGCGCGGCGATCTCAACGGGTATCACAGCGAATACTTCCTTGTGGAATACATCAAGCACACCGAAAACAATGCGCTGTCCTCGTGGTGGTTCGGCAGCGGCATCCGTGTGCTGCACTGCAATGCGGAGCTGTGGGACGGATACTGGGGGCCGGAGCTGAAGTGGAACAACTACGGCCAGATGTATGACGACTCCAACATGAAGCAGCGCGTACTGCGCCTCGCAAATGAGGAGGAGGGCGGAGATCTGATCGGTGAAAACACCGTCATCGACAGCCAGCTCAGCGGCTTCCGCTGGTATGATGACAGCGGCTGGCAGACCGTGGATCCCGGCGTGGTCATCACGGTCGGCCCGCTGGAGGATGACGCCTATACGATCACGATTTCACAGAAATAACGCGGAAAGGGACGCCCCGTGATGCAGGGCGTCCCTCAGTTTGCCGATAAACCAAACTAAAGTTTTTGGTCGAGCTTTTTGCGCGGAGCCCGCGCCGGCATTGATCTAAAGCTCTCCGGCAGCCCAAACTAAAGTTTTTGGTCGAGCTTTTTTCAAAAAGCTCGCGGGTTCTTAGGGCGGAGCCCTAAGTCGCGCTCCGCAGAGCGCGAAACTCCCCCCCGCCTTAAAAAGAGTCCCGCTGAGGCGGTGAATTGCTGCAAAGCGGCAAGAGGGGGACGCCCTGCGACAGAGGGCGTCTCCCTAAATAGTTTGCGATGACCTTTTTCGACAGACTGAGGGACGCCCCGTGATGCAGGGCGTCCCTTTCCATAATCATACTGTATCGGTCTTGCTCAGATTGAATCCATTTCGCCGGGCGTAAAATTGTGCCGGCTGTCCGTCTGCATGGCGTCCGTCTCCGGTGCCTGCGGCAGATTCCGGGCGGTCAGGTCGATGCTGCACTCCTGCTGTTCCTGCTCCTGAATGGGAATCTCAAAGAGCGGAAAGCCCTCCTTGTGCCGGAGCGTATTCCATTCGAGCGAGGTCATCAGCGAGATGATGATGCAGGCAACCGTCACCGGAGCGTGCAGCGTCATTGACAGCAGGCAGGAAAAGATCCATATGATCAGGGCTGCACCGAGCAGATATCGGTTGCGCTTGCAGATGCCGAGCAGCAGTATGACCAGTATTCCGAAGTTGGCCGCAAAGGCGGTCAGGCCGAGCGGCACATTATTGCCCAGCAGGGCGGTGCAGCGTACCGAGCCGACGAACAGCAGCTCGATCATGCCGGCCAGCGCCGAAACAGCCAGACAGGCCGTGAAGGTTCGCTCGCAGCGGCGCTTCCGGATGCGGAGATGCGCATACCGCTCCTCGCGTACATCGGTTTCAGTATACACGGGTTTTCCTCATCTTTCTCAGTGTGCCGATAATTTGAAACGGGCTTCGCTTGATCCATAAACAGAGCCGCACAGTGTTTCGCTGCGCGGCTCGTATTGGGGTGCAGTGCAGATACTCTCACGAATCGCCCGCGATGAAATCGTCGAGGCTCAGGAAGCCCTTGTTGATAGCGAAGAATTTGTCGTTGTACTTGTCCACAACCGCACAGGACCACGAAATCATGTACTGCAGCAGTTCCTCGCTGATATCGCATTCCATGAACACATGCGTCATGCGGAAGCCGATTTCGCCGGTCGAGATATCGTAGTCAAAGCTGCCGTCCGGCAGCATGAACGACGCCACACAGGTCGCCACGGCGCCCTCCATGCGCTTTTCCTCGCTCATTTCAAAGGGCAGGCGGGACAGCAGACGGATCTGCTGACGGTCTGCATCCACGATCATGACAAACCGCATCGGGAAATCGTCGCCGTGGACATCGAACTGTACGCGCATCCGGTCGTCGTCACGGGCATAGGTCCAGTCTCTGGCAGTCAGTGCGGAAATGAGCTTTCCGTAGACCTGCTGTGCAAGAATCAGTTTACTGTCAGCCATTGCAGTGTTCCTCCGTTCTCATTCCGCATCCTGCGGCAGAAACGCATCGAGCGAGAGCGTTCCCTTTGCAAGAGCCTCAAATTTATCGTTGAAATCGTCGATGATCCGCAGCGAGACAAAGAGCAGATAGGAGAAGACCTCCCGGCTGAGCTCGGTGCCGATGAAGCTGGCGGTCATCCGGAAGAAGAGCCTGCCGTTCTGGATATCGAACTCAAAGCAGCCGTTCAGCAGACGGAAATTGACCATGCTGACTGCCGCCGCCATGTCGATGCGCTTGTCTGCCGGCACCTCGATCGGCACATGAGAGACCAGCTGCACGAGCTCTCTGTCCTCACGGACGCGGATCTTGACCGGGATCGGCAGGTCGTCGCCCTGTGCGCCGCAGTCGATCGTCAGCACCTCGTCATTCCGTTCATATTTCCAGTTGTGGGAATCCAGCGTTTTGCAGAGGGTTTCATAGGTTTTGAGCGCCTGCTCGCGTTTCGCATCATCTGCCATAATCCGATGCTCCTTTCCTGCAATCGGCTGCGAAATAAAAAACGCAGCTCTTACCTATGATTATAGCACAATTTGCCTGTTATGTCAAGCAGCGTGCAGAATGTTTTGAGCGAATCAGACAAAAAGAGATGTCCGTACGGAGCAGAAGGGGGGATGCGGCAGGCTTTTTTAGCGTCTCTGTCCGGAAAAACGGTCGTTTTTTTACACGCAGATTTCGTGAGATTATCATTTCCGGCACTTGACATTTCGGCAAATTTTTCGTATAATATTAGCTGTGGAGTTTATCCTCAAATTTCAATCAGGAGGTTTGCAATATGTCTCTGACAAAGAATCCCAATGTCAATCAGTGGGTTGATGAAATGATCGCACTGTGCAAGCCCGATCAGGTTGTCTGGATCGACGGCTCGAAGGCTCAGCTGGATCAGCTCATCGCCGAAGTGACTGCTCTGCCGGACGGTCATCCCGACAAGCTCTATCCGATGAATCAGGATCTCTATCCCGGCTGTCTGTATCACCGCACCCGCCCGAACGATGTGGCGCGTGTTGAGGACCGCACCTTCATCTGCTCCCGCAGAAAGGAAGACGCAGGCCCGACCAACAACTGGATGGATCCGAAGGAAATGTATGCCAAGCTCACCCCGCTCTATGACGGCGTGATGAAGGGCAGAACCATGTATGTCATTCCGTACAGCATGGGCCCGATTGGCTCCCCGCTCGCAAAGGTCGGCGTGGAGGTCACCGATTCGATCTATGTCGTGCTGAACATGAACATCATGACGCGCATGGGCACGCAGGCCTTCAAGAACCTCGGCGACGAGTCCAATGACTTCGTCCGCGGCCTGCACTCCAAGGCAAATGTCGATCCGGAGAACCGCTACATCGTCCAGTTCCCGGAGGACAACACGATCTGGTCCGTCAACTCCGCATACGGCGGAAATGTCCTGCTGGGCAAGAAGTGCTTCGCACTCCGCATCGCGTCCTATCAGGCAAAGAACGAGGGCTGGATGGCTGAGCATATGCTCATCCTCGGCCTCCAGAAGCCGGACGGCGACACCAAGTACATCTGCGCAGCGTTCCCGTCTGCCTGCGGCAAGACGAACCTCGCAATGCTGATTCCGCCGGAAGGGTACCGCACAAAGGGCTACAAGGTCTTCACGGTCGGCGATGACATCGCATGGCTGAAGCCCGGCCCGGACGGCAGACTCTACGCCATCAATCCGGAATTCGGCTTCTTCGGCGTGGCGCCGGGAACCAACGAGAAGTCCAACTACAACGCACTGGCTTCGACCAAGAAGAACGCAATCTTCACGAATGTTGCGATCGACAACTCCAACAACACGCCGTGGTGGGAGTCCCTGACTAAGGAGCCGCCGGTCGATGCGACCGAGTGGAAGGGCGCAAAGGTCAACGGTCCGGAGTACTGCGCACAGGTCGGCGCGGACGGCAAGCACCTGACGCTCGCACATCCGAACAGCCGCTTCACCGCACCGGCAGAGAACTGCCCGTGCATCAGCCCCGAATTCAACAATCCGCAGGGCGTGCCGATCTCCGCGATCATCTTCGGCGGCAGACGCGCTTCCACGACTCCGCTGGTCTATCAGTCCTTCAACTGGGCGCACGGCACCTACATGGGCTCCGCTGTCTCCTCCGAGACGACTGCGGCAGCAGCGGGTGCAGTCGGCGTGCTGCGTCATGATCCGATGGCCATGAAGCCGTTTATCGGCTACAATGTCGGCGACTACTGGGCACACTGGCTCGAAATGGGCGAGATCCTCGGCGACAAGGCTCCGAAGATCTTCAATGTCAACTGGTTCAAGAAGGACGCCGAGGGCCACTTCATGTGGCCGGGCTTCGGCGACAACATGAGAGTTCTGGACTGGATCATCAAGCGCTGCGAAGGCACCGTGGATGCAGTCGAGACGCCGATCGGCTACCTGCCGAAGCCGGAAGACATCAACCTTGAGGGCATCGAGGATGAGGTTTCTCCGGAGCGCATGAAGGAGCTTGTCGCGGTTGACAAGGACCTCTGGAAGGCAGAAATCAAGGAAATGCGCAGATACTACGACGAGGACATCGCAGCAAAGGGCGGCAAGATTCCGCAGAAGCTGTACGAGGTGCTCGATCAGATCGAGGCAAATCTCAATAAGTAACGGATTCATACAACACGCCCGCCGCGGATGATTTCGCGGCGGGCGTTCGTCTGTCAAAAAAGCTGTTCTTTTGCAAAATGGTCTTTTTAGGGGGACGCCCTCTATCGCAGGGCGTCCCCCTCTTGCCGCAAAGCGGCAATTCACCCCCTTGCGGAGCTCTTATCAAGTCCGGAGTGTTTCGCCGCCTGCGGGCGGCGACGAGGGCGCTGCCCTCGACCTGCAAGCCTTTGAAAAGGCTTGACCGAAACTTTAGTTTGGGCTTCCGGCGGACTTTAGATCAATGCCGGCGCGGACTCCGCGCAAAAAAGCTCGAAAAAAACTATATTTCGTCTCCAGCACTTCAGTGCGCGTGTGCGCTGCCGGCGGCCGGCACCGCCTCGCTGAATTCCGTGCAGATGCGCCGCTTGGCGTGCGGCGGCGTGTAAACCCATGCGTCCATGTGCGTGCCCGTGAAGAAATAATGCAGCGGAGGCGGCGGGCAGTGCTCGTCAAAGACATCCACGATCGCCAGCTTGATTTTCATGCGATCCGGCACGATGCTCTTGATGTAGACGCTCGCGTGCTGCCCCGGCCGGATGTCCGTCCGCAGATCGGCCAGTCCCGCGAGATTCGGCGCCAGCTCAATGAAAATGCCGTAATCCTCCACCGAACGCACAATGCCCGCGACCGTTTCACCCGCCGAGAAGCAGGCGGCGTTCTCTGCCCAGGTGCCGAGCAGCTCCTTGTGCGTCAGCAGGATGCGCCCGTTCTCAATGCCCTTGACCGCGACGCGGATCTCATCTCCGACACGGAAGCGGTCGGACGGATGCGAGATGCGCGAAACCGAAATGGCGTCAATCGGAATCAGAGAGGGGACACCGCAGCCGATGTCCACAAAGCAGCCGAACGGCGCAAGATGCGTCACGCGGGCGGGAATCACATCGCCGGGGCGCAGCCGGCTCAGGTAACCGTCCCGGCACTGCTCCTGCTGTGCGCGGCGGGAGAGGACGGCGAACGGCGTCCCGTTTTTGTCGTGGTCGATGCGCAGGACGGAGAAGCAGACCGGCTTGTTGACACGCGAGATCAGCGCGATGTCCCGCGTCGTGCCCTCCGAGATGCCGAGCGCCCCCTCCGAGCGGGGAATCAGCCCGTGCATACAGGGCAGATCGAGGTGCAGATTGTGACTGCCGTCACAGATGCGCACCCTTGCTTCGAGCCGCTGCCCGCTGAGCATTGCTTCGCGCAGCCCTGCCTCCGAGCAGAGACTTGCCGCGTTCTGCGGCGTCTCCAGCAGGCTGCCTTCAGGTAAGTAACAATTCCGCTGTTCCATGGTTTTGACCTCCAGATTTCTTTTGTTTCAGATTTTCATATGCTGACGGTGCGGCAGAAAAACGCCGGCGTCATGCTCTGCGGTGCCGTGCGGCACCCTTTCCATTGTACGCATCTGCGGTGACGAGAAAGCGCGATTTTGGCAGACACCGGAAAATTTTGTCTGATACGCTGTCGAATTTGCGGGAATACTGCCTGCACAGCACACCTGTCCGCCGTACGAGGACAGTTTTCAGAAAAATGCAGAATGCTGAAAATGACGAAAATGCGCAGAAAACATACGATTAGCAATAACTAATTCATGGAAACATACGAAAAGTTGACTGAATTGTTGTGCATTTTTCATCTTGATTTTTCTTTGTCTATATAGTATAATGTTATCTGGTTATGTCTGTTTTCCCGTATTTACGGGACAGACGCATTCGGCTCAGTCCTACACGGTTCCGTGTCCGCGTGACAAAAAACTGTCCGTGAGATGCGGGCTTTCACTGTGCCGGCCCGTGTCTGTCTGCCCTGACCGACACAAAGGACTACATCTACCCGGTTTTCAATTTACATAAGGAGGAAACGATTCATTATGGCAAAGAAAATCGCGACCATTCCCTTTACGGGAACTGCGGCGCAGGAGCAGGAGCTCCGTGCTGTAATTGACGCGCTTCGGGACGATCCCGGCTGCCTGATGCCGATTATGCAGAAGGCGCAGGAAATCTACGGCTATCTGCCGATCGAGGTGCAGACGCTGATCGCGGAGGAGCTGAATATTCCGCTGGAAAAGGTATTCGGTGTTGCAACCTTCTACGCACAGTTCACCATGTCGCCGAAGGGCAAGTACCGCATTTCCGTCTGCCTCGGAACAGCCTGTTATGTCAAGGGCTCCGGTGTTGTGATGGAGAAGCTTGAGGAAGCGCTCGGCATCGAGAGCGGCGAAATTACGCAGGACGGAAAGTTCTCGCTCGATGACTGCCGGTGTGTCGGTGCCTGCGGTCTGGCTCCGGTCGTCACGATCAATGACGATGTGTACGGAAGACTGACCGGCAAGCTGGAAGAAGTCAAGGATATTCTCGCAAAATACGCCGATTGATTCGGGCTGAACAGGAGGTTCATTATGAAGACTTTGCAGGAGCTCACTGCAATCAAGGAAAAAATGCGCAATGAAATCGCACTGCGTCTCGGAAAGGTGTCCGACGGTGCAAAGTATGAAAAGCATGTCCTGATGTGCGGCGGTACCGGATGTACTTCTTCCGGTTCCATGAAGATCGCGGATGAGCTGGAAAGACAGCTGAAGGAAAAGGGCATCGAGGAGAAGGTGTTTGTCGTCCGGACCGGATGTTTCGGTCTGTGCGAGCGCGGCCCGATCATGATTGTTTATCCGGAGGGCGCGTTCTACACCCATGTCAAGATGGAGATGATCTCCCGGATCGTGGACGAGCATCTGATCGGCGGCAAGGCCGTCAAGGAATTCCTCTATGACGAGACGGTCAGCGAGGGCTCCGATGATATCAAGTCCCTTGCGGAGACGACCTTCTATGCGAAGCAGCACCGCGTTGCACTGCGGAACTGCGGCCTCATCAATCCGGAGGATATCAATGAGTATATCGCACGCAGCGGCTACGAGGCACTCGGCAAGGTGCTGACCTCGATGACGCCGGAGGAGGTCATTCAGGTGATCCTCGATTCCGGTCTGCGCGGCAGAGGCGGCGGCGGATTCCCGACCGGCCAGAAGTGGAAGCTCGCACGCAACATCGTGCCGGATGCGGATGTCAAGTATGTCTGCTGCAATGCGGACGAGGGCGATCCCGGCGCGTTCATGGACCGTTCCGTGCTCGAAGGCGATCCCCATGTCGTCCTCGAAGCGATGACCATTGCCGGCTACGCCATCGGCGCCTGCCACGGCTACATTTATGTCCGTGCAGAGTATCCGATCGCTGTGCAGCGTCTCCAGATCGCCATTAAGCAGGCGAGAGAGGCCGGAATGCTCGGCAAGGATATCTTCGGCACCGGCTTTGACTTTGACATCGACCTCCGCCTCGGCGCAGGTGCGTTCGTCTGCGGTGAGGAGACCGCGCTGATGACCTCGATCGAGGGCAACCGCGGCGAGCCGCGTCCGCGTCCGCCGTTCCCGGCAGAGCAGGGCCTGTATCGCAAGCCGACGATCCTCAACAATGTCGAAACCTATGCCAATGTTCCGCAGATCATCCTGAAGGGTGCAGAGTGGTATGCTTCGATGGGTACCGGCACCTCCAAGGGCACCAAGGTCTTTGCGCTCGGCGGCAAGATCAAGAATACCGGTCTGGTCGAGATCCCGATGGGCACCACGCTCCGCGAGATCATCGAGGAGATCGGCGGCGGCATCCCGAACGGCAAGAAGTTTAAGGCTGCACAGGCAGGCGGCCCCTCCGGCGGATGTATTCCGGCTGAGCATTACGATGTGCAGGTCGATTACGACAACCTCGCAAAGATCGGCTGCATGATCGGCTCCGGCGGTCTCATCGTTCTGGACGAGGACAACTGCATGGTCGATATCGCCAAGTTCTTCCTCAAGTTCACGATGGATGAGTCCTGCGGCAAGTGTACGCCCTGCCGGATCGGCACCAAGCGTCTCTATGAGATTCTGGACCGCATCACCAAGGGACAGGGCAAGCTTGAGGACATCGACAAGCTCGAAGAGCTCTGCAACTACATCAAGACCAACTCCCTCTGCGGTCTGGGCCAGACTGCGCCGAACCCGGTTCTGTCCACGCTCCGTTTCTTCCGCGACGAGTACATCGCACACATCGTCGATAAGAAGTGCCCGGCAGGCGTCTGCAAGGATCTGCTGGAGTATGTCATCGACAAGGACAAGTGCGTCGGCTGCGGGATGTGCGCAAAGCAGTGCCCGGCCTCCGCAATCACGAGAACCGAATACATCGCACCGAACCACAAGCTCGCTTCCTTCGAGATTGATCCGGCAAAGTGCGTGAAGTGCGGTGCCTGCATGGCACAGTGCAGACCGAAGGCAATCAGCAAGCAGTAAGGGAGGGCACAGGAATATGAGTGATATGATAAATGTAAAGATCAACGGTCAGGCTGTTCAGGTCCCGAAAGGGACTTCCATTCTGGAGGCGGCCCGTGCAGCCGGCGTCACCGTCCCGACGCTGTGCTATCTGAAGGACATCAATGAAATCGGCGCCTGCCGTATGTGTATTGTCGAAGCGCAGGAAATGCGCGGCCCGGCACTCGGCCCGGCCAGAATGGTCGCAGCCTGTGTGTATCCGGTCTCCGAGGGCATGGAGGTGCAGACCAACTCCCCGAAGGTTCTGGATTCCCGCAGAAAGACCATGGAGCTGCTGCTCTCCAATCACGATATGAAATGTCTCTCCTGCGTCCGCAGCAAGAACTGCGAGCTGCAGATGCTGGCACACGATCTCGGCATCACCGATGCGGATGTGTATGCCGGCGAGCGCACCGAATATCCGGTGGACGATTCCGCGGCGCATATGATCCGCGACAACAACAAGTGCATTCTCTGCCGCCGCTGTGTCGCGGCCTGTGCGGTGACGCAGGGCATCGGCGTCATCGGCGCAAACGAGAGAGGCTTCAGCACCAACATCGGTTCGCAGTTCAACAAGCCGCTGGCTGCGACCGCCTGCGTGTCCTGCGGTCAGTGCATCACGGTCTGCCCGACCGGCGCACTCACCGAGAAGGACTTCACCGACGATGTGTTCAAGGCCATCGCAGATCCGACCAAGCATGTGGTCGTTCAGACAGCACCGTCTGTCCGTGCGGGCCTCGGCGAGATGTTCGGCTACCCGATCGGCACGAATGTCGAAGGCAAAATGGCGGCAGCGCTCCGCAGACTCGGCTTTGATGTCGTCACCGATACCAACTACGGCGCGGACCTCACCATTCTGGAGGAGGGTACGGAGCTGATTGAGCGTGTCACCAAGGGCGGCGTGCTCCCGATGATTACCTCCTGCTCGCCGGGCTGGGTGAAGTTCCTGGAGCATTACTTCCCGGATCTGATTCCGAATCTTTCCACCTGCAAGTCCCCGCAGCAGATGCAGGGCGCCATCATCAAGACCTACTACGCAGAGAAGATGGGCTGGGATCCGAAGGATATCGTCTCCGTTTCGGTCATGCCGTGTACGGCAAAGAAGTTCGAGCGCGGCAGAGACAATCAGAGCGCATCGGGCTATCCGGATGTCGATATCGCCCTGACGACCAGAGAGCTCGGCAGAATGATCGAGCGCGCAGGTCTGGACTTCAGAGCACTGCCGGATGAGAAGTTCGACGATCCGCTCGGCATCTACACCGGCGGCGGCCTGATCTTCGGCGCAACCGGCGGCGTGATGGAAGCTGCACTGCGCTTTGCGGTTGAGAAGATCAGCGGCGAAACCCTGCCGGCCGAGAAGGTGGACTTCAAGGATGTCCGCGGCATCGAGGGCATCAAGGAAGCGGCCTATACCGTCGGCGGCCTGACGGTCAAGGTTGCCGTTGCAAGCGGCCTGTCCAACGCCAGAAAGCTGATGGAGAAGGTTCGCGCAGGCGAGGCGGATTATCAGTTCATCGAGATCATGGCCTGCCCCGGCGGCTGTGTCAACGGCGGCGGTCAGCCGATTCAGCCGGCATCTGTCCGCAACTTCACGGATCTCCGTGCAGAGCGTGCCAAGGCGCTTTACAGCGTTGACGCACAGATGGAAATGCGCAAGTCGCAGGAGAACCCCGCCATCCAGACGCTTTACAAGGAGTTCCTCGGTGAGCCGGGCAGCCACAAGGCACACGAGATTCTGCATACCAGCTATGTCGCACGGAAGGTTCACTTCTGATCGAACAGCCTGAAAGAAAACGCCGGTCGGTTTTGCGGCCGGCGTTTTTGTGCTTCTCCGGCGGGCGAACCGACAGGGATTCGGAAAAAAACACTTGCAAAGATGCGGGAAATGTGATATAATAATATGGTTATGGAACAAACACAATGGAGGGATACTTTTTGACTACGAGAGAGGAGATTTCCCGGCGCCGCACCTTTGCGATCATCTCGCATCCGGATGCCGGAAAGACCACACTGACCGAAAAGCTCCTGCTCTACGGCGGGGCAATTTCGATGGCGGGTGCCGTCAAGGGCAAGAAAAATGCGCGCCACGCGGTCTCGGACTGGATGGAAATTGAGAAGCAGCGCGGTATTTCCGTCACCTCGTCCGTCATGCAGTTTGAGTATGACGGCTGCTGCATCAACATCCTTGACACGCCCGGACACCAGGATTTCTCGGAGGACACCTACCGCACGCTGATGGCGGCCGACGCCGCGATCATGGTCATCGACGCGGCCAAGGGTGTCGAGCCGCAGACCAGAAAGCTCTTCAAAGTCTGCGTCATGCGGCATATCCCGATCTTTACCTTCATCAATAAAATGGACCGCGAATCCCGCAATCCTTTCGATCTGCTCGACCAGATTGAAACCGAGCTCGGCATCAGAACCTATGCGGTTAACTGGCCGATCGGCTGCGGAAAGGACTTCCGCGGCGTGTTCGACCTTGAAACGCGGCATATTCTTTCCTTTGAGGCGACCGGCGGACAGCACACGGTTTCGCAGACCGAGGTGACGCCGGACGATCCGGCGCTCGCCGATCTGATCGGCAAGGACAACCACGCCCAGCTTGCCGAGGACATCGAGCTGCTGGACGGCGCCTCCGAGGATTTTAACCTCGATGCGATTCAGTCCGGTGCGCTCTCGCCGGTGTTCTTCGGCTCGGCGCTGACCAATTTCGGCGTAGAGCCGTTTCTGAAGCGCTTTCTGGAGCTGACGCCGCCGCCGCTTGCCCGCATGGCAGAGGGGGAGACCGTCTCGCCGTTTGACAATCATTTCACGGCATTTGTGTTCAAGATTCAGGCGAACATGAACAAGGCGCACCGCGACCGCGTCACCTTCCTGCGCATCTGTTCGGGTAAATTCACCCGCGACATGGAGGTCTACCATGTGCAGGGCGATAAGAAGATGCGTCTCTCGCAGCCGCAGATGATGATGGCGGAGAACCGCGAGATTATCGACGAGGCCTATGCAGGCGACATCATCGGCGTGTTCGATCCCGGTCTGTTCTCGATCGGCGACACCATCTGTTCGCCGGGACACCGCCTGAAATTTGACGGCATCCCGACCTTTGCGCCGGAGCACTTTGCCAGAGTGCGCCACAAGGACACGATGAAGCGCAAGCAGTTTGTCAAGGGCGTCATGCAGATCGCGCAGGAGGGCGCCATTCAGATCTTCCACGAGCCGGAGAGCGGCATGGAGGAGGTCATCGTCGGCGTGGTCGGCGTGCTGCAGTTTGATGTGTTCGAGCACAGAATGCGCAGCGAATACAATGTGGAAATCATCCGCGAGCCGCTGAGCTATCAGTATATCCGCTGGATCGGCGGCATCCCGACGGACAAAAAGCCGCAGCTTGTCATCAGCGAGGACACCCGTCTGGTGCAGGACTTCCGCGACCAGTATCTGCTGCTGTTCACGAGCGAGTGGAACATCCGCTGGGCGCTGGAGCGCAACGAAGGTCTGGAGCTGCGCGACTTCTCCAATAACTGAACGGGATAAGGGGACGCCTCGAAAAGAGGGTGTCCCTTTTTCTGCGTCTGTACAACAGAGAAATGCTGCTGTGTGGTATTTCTTTGTGAAATATCCAAAAACGACTTGATTTTTTGTCCGAAATATGGTACAATAGATCAAGGCCGCAGGAGATATTTGTCTGTCCTGTGCGGCATGACGATCTGTCAGACGAAAGGAAGGTATGTATGGAAAGACTGAAACATCTGACCGGAAGGGTGACGGCTGCGGCGGCTTCCGCTGTCCTGCTGCTGACGGCAGCGCCGATGCCTGCTGCTGCGGAAGCCGGTACGCCGACTCTGCTGATGAACCTCGTCGGCGGCGGCTCGGTCATCGGCATCGGCTATCAGCTCAAAGTGCCGGACACGCTGTCCGATTACACGGTCACGCTGGACGGTGAAGCAGTCACGCCCGCAGAAGACGGTACTTTCAAATCGTATGAATATGCGATGAACATGACCGCTCCGCACAAAATTGTCGTCACAAAGGGCGGCGAGGAGGTGCTGACGAAGGAAACCTCGGTCTGCTCCTACCTGAACACGCTGCTCAGCGACAGCTCTTACAGCACCTATTTCGGTATTGCAAAGTCCATGCTCTTCTACGGCGGCTGTGCGCAGGCATTTTTCGGCGTTGATCCGGAGCATCCTGCAAATGCCGGCATCAGCGAGTCCGAGGTGGTGAAGGAGGAAATCCCGACGGATTCCTTCAGCAAGCAGAATTTCAACTTTTTGCTTGACCAGTCCGGCGCCCCGGTTGATTATGTCGGCATGAACCTTGCCCTGCAGTCCGAGATTGTGTTCTCGCTGTTCTTTACGGCGACCAACAGCAGCCAGTATGCCGAGGATTATCTGAACCTCTGCACCTTCGGCGGCAAAAAGGCCGTGTTTACCAAGGTCAGCGAAAATTACTACAAGGTCTCCCTGACCGTCAATGCCAAGGACCTTGACACCTCCGTGAAATTTACGGGCGACGACGGCATGACCGAGGCCTTCCGTCCCACGCAGTATCTGTATGCGGCGCTGCAGACCGAGGATACATCGCTCCAGAAGGTCTGCACCGCGCTCTATAATTACGGCTATGCAGTGAAGAACGCCTCTCACGGCATGGGCGATGCTCGGTACAAGTGGGAAACGCTGGAGCCTGTCACCAACGGCAGAGTGACCTGCTACTCCTACCGGACCGGCAATGCGCACCTTGACGACTATCTGACCGAACACGATCTCTACGCAGTCGCGCTGACCGATGAATACTATGCAAAGTATGCCGGCGCGATGATTGAGATTACATACAAGGATGCCAGCGGCGCCAAGAAGACCGTGAAGGCACTGGCCGCTGACAAGATGCCGATTGCCGAACAGACCAACAACAGACACGAGGGCGACATTGATCTGGACGAGCCGGGCTTCTATGCCCTGACCGGAAAGACGCTTGCGCAGGGCGGTGATTTCCCTGTCGAGTGGCGCATCGTCGAGCTGACGCCGGCGCTGGAATCGAACATCTATTATCATCTGGTGCAGGGTTCCAGTCAGTGGTACCTGAAGATTCAGCCCCGCAGCAGCCTGTATCCGCTGTCCAGGTTTGAATACATGGACGACAATGATAACTATCACGAGGTACAGCGGACAGACGACAACTGCTATGAGATTCAGTATGATGAAACCACGCCGTTCAATGTGCATCATATGACCTTCCGGATGACCGATATTTTTGGCGAGACAATCACGGAAGAAAATGTGGATCTCGGAATCACCGAGCGGCTTACTGCCGATGCGGATGTGCCGGAGGGCGCAAATGCCGTGCAGTTCAGCCGTGACATTGCCTGACAACGAAAGGAGCAAAGCATGGAAAAGTATCAGACACCGGAACTGGAGATCGTGGAATTTGAAACGGAGGATGTCATCACGACATCGCTGGTGAGCAACCCTAAAAAGGGTGAGCTGCCGATTTTGTAATCCGGACGGAAAACAGCCCGCGCTGCACGGAAATGTGTCAGCGCGGGCTGTTTGTTTTTTTTGAACCGTTCAGGCATGGCTTTTCAGAAACAGCAGACACTGCTCCGTCATCTGTTTGCCGTATTCACCCTGAAAATAGTGGTCTGCCCCCTCGATGTCCCTGATCTCCAGAGAGGGGAAGGCTGTGCGGGCGCGGTCGAAATACTCCCGGAAACCGGAGCCGAGTCCGTTTCGCGTGCCGAGGATAATCAGCACATCCTTTTTGCAGTCCGGCATCCACCGGAAGATATCAAAATCGTACAGATCCGTGACAAAGATCCGCCCGACTACGGAACCGATATCCGTCACGGTTTCCGGAATCTGCGAAAGGTCGCCGCCGTACTGCTTCTGCACCGTCTGCCGGAGCTGATCGGGGAACTGATAGCTCGGTTCGACGAGCATCATGCCCCGGATGTCGTCCGGTCTGCGGCAGCCGACATATGTGGCGACCAGTCCGCCGAAGCTGTGGCCGAACAGGAAAACCTTTTCCGGATCGACCTTCGGCAGTGCAGGCAGCGTGTCTAAAATGACATTGAGGTCCTTTGCCTCCGTCAGCACGGAATACTCGGTCAGAGAGCCGCCGCTTCCGCTGCCGCCGATGCTGTTCTGCACGGCGCCGATGAAATCGAACACCAGCGCGGCATAGCCGTTTTCGGCAAATGCTTCCGCCTCATCCGTATAATAGGTGAAAGAGGCGGTCATGCCGGAGCAGAGTACGACGGTCGGGAAAGGGCCTTCTCCTTCGGGCAGATGCAGCTGCCCGTGAATGCGGATGCCGTCGCGGTAGAAAAAGATATTTTTCACGCCGTCGCGGCTGTCCGAAATCTCCGGTGTACCGGCTTCATACTGAAACGGATCGGTGACCGGGAAGGTCACGGGAGCCGGCGGTTCTGTCGTGTCCGCGGCCGTGACAGCGGAGGTTTCCGGTGCTGCGGTGGAATGCGGCGCACTGCCGCATCCGGTCAGGAGCGGAAGAACGGTCAGCACTGCGGCGAACGCAGCAGACAGGCGGTTTTTCATAGGCACATTCCTCGGGCAAATGCTGCTTATTTCGGCTGGAGAATGTTCTCCAGCTCGCTGAGCAGCAGCGTATGCTCGCGGCGGGTTCCCGCGCAGATGCGCAGACCGTGCGGGAAGCAGCGGACAGCAATGCCGGCTTTGAGCATTGCTTCGTAGATTTCCTTGGCATAGGCCGTTTTCACAAAGACGAAATTCGTCCGCGGCGCATAGACCGTGTCAATCAGCTCCGGATACTGCCGTGCCAGATCGGTCAGCGCCGTGTAGAGCCGCTGCGTCTGCACGATGATCTCATCGCGGCAGTTGTTGAGCAGCGAGGTCTCGCGCAGCACGGTCGAGCAGATCATCTGCGAAACGGCGTCGCAGTTGTACGGCGATTTCGCCGCACGGAGCAGGCCGGTCTTGTAGGGATCCATGACGGCGAAGCCCATGCGCGCCGCCGCCAGACCGATTGCCTTGGAGCAGGTTCGCAGCACGATCAGATTGTCGTATTTCGTGACAAGATCGAGCACCGATTCGTCCCAGAAGTCCATGTACGCCTCGTCCGCGATGATGAGGCAGTCCGGCGCCGATTCAATCAGCCGGATGATCTCCGCACGCGGAATGCCCAGCGAGGTCGGATTGCACGGATTCGAGAACACGACGGCATCTGCCTTCTGGCAGGCTGCAATCAGCTTGTTCATGTCGATCTGCAGGTTTTCCTCCTTCTCGACGGTGACGACTTCGAGCTCCGCAAGCTTTGCGTAGAAGGCGTACATCGAGAAATCCGGCGAAACGGTGACGAGCCTTGCACCCTTTTCGAGGAAGCAGGTCAGCAGCAGCGTGATGATTTCATCGGAGCCGTTTCCGGCGGTCACGCAGTCCGGCGAAATGCCGTAGAAGGCGGCAAAGGCGTTGACGACCTCTGTTGCCGCGGAATCCGGATAGCGGTTCAGGTCAATCTGTTCGAGGCGGTCTGCGAGCTTGGATTTGAGGACGGCGGGCAGATCAAAATAGGATTCGTTGGCATCGAGCCGGACGGCATAGCTGCCGGTAATCGGATCATATGCCTTGAGCTTTGTCACTTTTTCAGGCAGTTTCATGCGCGGTTACTCCTCTTCAAATCGGACGGCAATGGCATTGGCGTGTGCAGTCAGCCCCTCCTTGTTTGCGACAAGGATGATGTCATCTTTGGCAGCGCGGAGCGCGTCCTCGGTGTAATAGATATAGCTCGAACGCTTGATGAAGCTGTAAACGGAAAGCGGCGAGAAGAACCGCGCCGTGCCGGAGGTCGGCAGAACATGGTTCGGGCCGGCGTAGTAGTCGCCGAGCGGCTCGGAGGCGTAGGTGCC
>JAILIG010000085.1 GCA_024695445.1 Oscillospiraceae bacterium
TCGGCTGTCAGGGTGCGTTCAATCTCGACGGCGGCGCGAGCAGCCAGATGTATTTCAACGGCAAGCTGGTGAACCGACCCACGACCGGTACATCCGGCGGTGTCGTCCGGATGCTGCCTGATGTGTTCTATATCGGGGAAAAGTAAGGAACTGCAAGCCAAAAGGAGTTCTCAATGGCAGAACAAGAAAAAATCAAAGCAAAAAAACCGATGCCGCTCTGGCTGATGCTTCCGCTGGACGCGGTTCTGCTGGCGGGCTGTCTGCTGACCTTTGCTTATTTCCACCATGTCCGTCCCCGCACCGCTGACCCGATCAAGGACATCGGCACCGAGTCTGTCCACAGCACGGAATTTATCCGTGAGGCAGGGGATACTGCCGCGGCAAAGCCCGGATTCGGCGCAAAATGGCCGGAGCTGTTTTCCGTGGGCGGCGATCCCGCCGTCACCGAAAACAGTTATCAGAGCGAGGACATCAGCATTCAGATTTCCGACAAAAAGGTCGGCGACACCGTGTATTACATTGCGGATGTCCACATCCGGTATATCAACAATCTGCGCTCGGCGTTCGGTTCTGCCGATGAAGCCGGCAAGGATCAGTATATGCTCGGCAAATCGTCACTGGCGCCCGCATCCGACATTGTCTCGCGGGTCGGCGCAGTGCTGGCAATCAACGGCGATTACTACGGCGCCCGTGAAAACGGCTATGTCTTCCGGAACTTCACGCTGTACCGCGATATGCCCCGTGCCGATGTCGGCGCGCTCTATGCAGACGGCGTATTCCGGAACTTTGAAAAGAATGCGTTTGATGTGCAGAAGGAGATTCAGAACGGTCTGTACCAGACGATGGGCTTTGAGCCGACGCTTGTGACGGGCGGAAAAGCACTGACCGGATATACCGGCGGCATCGCTCCGTCCAACCCGCGTTCCGGTTTCGGATACTATGAGCCCGGGCATTATTGCTTTGTCGTCGCAGACGGCAGACAGGAGGGCTATTCTGTCGGACCGACCGTGGATGAATTTGCAGCGTTCTTTGAAACGCTCGGTGTGCAGGAAGCATATAATCTGGACGGCGGCAAGAGCAGCCAGATGTATTTCATGGGCAAGCTGGTCAACAAACCGACCGGCTATAACGGGAAAGCTTCATCGCTCCGTCCGCTGACGGATATGTTCTACATCGGGGAGGCGGAAACATGAACGGAAAAACATTTCTCGGCAGAATCGGCGGCTTTCTGCCTCATCTGCTTTTCACCTTCGGCATCATGCTGCTGACTTTTTACTGCATCACGCTGGTCAACGAGGCGATGTGCTTTCTTTCCTCGTTTGTGTCGCAAAAATTTGAGCTGCTGTATGTGATTGCGGCATGGCTGACAGTTCTGACCGCGTTTCTGCAAAAGCATATCCGGCTTATTGCTGCGGTTGAGGCGGTCTGCGCTGCAGTTCTGCTCGTTCCGGTTGTGATCTGCCTCGTGCAGCACCGGATGGACCTGACGGAAATGCACTGGTTCCGGCTGACTGCACTGGTCAACGCGGTCGTATCGCTTGTGTTTTCTGTCCTGATGATTGCCGTGCAGAGAAAAGCTGCCCGTGCCGCATGGAAAAACGGACAGTCTGCCTGATTTGAAAAAAGAGCCCTGTTCGCGGGAAAACGGGAACAGGGCTCTTTTTGTCTTAAACGAAAAGCTCCCATTGAACGGGAGCTTTCGTTTTTATGATTTGCAGAAAAAAGATTACTTCTTCATAGCCTCTTCGACAGCAACAGCACAAGCGACCGTCGCGCCGACCATCGGGTTGTTGCCCATGCCGATCAGGCCCATCATTTCCACATGAGCCGGAACGGAGGAAGAACCTGCGAACTGCGCATCGGAGTGCATTCTGCCCATCGTGTCGGTCATGCCGTAGGAAGCCGGGCCTGCAGCCATGTTGTCCGGATGCAGGGTTCTGCCGGTGCCGCCGCCGGAAGCCACAGAGAAGTACTTCTTGCCTGCATCGGTGCGCTCCTTCTTGTAGGTGCCGGCAACCGGATGCTGGAAGCGAGTCGGGTTGGTGGAGTTGCCGGTGATCGAAACATCGACATTCTCTTTCCACATGATTGCAACGCCCTCACGGACATCGTTTGCGCCGTAGCAGTTGACCTTTGCGCGGAGACCGTCAGAGTATGCCTTGCGGAAGACTTCCTTGACCTCACCGGTGTAGTAATCCATCTCGGTTTCCACATAAGTAAAGCCGTTGATGCGGGCGATGATCTGAGCAGCGTCCTTGCCGAGGCCGTTCAGAATGACGCGCAGCGGCTTTTTGCGGACCTTGTTTGCCTTTTCGGCAATACCGATTGCGCCCTCAGCAGCAGCGAAGGACTCGTGACCTGCGAGGAAAGCGAAGCACTCGGTCTCTTCTTCGAGCAGCATTTTGCCGAGGTTGCCGTGGCCGAGGCCGACCTTTCTCTGGTCAGCAACAGAGCCGGGGATGCAGAAAGCCTGGAGGCCTTCACCGATTGCAGCAGCTGCATCGGCAGCTCTTGTGCAGCCCTTCTTGATGGCGATGGCGCAGCCTACGGTATATGCCCACTTGGCGTTTTCAAAGCAGATCGGCTGGATGCTCTCAACGAGCTTGTAGATGTCCAGGTCCTTTTCCTTGCAGATGTCCGCACAAGCCTCAATGGACGGAATGTCATACTGTGCGAGTACGGCAAGGATCTGCTTTTCTCTTCTCTCATACGATTCAAATAAAGCCATGTTCAGATCCTCCTATCTTATTCTTTTCTCGGGTCGATGAGCTTGACGGCGTCAGCGACACGGCCGTACTGGCCCTGTGCCTTTTCAAAAGCGGTGTTTGCGTCATCGCCGGCCTTGATGAAGTCCATCATCTTGCCGAAGTTCACGAACTTGTAGCCGATGATCTCATCGTCTTCATTGAGTGCGAGCTTTGTGACATAGCCGTCGGTCATCTCAAGATAGCGGGGGCCCTTTGCGAGCGTGCCGTACATGGTGCCGATCTGGGAACGAAGGCCCTTTCCGAGGTCCTCAAGGCCTGCACCGACCACCAGACCGCCTTCAGAGAATGCGGACTGCGAGCGGCCGTAGACGATCTGAAGGAACAGCTCACGCATTGCGGTGTTGATAGCATCGCAGACGAGGTCGGTATTCAGAGCTTCCAGCACGGTTCTGCCGGGAAGAATTTCGGATGCCATAGCGGCAGAATGCGTCATACCGGAACATCCGATGGTCTCGACGAGAGCCTCCTGAATGATGCCGTTCTTGACATTCAGCGTCAGCTTGCAGGTACCCTGCTGCGGCGCACACCAGCCGATGCCGTGTGTAAAGCCGGAAATATCAGCTATTTCCTTGGCTTTTACCCACTTTGCTTCCTCCGGAATCGGAGCAGCACCGTGAGCGACGCCCTGTGCGACAGGACACATGGTTTCTACTTCGTGAGAATAGATCATAACATTACTCCTTTCTGCTTGGAGCGCCTGGGCACTCCGCGACATGATACCATTATACCGGATTTCCGGTGAAAAATCAAGTGTTTTTCTGAATGTTCCCGCAATTTCGACAGAACAGGTGCCTGACGGTGTTATGCTTTTCCGCACTGGGACGAAATCACACCCGAATTCTTGACAAATCCTGTATGATGTGATATACTAACTTCGGACACAGTGTGTGCTGAAACAGACAGTTCTGAATTGTTCTGCGGAATCCGGAAGTAATCCGGCACTCAGCACCACAGTCGGGCATTATGTGAATAATAGCCGCAAACGCATAAATCCGGTGTGAAGGGGGGGAGCGCTTTGATTCTGACGGTTGATATCGGGAACTCCAATATCTGCATGGGCTGCGTGAAGGATCATCAGGTGCAGTTTGCTGAGCGTATGAATTCTGACCGGAACAAGACGGATCTGGAATATGCCGTGCTCTGCAAGACCGTTCTGGAACTGCATCAGATTGACATCGGTATGCTGCACGGTGCCATTATTTCTTCGGTTGTACCGCCTCTGACCGATCTGCTGCGCAAGGCGATCGAGAAGCTGACCGGCATTCAGGCGCTGGTGGTCGGAGCGGGCATGAAAACCGGAATCAACATTCTGCCTCAGGGTGTCGGCGCAGACCTTGTGGTCGGCGCTGTCGCAGCAATCCGGTATTACGGTGCTCCGTCCGTCATCATTGACATGGGGACTGCGACGACGATGACCGTGGTGGATCAAAACAGGAATTTCATCGGCGGCATCATCTTCCCCGGTGTTGCGCTGGCGCTTCAGTCACTGGAATCCGGCACAGCACAGCTCCCGCATATTCAGTTAAAGGCGCCGCAGAAGGTCATCCACATGGACACGGTTGAAAGTATGCAGGCCGGTGTGGTCTACGGAAACGCAGGTGCCATAGATGCTTTGATTGACAGAATGTTCGATGAACTCGGCTATCCGGCAACCGTGATAGCAAGCGGCGGTCTGGCTCCGCTGATTGTTCCGTACTGCCGGCACAAGGTCATCATAGACGATGAGCTGCTGCTCAAAGGTCTTGACATTCTGTTCTATAAAAACCAGAAGGACTGACCGCTTTCCCGAAAGGAGCACTGCCATGAAGAAGATTTTGATTGTTGTCGATATGCAGACGGACTTTATCGACGGTTCGCTGGGTTCTGCCGAGGCTGTCGCAATCACGCCGAATGCCGTCAGGCTGATTCGGGAGTGGGATGGCGACATCATTGCAACGCTGGATACGCACGGTGAGCAGTATCTCGATACGGCTGAGGGCAAAAAGCTGCCGGTTCCGCACTGCATCAAGGGAACTGCCGGCTGGGCACTGCATCCGCAGATTCAGGAAGCGCTTGCCGGTAAGTGCTACGAAACGCTGGAAAAGCCGACTTTCGGCTCGGTGGAGCTTCCGGCGCGTGTCCGTGCTCTGGCCGGGGATGAACCCTTTGCTCTGACCGTCATCGGACTCTGCACGGATATCTGTGTCGTATCGAATGTGCTGCTGCTCAAGGCCAGCTTCCCGGAGGTCCCGCTTGCTGTTGACGCCGCCTGCTGTGCAGGTGTTACTCCGCAGGCTCACGAGGCGGCGCTGCGCACGATGATGAGCTGCCAGATTGATGTTCTGAATTTTGAGGCATAAAAACTGCCCCGCAGTCAGCGTTCCAAACCTGACTGCGGGGTAATTTGTGATACGGCATCATCGCAGGGTGCGCAGATAATCCTTGGTGTCAGGCGGAATCCTGCGGGATTCTATACATTTCTGAATGGCCTTGCGGTGTATCCGTTCCGTCAGCCTGTGCTCTGTGAAATACGGCAGAACGGTATCGGGCTGCTTGGCAAGTGCAGTCGCAAAGTACCATGCGATTTCCATTTTTATATAGTATTCATCCGAACGGATTGCTGCAACAGTCTCCGCATATTCCGGCCGGAATGCCTCATCCAGAAAATGCTGCATGAGCATCCCGATCCCGAACCGAATCGTGTAGGTGTGATCGGATCGGAGCCAGCTTTGAATAAATGGCAGCAGCTTTTCTTTTTCGCGCCGGAAAACGGCAGGGGAGAGCTGGTCGCAGGTTGCCCAGTTATCCACATACGGCAAAAAACGGCAAACCCGTTCCACGCAGCGAGGAAAGTCCTTTTCACGGCAGAGCAGGAAAGCATGAAGCTGATTTTCTTCAAAGAGCCGGTGCGGAAGCTGCGTCAGAAAGGCCTCTGCTTCCGCTGATCCGGCGATTTGTGCGGCAATTTTCCGCAGAGCGGGGGTGCGGCAGCCGAGAAATTCCGAGCGCGGCTTGTTTGGAATCAGCTTTTGCACAAAAGCTGCATTTTTTTCGTCAGAGCAGGATTGCAGCAGTTCTGTAATCGACATGAGATCACCTCCGTAGATTGCTGATACTGTTATTTTACCATATTTCCGCCGCTGATGCAAGTGCGGAGAAAGGAGAAACCGATGACCCCCTGTAACCGATGTCCGCGGCACTGCGGGGCAGACAGATCGCTGTACGCCGGCTACTGCGGAGAAACCTCGGCGATCCGGATTGCACGGGCGGCCCCGCATTTCTGGGAGGAACCGCCGATCAGCGGAAAGAACGGTTCCGGCACGGTCTTTTTCAGCGGATGCAGTCTGCGCTGCAAATACTGTCAGAACCATAAAATTGCAATCGGTCGCGTCGGGAAAACCGTCACTGCTGACGATCTGGTGCAGATTATGCTGAAATTTCAGTCGGACGGCATCCACAATGTCAATCTTGTCACGCCGAGCCACTATACGGCGGAGCTGATTCCGGTTCTGGAGTGCGCCAGAAAGTCGGGACTGACGATTCCGGTTCTATGGAATTCCAGCGGCTACGAATCAGCGGAAATGCTTCGGATGCTTGACGGTCTGGTAGACATCTATCTGCCGGATTATAAGTATATCCGTTCAGAGACCGCTGCCGCGTATTCCAACGCACCGGATTATCCGGAGACCGTAAAAGCGGCGCTTGCGGAAATGGTGCGCCAGCAGCCGGAGCAGGTGTTTGACCGGGAGACCGGTCTGCTGCTGCGCGGTGTCCAGATCCGGCACATGGTGCTGCCCGGCCATGCGCAGGAATCCAGAGAAATCCTGTGGGCGCTCTTTCAGCAGTACGGCAATTCAGTCGGATACAGTATCATGAATCAGTATACGCCGATGCCGGCTGTGCGTAGCGATCCGCTGCTGTCCCGCCGCGTGACGGAGCATGAATACGGGACAGTTGTGCGCTATGCGGAACAGATCGGAATCCGGAACGCCTTTGTGCAGGAAGGGGAGGCGGCTTCTGAGAGCTTTATTCCGGCATTCAGCGGAGAATAATATTTTAGTCAACAGCTGATAGAAATAAACGATGCTGCCTGAAAAACGGTGAGATTAAGTGCTTTTAAAGTGAATTTCATTACGAAAAAGAGTGAAAAAAGCATTCCGTTCTGTCAAAAATGTCTTGACTTTCCGGCTAAAATGTAGTATACTAAAGTTGTGTATTATGCAATTCACCGGATTGCGGGGCTGTGATCCGCATTCCGATGGTGTTTTGCGGCAGATGCCGCTGTTGATCTCAGTTGCTGTTCCATTTTTGTAATGCCGTGACCGTTGTCAGGTCGGTACGGCTCATGATACATGGGAGTGTTCCTCAGACAGAAATAAGCGGTCAGCTCCCGCTCTTTATGAAACTTCAAGGAAATCATCAAACGGCGTTTTCCTGCCGCAGAATCAAAATTGATGAATACTACTGTCTATTTTGATCATGTTAGGAGGAAATCGTAAGCATGGCAATTTCAACCATTCTGATGGCGCTGAGCCTGTCAACGCCATGGGTTGTCACGCTGCTGTTGCTTGCTTTGGTTGCCGGAGCTGTTGTCGGTTCTCTGATGGGTTCATCAGCCGCAAAACGCGGAGTTACAGAACGCATCAATGAAGCAGAAAACAAGGGCATTGCCAAGGGCATTGAGCAGCGAAAGCGGGATGCCGAGGCAGTCATCGGCAGTGCCGAGCAGGAAGCGGAACGAATCCGCAGCACGGCAGCGCGTGAAGCAGACGACAAGAAAAAAGCAGCTCTTGTCGAGGCAAAAGACGAAATCTTCCGGATGCGCAGTGATGCAGAGCGTGAAATTAAGGATCGCCGGGCGGATATGACACGCCAGGAACGCCGCATCCAGCAAAAGGAAGAGAACCTTGACAAAAAAACAGACCAGTACGAACGCAAGGAAGAACAGCTTCAGGCAAAGATTCATGCCGCTGATGAGCGGCTTGCAGAAGCAGAAGCACAGAAAAAGACGGCTGCGGAAGAAATGGAGCATATGAAGCGCAGTCAGATTGAACTTCTGGAGCGGATTGCAGAGTTCTCCCGCGATCAGGCAAGAGAGTATCTGCTGCAGCAGCTCGATGCAGATCTGGTGCATGAAAAGGCGGTTCGTGTGACCGCATATGAGCAGCAGGTCAAGTCCACCTGTGAGGATATCGCCAGAAGCCACATCTCGATGGCGATTGCAAAATGTGCCGCTGAGCAGGTTTCGGAAGTTGCCGTCTCGGTCGTGCCGCTGCCGAACGACGAAATGAAGGGCAGAATCATCGGCCGCGAGGGCAGAAATATCCGCTCGATCGAAGCGCTGACCGGTGTCGATCTCATCATCGACGATACGCCGGAAGCAATTACGCTTTCCTGCTTTGATCCGGTTCGCCGCGAAGTGGCAAGGCTCGCACTTGAAAAGCTGATTCTGGATGGCAGAATTCATCCGGCCAGCATTGAGGAAAAGGTTGACAAAGCAAGACGCGAAGTTGAAAAGCGCATCAAGCAGGAGGGTGAGCGTGCAGTTCTGGAAACGAATGTCCACGGACTCAATCCGGAGCTGGTCCGGCTGCTCGGCCGGCTGACCTTCCGTACCTCGTATCGGCAGAATGTGCTGAACCACAGCATTGAGGTTGCAATGCTGGCAGGCATTCTGGCTTCTGAGCTGGGCGTCGATGCGAATATGGCACGCAGAGCCGGTCTGCTCCACGATATCGGCAAGGCACTGACTGCTGAAATCGAAGGCTCTCATGTTGCGATCGGTGTGGATGTGTGCCGCAAGTACAAGGAATCGCCTGAGGTGATTCACGCAGTCGAAGCGCATCACAACGATGTGGAGCCGCGGACGGTCATTGCATGTATTGTTCAGGCGGCGGATGCGATTTCCGCAGCCAGACCGGGCGCCAGAAGCGAAAACCTCGAAAGCTACATCAAGCGTCTGCAGAAGCTTGAGGAAATCTGCATGGGCTATGACGGTGTTGAAAAGTGCTACGCGATGCAGGCAGGCCGCGAGGTCCGCATCATGGTGAAGCCTGAGGTGATCGACGACGAAAAGATGGTGCTGGTTGCCCGTCAGATCGCACAGCAGATCGAGGACGAGATGGAATATCCCGGCCAGATCAAGGTCAACCTGATCCGCGAAAGCAGAGCAGTTGATGTTGCGAAATAATTATGAAAAGCGCATGATCTCATGCGCTTTTCCTGTAACGGAGAGTGAAATGCCATGGCCAAAAACCTCTTAAATACATCTGACAAAACCAATTTCATCGTCAACCTCAACATGGACAAGTATCGTGCCGTTTGTGTACGGTTTCTGCTGGCGATTCTTTGGATGACCGGAATTGCACAGGCAATCAACGAGCTGACCTATTCTTCCATGCCCCAGATCGACATTCTGACGCGGGAAGGCGGCTTCGGCGCTGTGCTCGGATATATTCTGCTGAGCCTGCGCTCTGTTTCGACGGTTTTCACATTCATCGGTGTCCTGGCACTGATCTGGATGCTGATCGGAGTCGTCCGGCTTCAGTTTCCAAAGAGCAATCTACCCTTATACGGCATCCTGACGGGAACGCTGGTCTGGGGTGTTGTCTCACTGTGCCATTCATTTGATACGCAGTACGCACTGATGGGAATGCCGCAGCGCGATGAGGGAATGCTGACGCTTTTGCTTTACGCCGTGATTTTTTATCTGGGAACGATGGCACGGCGCGGCGAAAACCGCACCAAACTGTTCGGCGGTCTGCTGATTTTCGGCATCGCGCAGATCGTATGGGGCTTTTTGCAGGCACAGCCGTTTTTCCCGTTCCCGTCCTCTTATCGCCGGGTGGAACCGCTGTCTCTGGAGGATCTTCGTCTGCCTTCCGGCTTCACGGACAGTCCGGTCACATATGCCATGCTGCTGATGATGCTGATTGGCGTTGCGGTTCCGAACGCATTCCGTTCTGAGAAAAAATCTCACCGCATTCTGGCTGTAATCTGTGCATCCGGCTCGATTGTGATGAGCTTTAAGACGCAGACAGTTGCCGGCCTGATTGCCGGATTCGGCGGCCTGGTTCTGACCGCGATTTGTTTCTTCCTGTTCCGTAAGAACGCTTCGGGCAGAAAGTGGCTGATGCCGGCAGCAGCGCTTGCCGCTGCCTGCCTTTCCGTGACATGGGTTTATTTCTCTCCTTCTCTGAATCGGACAATCGACCGAACAACGGATCAGCAGATCGAGAATGGATTCCGCCTCTGTGACGGCGGCATCATCTGGGATGACGCCAGTTTCCGGATCTGGACAGCCGGCGCATATGTCCCGTCTCAGCCGCATGACTTTGAAATCAAGGATTCGTGTTCGGTTCTGAGATTTTGCTGGAGTGAAGGCATCAGAGTGATCGGCAAGTATCCGGCGCTCGGCGCAGGCCCTGATAACTTCCAGTACACGCAGCTCCACAGCAGTATGGAGATTTCTGCAAACCCCAATACAATCGATCGTCCGTACAATGATTTCCTCTATATCGGCGCTACGAGAGGAATCCCGGCCATGCTGCTGCACATTGTGCTGATTGCGTGGTGTCTTGTGCTCGCGTGGAAACGGCGGAAGACTGAATCCGGCTGGCAGTGTGCTGCTGCTGCCGGCGCCGCCCTCCTTTACTGTATCACTGCAATGGTCGGTATTTCCGTGCTGACTGTTGCGCCGATGTTCTGGATGCTGCTTGGAGCTGCTGCAGCCGAACCGGTTGCCGAACCAGTGAAGCGCACAGCCGCCAAGAAGCCGAAGGCGAAACCGGCATCTGCCTGATTTCCGAAACTGCTTGTGTCAGAGGTGATCTGATGCAGGCAGCTTTTCGGTGTGATCTCTCCGGAACAGGCTGTTTTGTCTGAATTTCACCTTAATAAATCAGCAAAAAAAGAACGAATCGGCGTAACTCCGCAAAAAATCTATTGACACAAGGACGAAAGTGTGTTAAACTTTGAGGGAAGGGCAATCCGGCGGATTGTCAGGGGGATGTATTTTAGAAAGGATGGATTTTATATGAAAACAATGTGGAAGCTGACTGCGGCACTGCTCAGTCTGTCGCTTCTTGCAGGTGCTGTACCGTTCAGTGCTGCGGCGGCCGACGAAGGGACAGAGCCCGAAGTCATGACAGCAACTGTAAAACTGAATGAAACAAGCGCAACAGCAACGGGAGACAATGTAACCGTGGACGGAAGCGTGATTACGATTACGGCTTCCGGTTCCTATGAGTTTTCCGGTACGCTGACGGACGGTCAGATCAATGTCAATGTTCCGGACACGAAAAAGGATGCGAATACCGTCAAGCTGTTCTTCAAAGGCGTAACGATCACTGGCGTGAACGCACCTGCCGTGATGGTGAACAACGCCAAGAACACCTCGATCAACCTTGTGGCGGATACAGAAAACTTCCTCTATGACGGCGATAATCCCTACCGAACTTCAACGGGCCTCTCCTTTGCGAACAACGCGGTCATCTTCTCAAAGGATGACATCACAATCAAGGGCGATGGCTCCCTGAGAATTGAGGCGACTCAGAATCACGGCATTCACTCCAATAACGATCTGAAGATCACCGGCGGCAAGCTGAAGGTCAAGACAACCGGCACAAAAATCCAGGACGGTGACTCGTCCGAAAAGTTTGCCGACGGCATCCGCGGTAAGGAATCTGTCCAGATTAAGGGCGGCGATATCGACATCAACGCAAACGGAGACGGCATCAAATCTACCAAGGGCTATGTTTCGATCTCCGACGGCGAGATCGAGGTCAAGGCCAGCAACGATGCGATTCAGGCAGAAGACAATATCATCAAGGACGGCGAAACCATCAAGGCGATTGAAATCAGCGGCGGCAGACTGAAGGCGAACGGTGACCGCAGCCTGACGGTTTCTAAACCCAGCAGCGTCATAACGAATCCGGATGAAGCTGGGGAAACCACATTCATTTCAATCACTGGCGGCAATGTTTTTGCGACAGCAACTGACGGGCAGCCCACCCTGCTCGATGCAACACAGCCTGTCCTTGAACTGAATTTCAAGGAAGAACAGTTAAAGGATCTGGAGCTTGCGATTTCCAAGGATACGGAAACGCTGTTCTCACGCAAATCTGACAAGCGGTTCAGTTTTGCGCTGATCTCCTTCCCGGAGCTGACGGCTGATACTGAATATGAGTTGACGCTGGACGGCAAGCTCATCATGGCGAATGATGTTGCGGTGGTCAAGATCAAGGCTGAGAACGGCGTGACGGTTATTGACAATGTTTCTGTTTCCGCTCCCGAAAAGTTCAACGGCGATATTGACGGCGACGGCAGAACAGCAATCGGCGATGCGATTCTGATGTGCCGGTATATTGCGGAGGACAAGGAAGCATATGTCAGCCCGGAAGGCATTGCGCTGATGGACTTCAATCATGACACCTATGTTACCTCCGAAGATACGCAGGTTTTGCTCTGCTATCTTGCCGGTGTGATCTGAATAGCAACAAACAGGCAGGCAGATGTGATTTCTGTCTGCCTGTTTTGCTTTTTTAATGTCCTGGTCAGGCCGCTTTTTCGGGTTCAATCGTGTCATTTTGAAATTATTTCATAATTCCGCAAAAAAATGTTAGAAAATCACAATTCCCACTTGCTTTTTTCAGAAAAAAATGGTATAATCAATATGTATCCTTCCGTACTGTCTCCGGAAACTGCGGAGGAAACAATTTTGACTCGGATAAGGGGGCCAAAAGTCAATGGGTGAACGAATTTTTACACGCGAAGATGCAAAAGGATTCCTTCGCACCAACAGTGAAAAGGTGAAACTGCCTTCCGATTATACGGTCATCGGACAGGGCGCACTTGCGGGATTCTCTCAGATGAAAGAACTGACGATCCCTGAAGGTGTAACCAAAATCTGTTCCCATGCGTTTTTTATCCGGAGTTTCAGAGGAACCAGTATGCTGGAAAAGCTGACGCTTCCTTCTTCTCTGCGTGACTTTGAGCTCTGGTGCTTCTATGACTGCAATGCACTCAAATCCGTTGTGCTTCCAGAAGATTTTCCGGAGCAGAAAGCAATGGAGCTGTTCTTCCATTGCCCGAAAGCCGTCCTGACTTTTGGCAAGAAGCTGTTTTCTGCCAAAAAGAAGACTGTACAGCAGATTATGGATGAAACCTCCGGCATTCTCTCGCTGGGCTCTGCCATGATGCTGCCGATTACGGATGACGGCACACTGAAGATTCCGTCCAATTATTTGTATATTCTGCCGCAGGCCATGCGCAATCTCGCAAACCGCGGCGTCAAGCGCGTCGTGATTCCGGAGAAGATGCGTATTATTTCGCCGGGTGTGTTTTCAAACCTGACCTCACTGGAGGAAATTGTCGTCAGTGACGGTCTGACATATATTGACAACGGTGCGTTTGCCGGCTGCAGGAATCTGAAACGGATTATCCTTCCGGATTCCGTCAAGCGTATCGGTGCCAGTGCCTTCATGAATCTTCCGATGCTGGAATCCATCCGTCTGCCGAAGGAACTGACGGCGATTGAAGACGAGCTGTTCAGCGGCTGTACGGCCCTGAAACAGGTCGAATTCAGCGGAAAGGAAACCCGTATCGGTGCCGGTGCTTTCAATGAGTGTACCGCGCTGACACAGGTCAAGCTTCCGGATTCGGTCCGGTCAATCGGCATCTGTGCATTCTGGAACTGCACTTCGCTGCAGCGTCTTTCCATCCCGTCTGAGACCGAATCCATCGGTCAGTCTGCGCTTTGCAATTGTCCGTCGCTTTCGAGGCTGTATATGCCTCGCATCATTCACGACGGCCCGGAGCAGAAGCGTGTCTTCGGCGATCAGACTGCGCCTGAGATTTTCTGGCTCGAACCGGGAACCGCTTCGCCTGATTTTGACGGCGATGCCGATTCTTCCTATTTTGAGATTCCGGACTTTCCGTCTTCGCTGCCGTTTGGTTTTGCCTCGTCCGCACAGAACGATATGCCGTTCTCATCGGATGTGCAGGCTGCTGAACCGGCTGTGCCCGCGGCTGAAGAGGCTGTCCGTGCGGAAGAACCCGCTGCCCCTGCCGCTGTGCAGACGGAACCTTCCGTGGATGAGCAGACCGTTCAGAAGCTGCAGGAAACGATCGCTGCGATGCAGGCAAAGCTTGAGGAAATGCAGCGCAGAACGGAAAGCGAACAAAGCTCTGATTCTGCTGCGGCTGATACGATTCAGCAGCAGCCGGAGCCCGTTTTGCAGCCCGCTGCTGAAGCTGTGACAGAAGAACAGCCCGAACCGCTGAATGCAGAGGAAACCGGCGGAGAAAATGCTGTTGTACAGCAGGAAAAAGCTGCTGAGATCCCCGCGGAACCTGAAGTACAGGCGGAACCTGCTGCTGAGGCTCCGGTCAGTGTGTCAGCAGAAGAAGCAGAACCGGAAATGCCGGCTGAACCCGTTGAGGAGATTTCCGTCAGCGGATCAGCGGAAGAACCGGAACCTGAGATTACGGAATCGCCGGAAGATGCGGCATTTGTGCCGCAGCCGGAGGAGACAGTGCCGGCTGCCGGACCGGAAGCCGGACTGTTCGAGGTGAATCCTTCCGCGGAGACTGCGCCGTTTGCCGAGGCAGCGGCTGCCGGTATGCCGGAACCTGTTCCGGCCGAGACGGAAGCGTTTGCATCTGAACCGGAACCGTTTGTCGGAACTGTACCGGCAGCGGAAGTGCCTGCCATTGAAGCGGCAGAGCCGGAGGTTCAGATTCCCGAACCGGTTCCGGCAGCAGATGAACCGGAAGAAACGCTGGAGTTTGATTCCTGCATCTCATTTGTTCCGCTTCATCACGGAGACTATGATGCTTCGGAGCGTGTGTTCACACGCGAAATCTCCAAGCCTCTGCTCGGACCGAAGGAGCGGAGTGCGGCGTTGAAGGAATATACGGTTATCGCATACCGTTCATTCCGTGAGGCACAGCCCGGCGAACGCTTTGAAATTCCGGAGGGCGTGCGCAGAATTGAAACCCAGGCATTTTGGGATGCGCCGCGTCTGATGGCAATTGAGATTCCGAGTTCGCTTTCTGAAGTTGAGCCGGATGCGTTCTCCGGTGCAAACCGTCTGACGGATATCTATGTGCGGGATGGCTACTCCGAGCGTAAGATCGTGGAATATTTCCTGTTCCGTCCGGATGCCAAGGTTCACTGGCCGAAGAAAGGTCTGCTCTCGAAGCCACGCGTTACCACCATCGGAGAGCTGATGGAGCAGTTTGACGATATCCTGACGCCGGCCAAGGCGAAAAAGCTCACCGTGCGCGGCCATATCCTCCAGATTCCGGAGGGGTATACCATCATCGCGCCGTCTGCTCTGCAGCAGATTGACCAGCGTTCCGATGATCCGGAGCAGGTTCTCCGCACGATCTTCCTGCCGAAGACGGTGCGCCGGATCGGTACCAAGGCATTCGCCGGTCTGGAAAATGTGATGCACATTGTGATTCCGTCCGGTTTGCAGATTGTTGATATGAATGCCTTTACGGGCTGTCTTGGCCCGCGCCGGATTGTTCTGCCGGATTCCGTGCAGTATATCGGTCCGCGTGCCTTTGCAGCACCGTGCAACTACGAGCAGATCCGCCTGCCGGCAAAGATCCGCTCCCTGCCTGAAAATGCCATTGCAGACTGCAACACGCTCGTTTCACTCCGTATTCCGGATTCTGTGGAACAGATCGGTGATTTTGCGCTTGCCGGCTGCACTGCGCTGTCATCCCTGACCATTCCGAAACGGTTTGAGGAGCAGCTGCCGGCGATTCTGGACGGTCCGGTCAAACTGAATGTGACCTGGACAGAAGGCCAGTTTGCCTCGTATCAGCAAAAGCCGACCGCAGAGATTCTGTCGGTTGTGGAACCGAATTTCCCGCCGGTTCAGCCGCAGAGAATGTTTACACAGGAGCTCAGTGCATCCTGCAGCAGCTTTGCGGAGCGGATTGCAGTACTCCATGCACATCCGTTTATTGCCCCGTTCGCGCTCAGCGAAATGGCAAACCAGACGAAATTTGAAATTCCGCTGGGCGTCATGCGTCTGTCCAGCTATTCGTTCGGCAATAATTCGCGTCTGCTGACGCTGACCGTTCCGAAGGCGCTGACAGAATTCGAGTATGCCGCATTCTACGGCTGCCAGAAGCTGCGTGATGTCTTCCTGCCGGATGAATTTGACCGCGGCTGCGCAGCAGTACTGTTCATGCGCCGTCCGCAGATTCTTGTGACATTCGGTACGGCACGCGCTGTGCGTGTCAGACAGCTGACTGCGGAGTGCCCGTGGATTCTGTCTGCCGGTGATGCGGCCGATCTGACGCTCGATCATGTGACGCTGCGTATTCCGGAGGGCTATCTCGTCCTTGCTTCGTATATGTATCACGGCGTGATGGGCCTTCAGCGTCTGCACAGAATTGAATTGCCGCATTCCGCACGGCTGATCGGATCGCTGGCATTTGTTCAGCTGCCGTATCTGGAAGAGGTGGTTTGTCCCGAAGGGTTGCTGGCTGTGGAGCCGGATGCCTTTACAGACTGCCCGTCTCTGAAACGGATTGTCCTGCCGAAATCTCTGCGGTTCCTCGGTGTTCATGCGTTCCACGGGTGCAATGAGCTGACTTCAATTGTCCTGCCGAGCCGGTTTGCGGACCGTGCTGCTGAAATTACCCGCGACTGCCCGCACGCGTCGATCACATGGCTTCCGGATGACATTGATGAGCAGACGGAGCAGCCGAATGCGACTGAGTCGCTTGTGAAGTCCGGTGAGACGGTTATTCCGGTAAGTGAAAAGCCGCTGTCTGCTGCGGAGCATACCGAGCAGGCAATTGAACGGGCGAAAGCGCTGCTTGCACAGGATGAATCCGAAAGCGCGCCTGCTGGTGAGGAGATTCCGGCTGCGGAACCGACCGCTGAGCCTGCCGAAGATGCAATCGCTGACACGGCTGCTGAAATCTCCGAAGCACCTGCTGCGGAGGAGTCGGAAATCGCCGCTGATACAGCAGCAGAGGAGACTTCCGAAGCTGCGGAAGCTGTCGGGGAGCCGGAGACCGGGCTTACAGAGAGTACGACAGATGATGAAGCTGAAAAAACGGATTTGACAGCCGGCGAAATCCACGAGGAAATCGGAAAGGTTGCGGAGTCTATCTTCGGCGATGAACCCACCGAAGAACCGACGGAAGAAGATGTTCCTGCGCCGGTTGAGCCTGAGGCGACTGAGATTCCGCATGAGGAGGAAGTTTCTCCTGAAATTCAGGCGCTGGCAGAATCCCTGTTCGCCGGTATGTCTGAACCTGCGGAGCAGGAAGCGGAAACCGAAGTTGCGCCCGCGGACTTTGAGGAGAACCCCGATTCGCTGGAGCGCAGTGATCTGAATGACCTCAGCGCAATGGAGCCGATTGCCGGTTCCGGCGCGACACCGGAGGAAATCGGCCGTTCTGAAGATGATTCTGCTGAACTGGCTGATATCCGGGATCTTGCTTCGATTGACGGAGCAGAGACAACAGCGGAATCCGTGCCAGACGAAGCTTCTGCGCCGTCTGAGCCGGAGGAAGCGGAAACCGAATCTGAGACAGCTGAAACGGAGCAGACTGATACTGAGCTGCCCGCTGTTGAGGAGCCGGAAGCTGCTGAAACAGAGCCCGAAACCGAGACAGAGGAGCCGGCAGAGCCCGAAGAGGAGGAAACGCCGGAGCTGCACGCTGTTGAGGAACCGGAAGCTGCTGAAACAGAGTCCGAAACTGAGACAGAGGAGCAGGCAGAGTCCGAAGAGGAGGAAATGCCGGAGCTGCCCACTGGTGAGGAACCGGAAGCTGCTGATGCAGAGCCTGAAACCGAGACAGAGGAGCCGGAAGAGCCCGAAGAGGAGGAAATGCCGGAGCTGCCCGCTGTTGAGGAGCCGGAAGCTGCTGATGCAGAGCCTGAAACCGAGACAGAGGAGCCGGAAGAGCCCGAAGAGGAGGAGATGCCGGAGCTGCCTGCAATCGAACTCCCTGAACCTTCTGAAGCTGAAGCGGAACCGACGGAAGAAGCGGCCGTTCCTGCTGCGGAGGATATGCCCGGACTGACCATACCGGTTGATCTGTCTGGCGGAAAGGAACCGGAAGCAGCTGTTTCGGAACTTGAATATATCAAGCCGGAAGGGGAGCCCGTTGCAGAACCGGAACCGGAGCCTGATGATGAACCGGATGCAGCTGTGCTGATTGAGAAGATGCAGCTTGCAGACGCGCTCGGCATCACACTGGACGATTCCGACATTGTGCAGATTATGACGGAGGAGCCGCCGGAATGGCCGGTTCATGTTGAAGATTTCGGCAGCCGCATCGAACCCGGTATGCTGCCTGAATCTGAGCTTGCGGGCCAGCCGCCGATTCCGGAAGACGGCAAATTCACGGCAAAGGAATTCCGGATGCGGTACAAGGGAGAGCCGGAATTCAGTATTCCGCACGGCTTTACTGAGATTCGTGCCGGTGCCTGTGCCGCGATGGATGAAATCGAAAAACTGATTGTGCCGGATACAGTGACCAGAATCGGAAGCGGTGCCTTTGCGGATTCGCCGTCTCTGACAGAAATTTATATTCCTTCTTCTGTCGAGGAAATCGCCGAAGATGCATTTGAAGGCTGTGAGTCGCTGATGCGAGTCACGATGCCGCGTTCTCTGGAAGCTGCTGCACTCAAGATGTTCGGTCTGCAGACGCATATCATCTGGCTGGAATCCGCAAAACCGACCATCATCGGTGACGGACGGTTCACTGCAAAGATTCGGGCAAAGGTGTACGACGGCGGAGATGTCCTGACGATTCCGGAGGGATACACGGAAATCCGTGCCGGTGCCTGCGCAGGTCTTGAAGATCTGACCGCAGTGGTACTGCCCGGAACGCTGACCAAGATTTGCGGCGGTGCCTTTGCAGACTGCACCGGTCTGACGGAGCTGACCATACCCGCCGGTGTCACGGATTTGGATCCGGACGCCTTTGAAGGCTGTACTGCTGTCACACGCGTGATTGTGTCGCAGCAGCTTGCCGACGCGGCAAAGGAATGCTTCCCGAACGCTGCGATTCTCGTTGCAGAATAATGAACCCAAGCCCCTGCTTCATGCAGGGGCTTTTCCCTGCTGTTTCTTCAATTTTGAAAAATGTGAGGAATCCTCTTGTATTTTTTCAATGTTTGTGCTATAATGAACTAAGAATATCATGAAAGGAGTTTCCGATATGATTATCATTGAAAACCATATTGGCAGCATCCGTGTTACAAAAGCATTTCTTTACTCATTGATCGAACACACTGTGACGAACTGCTTCGGCGTTGCCGACCTCAATGAGTCTACTCCGCTGGAAACGCTGAAAACGAAGCTGTTTCCCGGCGATATCCGCAGAGGAATCGAGCTGCAGACCAAAAAGAATGCGTTGATTATTCATCTGCATATCATCACTGGCATCGGTGCAAATGTGAATGCGATTACGGACAGCATTCGCAATAAGGTGCGCTATGCGGTCGAGCAGGCAACCGGCTTTACGCCTGCTGAAATCAATGTCTATATAGACGGAATTCGTGCATAAGGAATTGGAGGAGCATATTTTGATTACCGGAAAACAGTTGAAAGCAGCGATTATTCATGCTGCGATCCTGATTACCAACCAGAGACGCTCGGTGGATGAGCTGAATGTATACCCTGTGCCGGACGGCGATACCGGTACCAATATGTCCATGACGGTCGGTGCAGCAAAGCGTGAGCTGGAGCTGCTTTCGGACGATGTATCTGTCTCGGAGGTTGCGGATATTGCGGCAGCATCCATGCTGCGCGGCGCAAGAGGCAATTCCGGCGTCATCACATCGCTGCTGTTCCGCGGCTTTTCAAAGGGCCTGAGCGGATTGCAGACGGCGGAAAACTCCGATTTCGCAAATGCTCTGGAGCTCGGTGTTGCCGGAGCCTATAAGGCAGTTATGAAGCCGACGGAAGGAACGATTCTGACGGTTTCGCGCATGGCAGCACAGAAGGCACAGGAGCTTGCAAAGCAGAAAATGGATACCGAAGCTTTCTGGCAGGGGATTCTGGATGAAGCTAATGAAGTGCTGAAGCAGACGACGGAAATGCTTCCCGCACTGAAGAAGGCTAATGTTGTGGATGCCGGCGGAAAGGGCTTCTGCATCATCATCGGCGGAATGCTGGAATCATTCCGCGGTGCCGCACTTCCGGCGGAAGAAGGGGAGTCCCAGAAAGCCGCTGCTCCGGATCCGCAGCTGGACTTCAATTCCGCGGTCGCACAGTACGATGACGAGATCAATTTCACATACTGCACAGAATATATCATTGAAAAAACGGACGCTTCCGTAGACGGCGCAAAACTGCGTGCCTACCTTGAGACCATCGGAGACTGTGTTGTCGTCGTCGAGGACGATGAAATTATCAAGGTCCATGTGCATACGGATAATCCCGGCCTTGCCATTTCCAAGGCGTTGGAATTCGGCTCCTTTATCAACGATCCGAAGCCGAAGATCGAAAATATGCGCATACAGCACGAGGGGAAAGTCCGCGAGGCAAAAATCGTCAAGCAGCAGGAGGTGCTGCCGGTAGAGCCGACCAAGGAATTCGGCTTTGTGGCGGTTGCGGCGGGCGGCGGCCTGGAGCGAGCGTTTCTTGATTCCGGCGTAGACCAGATTGTCAAGGGCGGCCAGACGATGAACCCGTCCACGGATGACATTCTCCGTGCCATTCACGCAACACCGGCCAGAACCGTCTTTGTTCTGCCGAACAACAAGAATATCATCATGGCAGCTGAGCAGACGATCAATCTGGCAAACCGGAATGTCGTTGTTCTGCAGACGCGCTCCATTCCGCAGGGAATTGCCGCGATGCTTGCATTCGATGAAAGTGCAGACCTGAACGAGAACCTGAATCAGATGACCAAAGCGTTTGAGCAGGTCTCGTCCGGAGCGGTGACCTTTGCAGCACGCGATTCTGAGCTGGACGGCCAGCGGATTCACAAAAACGATGTGTTGGCTCTGGAAAACGGAAAGCTGGCTTTCACCGAGAAGGATATCAACAAAGCTGCATACAAGCTGACAAAGAAGATGATGAAAGGCGATTCCACCTTCATCACGCTGATTTACGGTGCGGATGTGACCGAGGAAAAGGCACAGCAGCTCTACGATCAGCTCAGTGCAAAGTTCGGCGGCCGTGTGGAAATTACACTGCTGCGCGGCGGACAGCCGGTTTACTACTACCTGATTTCCGTAGAATAAAATAACAGGAAAGGACGGTTCGCCGTCCTTTTCTGTTACAAAGGAGAAGAATATGAATGCTCAGCTTTTGTTTGCTGATACGCAGATTTTAGGGTTCAATCCGGGAGATTTCATTGCACTTTCCCTGATAATCACCGCTTTTTTGCTGCTTGGGATTCTGTCTGCGGTCCGGTATTTCCGGGACAAAATCCGGAAAAAGCAGTCAGAACAGCAGTATCGGAAACAGTTCGTCAAAAAAGTGTATCTAGCAGATCCGCTGCTCGGTACAATCGAAGGAGATTACGATGTTCCGAATCTGACTTTTACCGCAGAGAATGCAGACCTTCCGGAATTCGGAACAAAAAAACCGAGTACGATTACTGCAGAAGGGTTTGAGGAACGCGATGACGGTATTGTTCTGCGCTCAATCAGTCTTGCATACAGCCGCGCACCGGAAATACTGGAAAAGCTTGCGAAAATAGTGCGGCAGGAAATGCAGTTTGACAATTCGGATGCGGAGACAATTCCTGCTGTGAGTGAAATCGCGGAACAGATCACAATGACTGAATTCCATTTTACATTTACCGAAGAGGCGCGGATCATGCAGCTGATCTGCGGCGTTGAAATAGACTTCAAGACCTTTGGCGTTAACGCACTGTACCGGATTGATGATGAGCAATGGGACTATGATGCGGAAAGAATCGGTGACTGAGATGGAAAAACGACAGTATCACAAAGAAATGTCCGCGATGATCGAAGCAATTCCGGCAGGGGAGGTGCCTCGTCTTCTGCTGCACAGCTGCTGCGGACCGTGCAGCTCCGCTGTGCTGGAACAGCTTGTTCCGTATTTTGAGATCGTTCTGTTTTTTTACAATCCGAATATTGCGCCGGCCGAGGAATTCACAAGAAGGCTGGAAACGCAGAAGCAGTTGCTGAAACACCTCAGTCATCCGTATCCGCTGACGCTTGTGGCTCTGCCATATGACGATGCGCCGTTCTGGGAAGCCGTAAAAGGTGTCGAACATACACCGGAAATGGGAGAGCGGTGCGAGCGCTGTATCCGCCAGCGAATGTCTGAGGCACTGCTAGCTGCCGAGCAGTATCGGTGTGACTTTATGACGACGACGCTGACCGTCAGTCCGCATAAAAACGCGCAGTTTATCAATGCCTGCGGGGAAGCGTTGACTGCGGATTCCTCGGTGCGCTATCTGCCGTCTGATTTCAAGAAAAAAGGCGGGTATGCAAGGTCAGTGGCTCTGTCGGCTGCGTACGGACTGTATCGGCAGGATTATTGCGGCTGTCCGATGAGTTTGCAGGAGGCAATCGCGCGCAGAAATGTGCGAAAAGATGAAGAAATGGAATGAAACCGCAGCTAAACTGTATCTTTTTCACAGAATCGTTATTTTTTTCACAATGTTAGGCCTTTACCCCTTGACAAGTACAAAATAATATAGTATACTATACTTACGGGCTGCTGCATAGACTCTGTTGCAGGAGCCGAAGCTAAAATCAAATGATGAAAACGGAGGCGTTTTACCATGGGCAGAGTTTACAATTTCAGTGCAGGTCCGGCTGTTCTGCCGGAAGAGGTCCTGAAGGAAGCGGCAGAAGAAATGATGGATTACCGCGGGTGCGGTATGAGCGTGATGGAGATGAGCCACCGCTCCAAGATGTTCCAGCAGATCATCGACGAGGCAGAGCAGGATCTGCGCGAGCTGATGAACATTCCGGATAACTACAAGGTAATCTTCCTGCAGGGCGGCGCATCGCTGGTCTTTGCAGAGGTTCCGATGAACCTGATGAGAAACGGCAAGGCCGCTTATATCATCACCGGTCAGTGGGCGAAGAAGGCTGCGCAGGAAGCTGAAAAGTACGGCGAAGTCGTCAAGGTTGCTTCCTCGGCTGATAAGACCTTCTCCTACATTCCGGACTGTTCCGATCTGGACATCCCGGAGGATGCAGACTATGTCTACATCTGCGAGAACAACACCATCTATGGCACGAAGTATAAGAAGCTGCCGAACACCAAGGGCCATATCCTTGTTTCGGATGTTTCGTCCTGCTTCTTGTCTGAGCCGATTGATGTCTCTCAGTACGGCGTTGTGTACGGCGGCGTGCAGAAGAATGTTGGCCCGGCCGGTGTGCAGATTGTCATTGTGCGCGAGGATCTGATTGCTGACGGTCCTGCATTCAAGCAGACTCCGACCATGTGCGACTGGAAGATCCAGGCAGATAACGGTTCCCTCTACAACACGCCTCCTTGCTACGGCATCTACATCTGCGGCAAGGTCTTCAAGTGGATCAAGAAGATGGGCGGCCTCGCAGGCATGAAGGCACACAACGAGAAGAAAGCAAAGATTCTCTATGATTTCCTCGATCAGAGCAAGATGTTCAAGGGCACTGTCCGCGCTGAGGACCGTTCTCTGATGAATGTTCCGTTTGTCATCGGTGACGAGGAAATGGAAAAGAAGTTTATCGCAGAGGCAAAGGCAGCCGGCTTCGAGAACCTCAAGGGCCACAGAACCGTCGGCGGTATGCGTGCTTCGATCTACAATGCAATGCCGATCGAGGGCGTTGAGGCTCTGGTTGCATTCATGAAGAAGTTCGAGGCCGAGAATTCGTGATTCTGACCGATCGCATTGTACTTCTGATCTGTTTTTCGATTGATTCCTCAACAATTTGAAAGGATATGATAACCATGTATCAGGTTCAAACTCTGAATAAGATTTCGCCGGTCGGTCTGGCTCAGCTCGGCAGCAGCTATGAGGTGGCTGATACCTTTGAGAATCCGGATGCGATTCTGGTTCGTTCTGCTGTGATGCACGAAATGACATTCGGTGATAAGCTGCTGGCAATCGCAAGAGCCGGCGCAGGTGTCAACAACATTCCGCTGGATCGCTGCGCAGAAGAGGGCATTGTCGTTTTCAACACTCCCGGCGCAAACGCAAACGGCGTCAAGGAACTGGCGCTTGCCGGTATGCTGCTTGCATCCCGTGATATCGTCGGCGGCATTAACTGGGTGCAGACGATAAAAGGGGAGGAGACCGTCGCAAAGATGGTCGAGAAAGGAAAGTCCAAGTTTGCCGGCACGGAGATTAAGGGCAAGAAGCTCGGTATCATCGGTCTCGGCGCAATCGGCGGCCCGCTCGGCAATGCTGCGATTCACCTCGGCATGGAAGTGTACGGCTGCGATCCGTATATTTCGATTGATGCAGCATGGAATCTTTCCCGTGCGATTCACCATGTCAAGACACGCGAAGAAATCTTCAAGAACTGCGATATCATCAGCGTCCATACACCGCTCGTGAAGAACGCTGATCCCAACATCGCAACGGAGAAGATGATTAACGCTGAAACAATCGCAATGATGAAGGACGGCGTTATCATCCTGAACTTTGCAAGAGATCTTCTGGTCGATGACGAAGCAATGGAAGCCGCACTGAAGTCCGGTAAGGTCCGCAAGTATGTGACGGACTTTCCGAATGCCAAAACTGCCGGTATGGAAGGCGTCATCGCCATTCCGCATCTCGGCGCTTCGACTGAGGAAGCTGAGGACAACTGCGCAGCAATGGCAGCAAAGGAACTGGTTGAGTATCTGGAGAACGGCAACATCCGCAACAGCGTCAACTTCCCGAATGCTGAAATGAATGCAGTTGGTAAAAAAATTTGCATTCTGCACAGAAATGTGCCGAGCGTGATCGCATCTCTGACGCAGGGAATCAGCAATGCCGGTGCTAACATTGAGAACATGGTCAATGCAAGCCGCAAGGAGTTTGCATACACGATGATTGATGTGACCGGTGCAATTTCGGATGATGTGATTGAGTCGATGAAGACGATTGACGGAGTCATCCGGGTTCGTGTGATTGGCTGATTTGAGTTTGATAAGTAAAAACCGGTGCAGTGCGAATGGCAGCTGCACCGGTTTTTCATTTGGACTGTTTTTTCTTTCCGCTTTTGCGATTTTGCTGGCGCGCCTCAGACAAAGCGCTGTCAGAATCAGACTTCGGTTCCTGTTCGTCGGATGAAGGAAGCTGGCCGTTCCTCCACAATGGATTATCATGATTCACTGAGCATCAACTCCTTTCTGTCCGTAGTATCTGCGTAATAATTCGGATTATTCAACGAAAGAAAGAATATTTCTGAGCAGGAGACCGTGATAATCTGATTTGCGCTAATTGCATCTAATCCATATTTGATGCAATTCAAGCGGATATAAAAGGGAAAAAGCAATAGCCGGACTGCTGCTTACAGCATACCGTCCGGCTGCACCTATTTATGCTTTTTTCGCGTTCTTTTTTCTGGCAGATGCACGCTGTTCCCGGCGCAGCTTATCCTCAATCCGATCCCAGAGTTCCGGAAATGTATCCGCATCACAGTCCAGGAATTCTTCCGTCATTCCGGCGCGTTCAGCGCAAACCTCGATCGCGGTTTCCATGAAGCTTTCATCAATCGGATCTTTGCTGTTGATATACCGGATGAGATCGGTTGACTTTTGCTGCTGAAAGAATATCTCAACCGGCGAAACCTGCGGCACAAACGGATGAAACGGCTTTTTGGTATCCTCGATCCATTTCCAGATCATTCGATCCGTGATTTTCATGGAGTGTCCTTTCTGCATTTCAGAATTCCGAATGAAATTGTTGTATCGAGCGATGCAATTTCATCGAGTTTCGCGGCATCAGACGCAGATGTCTTATGCGCATACGGTGTCATTGAAAAAAGATTTGACAATTCTTCTCCGGAAACCGTAATCGTCGCTTTGACCGGAATCAGCTCTTCCAGCCGGAATCCTTCCGGCGCGGAAAGAACCGGTCTGTTTTGATACGGCTGGTCGTAAACGGCACATTTCAGCTCCCAGAGGTGCTTTTCCAGTGGAATTACACGAATCAGAAGCCCGTCCGGACGCAGAATCCGCCGGAATTCTTTCGGCTCACACGGCGCAAACAGATTGATGATGCAATCGCAGCTTGCCGTACCGATCGGTAAATGACTGACAGAAGCAACCGCCCAGGATGACTGATTGAACACACCCATTTCTTTTGCGCGTTTGGCCGCATAGCGCAGTGCTTCCGGCGAAATGTCTATTCCGCTTAAAAACGGTTCTGCCACGATTTTCGTCAGTTCACTGAGAATGTGGCAGGAATACCAGCCTTCTCCGCAGCCTGCATCGACCATCTCACCCGGTGCCGCTTCGCAGACGGCTTTGGTGATTTCGGCACGCAGAGGCTCATATAAACCCGTCTCCAGAAAGCTGCGTCTTGCGCGCACCATTTCCGAGTCATCTCCGCGGGTTCTGTGCCGCTGACGCTGCAGCAGATTGACATATCCGGATCGCGCACGGTCAAAAAAATGACGGTTTCTGCATTCATAGAGTACCGGTGTTTCTTTCAATGGTTCACCGCATACCGGACAAATCAGATTCAATGGTGTTCATCTCTCTTTCTTGTGCGAATATACGAGTGTTTCGTAAGTAAATCCGCTTGTTGCAAATGCCCCCTGATATAATGTTTTTATTATACCACAACTGCGGTTGAATGTCAAGAAAACACCGGATTCTGTGCTGTTTGAGAACACAGAATCCGGTGTCAGATTACTCAGCCGACTGCACTGGAAAGCACATAATTCAGGATTGCGCGGACATCGAGCAGGTCAATGATTCCGTCACCTGTGAAATCTGCAATATTTGTTCCAGAGGCGCACCATCCTCTTGCCATACGCATTCCCGGTGCTTCTGCCAGGATTCGATACAAGGTCAGTGCATCATGAATATCCACATAACCGTTTCCGGTAATATCCCCTCTCAAATTGAATTTTGTCTGATTGAGGTCTATGATTCCGTAGCCGTTGTTGTCGAACAGAGAGTACAGGAATGAGTTGTCTGTATAGAAAGTCAGGTCATTTATCGGGAATCCTGCAAAATCCGGAGCAAAGCCGGCGATATAGATGCATTCCTCTGTATCTGGATCATAAATGCAGTCATCCAGGTAGATTCCGACCAGATCTGTTTTCTCAAATCCTGCGTAGAAAGCCTGACCGCCCTGAATCAGATATTCGATTCCGGTGTATTCGTCGAAATATCTGCCTGAATTGCTGTGCGTACTGACGCAGAAGCTGAACTCCTCACCGAATTGTGTATCGCCTTCCAGCCATGTGGTCATGAAGAGGAACCGAACAGTTTCCCCATAGTCCAGTGTGATAGACGAATCCGCATCGGGAATCAGTTTTCCGTCCTCGCCGTAGGCAAAGAAGCATAAATCATATGTCGGTCCGATCGGATAATAGGTGTTTGTACCGTCCAGCGGTGCGGTGAACTGCATGACTTCGGAGAAACCGGGCAGTTGGTTTATCACGGTGTATTCAGTGTCACATTCGATTTCTTTTATATTCATAATTGTATTATACAAATATTCGTCAATCTGTTCCGGATAAATATAGTAACTGAATATCATCTGTCCGCGGTATTTTCCGATTCCGCGCAGACAGATTTCTGCACGGCCGTAATGTGTTTTTCCGCCGATGTACCGGACGGTATAGTCAACATTTTCCTGCAGCGGATTTCCCTGATGTGTGACGCGGTATTCCGGTACGGAATACCCGGACTGATACGGAACCATTTCATCATATTCCACATCACACTCATACATCATGACGATATCCGAATTTAGCTCAAAGTTGATGTCGCCGGTATCTGCCGGATTGCTGAACGCTATCAGCACATAATATTCGCTGCCGGGCTCCGGGTTAAATTGCAGGTATGTCTCACCGATATCCTGAATATAGGTTGACTCCCCTGTTGCCGGATTCATTATTTCGATGCGCTTGTGCCGTAATTCAGTACTGGCGATCGTGTAGAGTTCGCTGGCGTCTTCACAATCCGCAATCCACCGGTAAAATGCAATTTGTCCGGGTGATGTAATATGTGCAGTTTGTTCGCCTTCCTGCAGCATCGGGCATTCTTTGTCCGGATCCGGAAGAATCATGAAGCTGACGGTCTGTACTCCGTCATAAGCTCCGATGCCATGAATGACAAGCGAATAGATGCCCGGCCGGATCATTTCCGAAGGATAGTCTACAATATAATCAGTCCCCTCTTTCAGAAGAAGGTCCATATACCGGACTGTAAGCTTTGGCTTATGATTGAGGCCGTTTTCATATTCTGCGTCAACCGAAGCCGCACACTCGTCAATACCAATGGGCGTTATTTTCGGTTCGATTGAGAGAACCAGGCGTCTGGTCAAAGGACTGTTCTGCGACAGCAGCAAAATATAATCGCCTTCTTCCAGTGTAATCCCGTCCTCGTCAATATCAAACTTGTAGGAGTCGTTTTCCGGAATTACATAGGCTTCAAATGCAGCGTTCAAGCCATCGTCTGCCTGCAGCTTGCATACGGAGGTTTCACTGACCGTGAATCGGAAGCTTGCGTTCTGTTTGTCAAAACAGAACGGCTCATCGGGGAGAATCATCTCACTGGTTTGAAGCTCCAAAATATCTGCACTGTAATACAGGTTGCCGCAGTAATCTCCGATGCCTGAAATCACAATCAGCATGGTGCCCGGAGCCTGATTTGCATAGAACGCAACGGTATAGTCGGTGCCTTCCTGCAATTCAATCATATTATAGTCATCATCCATATAAACCGGATTCAATTCCGGCACAACCGGCTCACCGGTAAAGTAATACATGGACGGACAATCCGGGGATGCTGTGCCGATATGCTTCCGGTCACCGCCGATATAAAGGGAGATATTGGACAGCGGAGTGCTTTCATCATAGTTTTCTGCATTGATAAGATACATTTCCCCTGCCTCCAGATATACTCGGAGACAGTTGAAGTCGTACGCTATGTATTCGAATTCCTGTAATTCGTTGTAATGAATGTCGCACAAATTAACGCACAGACTTCTTTCGCGGAAGAACTCCGGCCGATAAGTACCGGAAGCAAGTTCCTGTTCCAAAGCTGCGGTGGAGAAATCCGTATAAATCTGATAATAACCGCTTTCTTCCGGTGTCAGCACATATGTGCAGCTATTATCGGGCTCCAGACCGGTCAGATCGACCTCATCGCCGACATGGACGGTTCCGTAAAACCCCATGGTATACATACAGCATCCTGCGTAATCTCCGATGCCTTTTATCAGAACCACCAGTGTGCCGGGCTGATCGTCAAACAGATATAGCGTCTCATAATCACGGTCTCTTTGGAGCGAAGTGTTAAAACGAACCACAGCAGGCCAGAACGGCTGGCCGTCCTTCATCACAGGGAACTCTTCATCGTCCAGCTTGAAGTCCGACTCATCCAGCAATACGGCATCTTTTTTCACCTTGACGGCAAGTTCTTCGAGTTGGTTGTAAAAATCCTGATTAATGATCGTGACAGTGTAGGTGACACCTTTTTTTAGTGAAACATTAGCCGACGGCAGCATTGACTTGCTGCCGGCAAGGTCAGTTCCGTGCGGATCCGTTACGGAAAGGTTCACACAGATATCCCAGAAAGCATCGCGGGCTCTTCCGTATTCGGTTTCACGACGAATTGCTTCTTCCGGAAATTCCGTATAAAAGCTGTAAGAACCGTCAGAATCCGGTGTAAATGTCATACTGCAGGTTTCGGAGACCGGCAAATTACGGACTATACATTCGTTTTCCTCTGTCAGCACGCCTTCCAGAGCATAAGTGACTGCACGATGCCCCCAGAATGCACCTTTTCCGAAGAGGAAGATTCTTGCCATACCGATTGCTGTATTATCTATATAACAGATTTCAGTGTTCTCATCCGACAGCACGACAGTCCCCTGCTCCGTGTCCAGTTCCAGGACACTGAACTCCGGTTCAGCCTCTTTCCCGTTAAAGATCATGGAATCTCCGCCTTTGATTACACAGTTGAAATTGCCTTCGGAAATTGGCATCAGCTTTTTGTTTCGTGACAGGCAGATTGCCGACACTGAACCGTATCTGTTTTCAACCTGGACTTCACTGGGAGAAACCGTCACATAATAGGTAATCCCCTTCTGAACGACAAGCGGGAAATAATCGTCTTGACCGTCATCATCGTATCGTACGCGATCAGAATGGAACGATGTCATGGTACCGTTATTGCCCATGACATTCACGAAACCGTCATGGTTGGATACATACAGATACATAACCTCGTTCTGTTCCGCAGTGAAAGAGAAATCAGCGTATCTTGCGATCACATCGCCTCTGGTTTCATTCAGTTCGTAGTCATCCCAGCGGATGATCTGTATTTCATCCGGCTGCAGCAGCTTCGATTCTGGAAATGTGCTGTCAGGGGTAACGGTGACCTGATAATCCGCCTGTGTCAGCAGATTGCCATCCTGTGTCATGACGGCCCGGAAGCGGAAACAGCCCGGCTCAAAAGTGTTTACAGTCAGCACGGCACTGTTGCCGCCTTCGATTATATATTCTGTTTCCCCGTCCAGACGGTACCACTGAACAGCAGTATTCTCAAAGCCGAGCGGAAAAGCCGAAATCTTAGCCATTTCACCCTGCGGAACTTCCAGATACGCATCAGATGCCAGCAGATACGGAATCCGGAAGGCGTTTATTTTGTTTTGTGCAGCATAGCTCAGGACCGGAGAAGCGTCCGGAGCGGCAAGGGTTTTTGTCTGTAAGCC
>JAILIG010000121.1 GCA_024695445.1 Oscillospiraceae bacterium
ACGGCTGCGATGACAACGGAAACCCGCTGATCTTCGAGTTCACCGGCGACGATGACTTCTGGCTCTTCGTGGACGATGTGCTGGTGCTCGATCTGGGCGGCATCCACAATGCGCTGAACGGCAGAATCGACTTCAGCACCGGCGAGGTCCTGACCTATAAGGGACATAACGACGGCGGCTATAACCGGGTGAAGCTTGTGGACTGCTTCCGGGCGGCGGGTGTCTTTCCGGACGGTACGCCGTGGGACGAGAGCCTTGTCAGCTCCTATTTCAAGAACGACGGCAGCTTTGAGAGCGATCAGGGCATCTTCCGGGATTACAGCTCCCACAGCATGAAGATCTTTTACATGGAACGCGGCGCGGGCGCATCCAACCTGAAGCTGCGCTTTAACCTCGCAACGGTGCCGGAGCGGAGCGTCTTCCTCGAAAAGAAGCTCACCGGCACGCAGACGACGGATTATTCCAACACCAGATATGCCTACCAGCTCTATTACAGAATGGCGGACAGCACGGAATTCACGCTCTACGAAAATCCGGCCGAGGAGGCCTCCAAGGCACATTTTGAGAAGCAGAACGCGCTCGTTCCCTATGATTCGGAAGCGGTCATCAACGGCACCGCCTACCAGAATGTCTTTTATCTCCGCGCCGGCGAAAAGGCAGAGTTCACGATGCCGGGGCGGGAGACGGAATATTATTTCAAAGAGATCGGCGTGCTGAATCAGGAATATGACTATGTCAATATCAACGGCGAGCGCGCCTATGACAGCGATTTCAAGACGAGCGGCGAACGGCAGTACACGGAGGTCACCTCCGAAACGGATACCGTTTCCGGCCGCAAGCGCGTCATTTACGAGAACCACATTGATCCGGACTACCTCAAGAAGCTGAAGATCACCAAGCGTGTCGTCGCGCTGAACGGCGACACGGAGATTGATGTGGACGACGACAAAACCGGATTTGAATTCCAGGTGTATTTCCTCGACGATGACGGCAATCCGGTGCCGTACCGCAAGGGCGAATACTGTGTCGTGGATGAGGACGGCTTCTACTACACCTATGTGAACGGCCGGCTTTCCAAATACGGCAGGGAAAAGGTGATCTGCGGCGTCTCCGGAAACAACGGCTCCATTGCGGGCATTCCGGACGGCCTCTCGGTTGTCATTGAGAATCTGCTCCCGACAACCTCCTTCTGCGTGGAGGAGCAGGACGGCAAGATTCCGGCCGGCTATGAGCGCCTGCGCTATGAGCGCGACGGCGGCACCTACAATCTGATCTCCGGAAAGGATGTCAGCTACGGCATCATCCGCGAGAACACAAACGCGCATATGACCGTGGTCAACCAGAAGGGCTTCGGCATCACGGTGGACAAGGACTGGGGCGACCGGGAATACACCGCCTCGCATGACACGATCTATATTGCACTGTTCCGGCCGGCGGCGGGCGGCGGATACTCATATGTGCCGGGAACCTTCCGCGAGCTCGTCTCGCCGAACACCTCCGTCTACTACTTCAACGATGCGGAGGAGGCGAGCAGCTTCACTGCGATGGAGGTCAGGCCCGAAAGCATCGCACCGGCAGGCTGGGGCGGAAATCCCGCCGCAGTGACGGACTGTGCGCCGTATGCGGCCGGCGATTCCGTGACGCTTCACGCGGTCACGAACGACGGCACGGCACATGAGTTTGCGTATCAGGTCGGCTATGAGCAGGGCGAGATCGGCGGCGACGGACACAATATCCGCCGCGACACGATCACCAACGCGAGAAATCATCTGCAGATCGTCAAGCGGTCAACGGACGGCACGCCGCTCAGCGGCGCGGTCTTTCAGCTGACGGACATCACCGGCGGTACGGAGCAGACACTCGGCAGCTATACCTCCGATGCGGACGGACTTGTGACCAATGCGTATTTTACGGCGGAGCACAGCTACCGGCTCACGGAGCTTTCCGCGCCGGAGGGCTATTTCCGGCTGACAGAGGATATCCTCATTTCACTGGATGCCGATGAACAGTTCAGCGTGCAGTATGCAGGCGATACGGATGACATTCAGTTCGACGCGGGTACGGGCGGCGGTGTCCTGACCGTCAGGAACCGTGCCGGCAGGCTGAATCTCAGAAAAACAGACGAGGCCGGCAGCCCGCTCGGCGGCGCCGTCTTCCGGCTTTACCGGTACGACGCGGCACAGCGGAAAAAGTACGCAATGGTCGGCACCGACGCGCTGGTCTCCGATGAAAACGGCATCTTCAGCCACACCGCACTGACCAGCGGCTATTACCTCATCGAAGAGGTGACACCGCCGGCCGGCTATGCAAAGCCCGATTACGATGTCGTCATGCACATCCGGCTGTCCGACAGTGCAGTCGATCAGCTTTATACCGTGTATTACGACAGCGATACGGCCTCGTACCGGCAGGGCGAGGACAAGCTCAGCGAATGGGGGCTGTGTGAGGCAAACAGCACGCGCATCAGCCTGCCGAATACACTGATGAGTGCGAATCTCGTCATTCGCAAGACCATTGACGGCATCGACGCGACAAAGGGCTATCCCGCCTTTCTGTTCCGCGTGACGCAGATCAAGGACGGCAAGGGAAATGCGGTTCCGGACGGCCCGGAATTTGTCCGCATGATCCCGTTCAGTGCCGAGGATACCTCGCCGGATAAGGAAGTGTCGCTCAGCGGCCTGCCTTCGGGCACCTACCGGGTGGAGGAGCTCAGCTCGCACTGGTATACACCGGCTGCACTGACCGTTTCCGGCGATGACCACGCCGTCATCATCAGTCCGTCGGCCGCAACCGTGGCGCTGCTTTCGCCCGATCCCGTGACGGTTTGCTTCCGGAACGAGATGAACCCGGACAGCGGCAGCGGCGGTACGGCCTATGCAGAAAACCGGATCCGGTATGCCGGCTCCGGCGGCAGCGGGGGGTGAGGTGACAGCATGAAGCTCAGAAAAAAGGACATTGTGCTGATCGCATCCGCAGTACTGATTGCCGTGACGGCGGTTACCCTCGCGTATTTCACCAACTCCGACGCGGTCTCAAACCGGTTCAGCCGGAAGCAGGATCCCGATGAAACGAAAACCGTCAGCATCGAGGTGCGGGAGCAGTTCGATCCGCCGGATGAACCCGACGGCGAACCGTTCCGAAAGGAGGTCCGGATTGAAAACACCGGCAGCGCCGACAGCTATATCCGTGTGCGGCTGGAGTTTTCGTCGTCGGAGATGCAGGAGATCTCACAGATTTCCAATGACGCGGACAGGGACAATCTGAGTGCATATGTTCCGGCATCGGCGTTTCCGGAGTCGGCGCAGCATCCCGGCTGGGAATACCGTGCGGCAGACGGGTTCTATTACTATACGGAAGCCGTCGCGCCGGGAGGCACGACAGAGAGTCTTATCCAATGGGTGAAAACCGTTTTCCCGGAGGAATGGACCGGTGCGACAGACGGCTATGACATCTATGTCTACTCTGAAGCGGTTCCGGCGGACGACGCAGCCGGTGCCAGACTGAACTATGAAGATGCGTGGCGGTGAACGGCTGCGGCGGGTGCTGCATCCTGTCATCAACGGCGTCATTGCGCTGATTGTCGTCATCGCAGCAGCCATCCTCGTGCTGCTGTGCTGCGGCATCCGGCAGTATGTCGTGCTGACCGGTTCGATGGAGCCGGAGATCCCCGTCGGAAGCGTCTGCTTCGTCCGGAGCAGATACCCCTTTTCGGAGGTTTCCGCCGGAGATATCATCACCTTCCGGGATGTGTCCGGTGCCGTCGTGACGCACAGAGCCGCCCGGCTGGAAGAAAACCGCATTTTCACCAAAGGCGACGCAAATAATCTGGAGGACGAAAACCCGGTGACGGCAGAGAATTTCCTCGGAAAAGCCGTTCTGACCCTGCCGGGCCTCGGAAAACCGCTTCGCTTCCTCCGGAGCAGAACCGGTATGCTGCTCTTTGCAGCCGTGATTCTGCTGCTGATTCTGGCTGACCACCGTCTTGACGGCCGCCGACCGGAACAATCCGAACAGGAAAGGATGAAACTATGAGTCAGGGAAACAAAGGACCGCCGGAGCAGAAAGGATATCTGATCTTCGTCATCGTGCGGAAGATCATCGTATATCTGTTCTGTGCCGCAATCATCATTGCCGCACTACTGTTTGCATCCAGCAAGACACCGAATAAAACACTGTTCGGTTACCGGTATTACACGGTCATCACACCTTCGATGACGCCGGCCTACTGCGTCGGAGACATGGTACTGGTCAAGGTCGTGCCGGCCGATCAGATCGAAGTCGGTGATGTCATCACCTTTAATCCGTCCAGCGACAGCAATGCGTATCTGACGCACAGAGTGACGCAGAAGCTGCCGGATTATCAGAACACGGGCGTAACCTGCTTCCGCACAAAGGGCGACGCAAACGACACGGAGGATTCCTTCCGCGTGGATGAAAGCCGCGTCATCGGAAAGGTCACGCTGAGAGTTCCGAAGCTGGGATATGTCATCAGGTTTGTGCAGCTGCGCTGGTATTATATTTTACCGCTGGCTGTGATGCTGTGGCTCTCGCTGCATCTGATGAAGCAGTATTTCAAGCCGCAGCAGGAGGAAACACCCGATCAACCGGATGCTCCGGCAGATGATTCCGCTGCCGGCGCATCGCCATCCGAAGAATCCGCCCCAAAAGACCAGAAAAGGAGTTTGACCTATGAAGAACATGAAGAACAGCAAAAAGAATGAGAAGCGCGCACTGATCGCTTCGCTGTGCATCGCTGCGGTTACGGTCGCAGGTGCCACATTCGCATGGTTCACATCGCAGGATCAGGTGACGAACCGCCTGAGCGCGGAGGCCGACTACAGTGTGAGCATCACCGAAGACTTCACGCCGCCGCAGGACTGGACGCCCGGTCAGGAGATCAGCAAGGAAGTCAGCGCGGTCAACACCGGCAACATTGATTCGCTGGTCAGAATGGCATTCGGACACAGCTTCACGGTCACCGGCAAGGGTGATCCGGTTGCCGTTTCCGCTGTCACGGCCGACGATCTGGCAAAGGCTGTCGTGATTAACGACACCGCTGCAAAATCTGCACAGGCAGGCGGCTGGCGCATCTACAACAAGAACGCGGTCGATAACACCGCCGTCAATGCCAGTGCTGCGCCCGCGACCGAGGACGGTCTCTATCTGTTCCGCAGAGAGATCAAAAAGACGGTGGACGACGACAATGTGCTGACGGCTGTCGAGTACGAATATGCCGGCTACTATGTCAAGGGCGGCAAGTACTACAAGGTCGAGGTCGGCGAAGATGCCGTTACGCTGGATACAGACGGTGCGGTCACTGCGGTCGATCCGAGCAAGGTCTCGATCCCGACTGTCGGCGATCAGCAGGTCTACACCCTCGGCAAGGATGCCGCTGTCACCTCGGAGTTTGTCACGGCTCTGGACAAGACCGGCACTGCCACGACCGACTTCACTGCTGCAAAGGGTATGC
>JAILIG010000139.1 GCA_024695445.1 Oscillospiraceae bacterium
GACGAGCATGGAATCCTCCGTTCCGGCATGCAGATGCCGTTCGTTTGATATGCCTCCAGTATACCACAAATCCCGCACTTTGTAAAGAGACGCGGCAGACGGGAAGCGGCCAGACGGGGGCAGATACAGGGAGAGTCAGGAAGGGGGCTGCGCCTCAAAGCTCTTGATTGTATAATTTAAACAGCCGAGCAATCAAAATTTCCATTGCGATTGTTGCATCCTACAAATCCGCCGAAAGCTACTTGACAATGCAAAGTAGCCGTGCTATACTGTCATCAAGCTACTCGGTAATGCAAAGTAGCCTGAACGAAAGGAGGCAGCGCATGGAGAATGCACAGCTGATGAAGGGCGTTCTGGAGGGCTGCGTGCTGAGCATCATCGCACGCGGCGAAACCTACGGCTACGAAATTCTCGGTGTGCTCGCAGAGGCGGGCTTTGAGGAGCTCGGCGAAGGCACGCTTTATCCGGTCCTGACGCGGCTGGACAAAAACGGGCTGATCGTCTGCCGGAAGGCGAAATCCCCGCTCGGCCCCGTCCGGAAATACTATTCCGTCACGGCAGAGGGCCGCGCAGAGCTGGCCGAATTCCGGCGGAAATATGAGGTACTGCACCAGAGCGTCAGCCAGATTCTGTTTCATGAAGGAGGACAATCAGAATGCTGAACTATGTACTGATGGAAGAACAGCTCCGCGGGGAGTACAAATCGGTCTTTTCGCACATCTACTCCGATGTCATCACGCGGAACTATCAGGAGGACTTTCTCGACGACAAGATGTCCGACCTGTTTGACCTTCTGGTGACCGCGCAGTCACAGAATCTGCCGGCGGAACGGGTGACCGGCTCCGACACGGAGCGCTTCTGCCGCGAATTTTTCGCGGACTACGGACTGCGGGAGCGTCTGCGCGCCGTCGCCGACCGGCTGAAGAGCGTTGCGTGGATCGTCCTGGTCATTGAGCTGATCGAAGTATCGGGGAAAATCCAGTCGCTGCGGGACTTCTTCACGGTGCGCGTCAATGTCGCGTCCTACGGTCTCGGCATCGGCGTCGCGGCGCTGCTGTCGCTGATCCTCGCCTTCACGCGGCCGGTCATCTGGAAGTCCGGCAAAATGAACGCCGGCAAGCTGTCCGCCGGATACATCATCCTGACCGTCGTGCTGATCGGTGCGGGCGTCAGGCTGTTCAGCGAGAAAGAGTTTTTGCTCCCCGCTGCGCCGCTCGTGCTCGGCTCCGCCGCATACCTCCTCGTTTACTACACCGTCCGCTCCGTCAGCAATTACCGCCGCTTCGGCACTCTGCGCAACCCGCACCGTGCGCTCTACCGGGAATCACAGACTGCAATGCAGGACAGCTCGCTGGAGCTGATTACCCTGAGAGCATGGGCAAAGGACTATGACCGCCGGCTGAAAAAGGGCAAGGTCACGGAGGAAAGCTATCTGGATCGCATCAGAACGCTTGAACGGACGAACAGACGCGGCGAAACCGTCATCACAGCCTTCACGGTGCTGTTCTGCGCGGCTACTGTCTGGCAGGTTGCGCGGGAATCCGCTGTTTCGGATACCCTGTTCTTTGCGGCGCTCCTCATCGGCCTGGAATATCTGATCTGGCGGTTCTTCCACAAGACGACCGTGCGCACGATGACAATCTGCCGGAAGACGATTGCGGCCTGCGAGGAACGGGGCATCACGGCGCCGGCGTACATCGCACAGCGGCTCAGCCCCGCACCGGAGCTTGCTGCAGAGGAAGCCCCTGCATCCGCAGGAAAATGACAGCAGCTTTCCGCCCAGTATTTTTGCATTGAAAATCTGCGTATTTTCTGATAAAATAGAATCATCCCGCAGGGAAATCCGAAACGGGGAGGATTCATACCGTGTGCTTCAAAAGCTTCTTTGAAATGCTCTGCCGGCTGATGAACTGCAGCGGCTGCTGAGCGCACAAAACAAAAAGCATCTCCGGCTGCAAAGCGCTGCCGGAGATGTTTTTTTACCGGATCAGGTATGGGTTGCCGTGGCAGAGACCTGGTGCGCCGTAATCGTGACCGTTGCGGCCTCGCCTACCCAGATACGGTTCAGATTTTCAGGCAGCGTCAGTGTCAGCGCGTGCGTGAAGGTGCTCTGCTCCGAATCCGTCGCCGTGTAAAGATTCGCATAGGCCTTGATATCGGACTGCTGAATCTGGCTGATCTCATCCGCAGCGCCGCAGATCGTAATGGTCGTGATGCCCTCTGCGATGCTGTAATCATAGCCGCTGCGCTTGTTGATGATCTGGATGTCGCTGTTGTAAATGTTAAAGGAGACCGCGTCCAGAATCGTATCATCCACGCCGTCGGCCACCGTGACATAGACCTCATTGAACTTCGACACATTCTCAAGGTCGTCCGTCAGATCCAGCTGCGCCCGGATATTGGGCCTCTTTCCCCCGTTTTTCATCTCCTGGATATTCAGGTCATACAGGGAGACCGGACCGAAATCGCAGGTATCCCGCTGCTCGAGCTTCTTCTTGTTCTCGGCGGTCTTCGCCTTGAGCTGAATCTCCAGATTGTCCTCCCCGATCTCCAGGGTATCATTGACAACCTGCGGCAGCGTATACGAACGGTTGGTGTTCAGCCGCAGCAGACCGAGCAGCCAGTTCGTGTCGAAATTTTTCGGCACATTGGTAAAGCTCAGCGTTGCAGGGAGCTTTCTGAGGTAGTACACCGGCACTGTGACATTGAACTGCGTCTGCACCTTGAGATTGTTCATGCTGACAGCCGTGCCGTCCTTGCCGACCAGATCGAAGTCCGAGCAGCCGTAGTAGGTCTTCTTCTGATAGATCTGTTCCTTGTCCATCAGCCGGACGCGGACATGCTCCAGCTGCTTTAATTCCTCCGAGGGGCCTGTCACCGTGACGGTCTTCGGCTCTGCTTCGATGTTGTCCTTGTCAATGACGATCTCGCTGACCGATTCCGTGCCGCCCGTGATGTCCGGGGCGAACACTTCCTTCACCTCCAGCTCCATAGACTGGATCTTGTCCATTTTCACTTCCAGGCTCGAAGCGGAGAGCGTCGCATTTTTCAGCACGGTGCCGTTTTTCCGCCGCAGCCGGATCGGGAGCGTCTGATAGCCGATCGAGTCGGTGACGCCATAGTCAAAGTCAACATACGCCTCCAGATCGTTCTTCGACAGGCCGCCGATTTCGGTACGGTTGCCGAAGAGCTCCGCATTGATCCTGACATCGCCGGACGCGGGCGACATCACCGACAGGCTGTAGCCCGCCGCCTTGGTATCCGTCGTATCCACGATGACCGGAATGTTGGAAAACTTCAGGGAAAACCCCGAACGCGAGGCAATATACGCCCAGATCACCGCCGAGATGAACAGCGATGCGATCATCAGCAGCAAATCGGAGCGCGTCGGGCGGTGCAGCCAGCCCGGTTTTTTCAGGAATTGCTTCCAGCTTCTCTCTTGCATGGCCTTACCCCTCCTTTGCAGAATCAGAGGCAGCAGGCACAGTTTCTTCGATCTCTGTATCCTGTGCAGGTGCGGTTTCGTCAGACTTCCTGCCGCGGAGCTTCTGCCGCAGGAACGGCAGACGAATCGTTCTGCCGCGCCACGCGGGCTCCTTGTCGGGCGGGATCAGCGTGTCGGTCAGCAGCCGCGAGAGCGACTCCCGCGTGTAATTGCGGGTGATGCTACCGTCATGTGCGACGGAAATCTGTCCGGTTTCCTCGGAGACCACAATGACCAGCGCGTCGGAGTTCTCGCTCATGCCGATGGCGGCACGGTGCCGCGAGCCGAGATGCTTGTCAATGATCTCCTCCTTCTGGGGCTTGGGCAGGAAGCAGGCGGCCGCCCAGATGATGCCGTCCCGCATGATGACTGCGCCGTCGTGCAGCGGCGTTTTCGGATAGAAGATATTGCCGAACAGCTCTGTCGTCGGCTCCGCCTTCATGACGGTGCCGTTCAGGATCTGCTCGCCGAGCTTCGTGCTGCGCTCAATGACAATCAGTGCACCGGTATTCGTGCGGGAGAGCTGCTCCGCCGCCTCGCAGATAATCGGGATCGCATGGCGCCAGCGCTCGGTGACGGACTCGTCCGCGCCGAAGGTCATGCGCGAAAAGCGGAAGGTCGTCTGACCGAACTTTTCCAGTGCGCGCCGCAGTTCCGGCTGGAACAGCACGATAATGGCGATCAGTCCGGCGTTCAGCACCATGTTCGTGATAAATGTAATCGACTTGAGGCCGATGAAGTCGCTGGCAACATATACGAGGAAGAGCAGTCCGATGCCCTTCATCAGCTGGATCGCCCGCGTTTCGCGCACGAGCTTCAGCAGCAGATAGACCAGATACGACAGCAGCAGAATGTCTACGATATCGACCGGCCGGACCGATTTCATGACATTCAGCAGAATCTGGAGTCCGTTGCGGATAAAATCCGGCATCGCCTGCACCTCCTTTCCGGTGTTTTTTCAGTTCCTTCCGAATTCTCCACTCTTTAGTATAACACATTCGCGTCTGAATTGCAACTGCCTGCGCAAATTTCGGCATTTTCTCCGATTCCGCCGCCCGCTCTTTGGCAGATTTCACGCAAACAGGCGTTTGCAGGCCGCGCTGTTCCCGAAAAAGTCCCGAAGCATCGGCTGACGCCGGCACTTCGGGTGCTTCGGAGGATTTCCGTCAGACTTTCGTGCAGCGGCGTTTCAGCTCCGCCCGCAGGAATTCATAGCGCAGGCGCTTTTCTTCCTTTGCAAAATGCACCTCCCGCAGCTGCACGGGATTGTCCGTATAACAGAGGCGCTCGTCCCCGAACTGCTCGCTCGTCAGGTCAAAGACGCAGTCCCCGGTCACATTGTAGCAGTGGTAGTTCCCGCCCGGCCGCAGAATGCCGTACACCGTCCCGCCGAAGATATCCTGCGCGAGAAACGCGGTAATTGAGCACTGGCCGAGCGTTTTGTTCTGCGGTGTCCAGCCCGCACGCAGACGCGGCGCACAGGTTTCGGCACACCAGATTTCCGAGAGGGCGTCATAGAGCGCCTGCGGCGTCACGATGCCCGGATATTCGTCTGTCACCGGCGGGACGACAGCCTGCTCCCAGCCGTAAAACCGGTATTGCTTCATTTTTCTCAGCTCCCTGTCCGCCTCAAAGCGAAAAACTGCACGGACAGACCGTGCGTGCTTTTTTATTATAGCACAGCTTTGCCGAAATAGCAAGAGAACCGCCGAAAAAAAAGCCATTTCCCCCGCGCCGCACCGCAAAAGCCGTCTTCGGCTCCGCCTGTTGAAATTGACCGGATCCTGTGCGGGCAGCGCCCGCCTGCATTGATCTAAAGTTCTCCGGAATGGAATCTGTATCAGAAAGAATCCTTCTCTCAGCTTGCTTTTTGCGTGATCATATGCGATCAGCGGGCAGCGCCCGCCTACATTGATCTAAAGCGCTCCGGGACAAAATCTGTGTCCGAATCCGGTTGCATTTTGCCGGATAATGTGCTATAATTATAATAGGCATCATATATACTTGCACAGTAAGGAGAGAAACATATGCTGTTTAGCAGGCGGAACCGCCCGGACACAGCCGCCGCCGCACCGGCAAAGAGCGGCATCCGGCGCGAAATCTGCATTTATACGCTGATTTATCTGGTCTTCTTCGCACTGATCTATCTGCCGCTGATTCTGAAAAGCGGCTTCATCCTGTCCGGCGACGGATACAGTATGTACTATCCGACGCTGATTAACTTCCGCCGCGGAATGCAGGATTTCGGACAGAGCATCCGCGAGGGGCATCCCGCATTTCCGATGATGAATTTCAATTTCGCCTTCGGTGCGGACAATCTGACCATGATGGCCAATTATATCGGGCTGTTCCCGTATTTCATTTTCACCGTGCTGATGCCGGAATCCTGGCTTGCCGGCTATCTGACGGCCTCCGTCTTTCTGCTTGACTATCTGGCCGGCATCGCCTTTTTGCAGCTCTGCCGGCATTTCGGGCAAAGCTCGGACTGGAACAGTCTCATGGCCTTCGGCTATGTGTTCAGCTGGGGGTTCATCTCGAATTTCCTCTTTAACCCGCAGTTCATGTATATGTTTGTCGCCTTCCCGCTCATGGTCATCGGCATCGACCGCGTCATCCACAGAACCGGCTGGAAGCTGCTGGCCTTCAATGTCTTCTGGCTCTGCCTGACCAGCTTTACGATGCTGGTCTACACGCTGCCGTTCCTTGCAGTCTTTGCGCTGATCCGCGTGTGGTTCTGCCAGCGGGAGCACTTCCTCAAAAATCTGTTTTCCGCATTCTTCCGCAGCCTGCCCGTGCTGCTCTGCGGCGTGCTGCTCTCCGGCGTGATGCTGCTGCCGATTCTCTATCTGCTGAAAAACAGCATCCGGTCGATCGGCACCGTCGGTCCGAGTACGCTGGATCTGCTGATGCCCGAAATGAGCAGACTGCACACCTGCTTTGATGTCCAGCAGGGCAGTATGGTGCCGCTGTTCTTCTGCCTGCCCGGCCTGCTGATTCTGCTGCTGTTTCTCTCAAAGCGCACGGAGGTCAGAGCCTATACGCTGGCAACGGTTGCAGTCGTTGCGCTGCCGTTCTTTGACTACGCAATCAACGGCTTTCAGTACAGCCTCGTCCGCTGGGAATTTGTCCCCGCGCTGGCCTTTTCGTATGCGGCAGCCGCCGGCATGAAGGAGCTGAAGCAGCTCAGCCGCAAAAAGCTCGGCATTCTGGTGTTCCTGCTCGCGCTGTACTGGGTTGCCTATTCCGCCTGCTTCGATCTGCATTATGAAGCGGGACATTTCTGCACGGTCTTCCTGCTCGTGCTTGCCGTCTTCGCTTTGATTCCGCCGGTCCGGCGTTTTCTGGACAAAGCGCTGGCCGCGGCCGGCAGAGCGCTTTCCGCCTATATAAAGATTCTCCGGGAAAAGAAGCGCTCCCCCAAGCAGTATCTCGCACTCGCCGGACTGATTGCCGGCGTGATCGGGCTGTTCTGCGCAGGCTTCCTGCTCGTGCTGCTGCCGCAGTACACATTCCATTTCAATCTGATTCCCGCCTGCGGCATCACGGCCGTCGTTCTCCTGCTGCTCTGCCGGAAGCAGAGCTGGGCGCGGGTGCTGCTGCCGGCGCTTGCGCTCTGCTGGTTTGCCGGAACGGTATATCTGTTCCGGAATATCCGGACCGCAGAAAACGGCACGCTGAAGCAGCCCGAGCTGATCGAAATGGAACAGGCCGCCGTCAACGCGCAGGACAGCTTCGGCAGAGCCATTGAATGTGACTGGCCCGCGGAGGCAGCCGATTCCTCCTCCGGCAGCTCCGGCTCTGCGGAGGATCCGGCAGAGGATACGGGACTGATTCCCCTCGACAGCAACAAAAACGGTACCATTTCGTTCACCGTCGACAAAGAGAGCACCGCATACGCGCCGGTTCCGGGGCCGGGCACCATCGAAATGAATTTCAGCCTTGCCTACGATTTTCCGGACACAAACACCTTCCACAATCTGCTGGATCAGGATATGCACACGCTGCTGAACCGCTGCGGCATCAGCAACGAATACGGCGCTTTGACCTCTTTTGTCGGCTTTGACCGGATGCCCGCACTGTATTCCCTGTTCGGCGTCAGCACCGTCGGCTACGGAAAGGAGGCACCGCCGGCCGATTCATTCGGGCTGGAAGAAATCTCCCGCCGCGACACCGGGGAAGGCGAAAAACTCCGCGTCTAGCATTACGACTATGCGCTGCCGCTCGACGTGACCTATGACAGCTATATGTCCGCGGAGGAATACGATGCGGCACGCTGTTCCCTGCTGCCCTATCTGATGCTGGAAAGCGCGCTGACGGAGCGCGGCGGGCAAAGCTCTGACGGAGCGATTCAAACGCTGGAGGCCTATGCCTGCGACTTTACGCTCGACAAAGCCTTCGTCAAGGAAAACAGCATCGGCATGGAGGTCTATCAGCACGACATCACGCTCAATCAGGATGTCTCGGACTGCTTCCTCTATCTGGATGTCACGGATGTCCACTGCCGGTATCCGGAATTCTTCGCCGGCAAAACGCTCAAAATCAGGGCAGACGAATCCGAAAAGCTCCAGTTCACGCTCTGGAACGAAAACTGCAACTGGCCGTGGATGAGAAAAGCCGACCGCTATTCGTTCAATCTGGGCTACCGGGAGAACGGCCTCAAAACCCTGAGCTTTGAATTTTCGGCGGAATACGGAGACATGAAGCTGTATGCGATTCCGGCCTCCGTCCTGACCGACGCCTGCGCCGCCCGCACCGCGGAGACGCTCGAACAGGTTACCTTCGGCAGAAACACACTGGACGGCGATATCACGGTCCCGTCCAAAAAGCTGCTGTCCGTCTCGCTGCTGCACAATGACGGCTGGCGCGTCTATGTGGACGGCAGGGAGCAGCCGCTCGA
>JAILIG010000144.1 GCA_024695445.1 Oscillospiraceae bacterium
GATGTTGACGCTCCGTGCGAGCAGGCCGCTGTCGATCGACCAGATGATGTCCACATCGCTGAATTCCGACGAGGACAGCATATTGAAGGTGCCGTAATGGTTCTTGTACGGGAGCTGGAAGTCATCCTCGATGTACTTGCCTTCCTGTGCAAAGCCGGTCTCCAGCGCCGCGACGGTGCGCTCGAAGATGTCGCGCTTCTCGTCCTTCCGGCCGACGAAGTACACTTCCAGATCGGATTTGACCGCCGAGAAATCGGCAGGCTGCTCCTCCTCGGCAGAAAGCGACCAGAGGCCGTCCGTGATGCCCTGCGTAAAGGGCAGATCCGGCACATTTTTCAGCTCTGCGCCGGCCGGAATCGACTTTTTCGCGTAGAAATTGCCGTCTGCATCGTAGAAGGTCACGGACACGCGGTTGCCGAGGTTGACATCCATGCGGACGACCTTCTGCTGGATCATGCCGGCGTCTCTGGAATTGACCTTCGGCGTCTTTCCGTCCTCCTCATAGTCCACATAGGCGTTGGCATAAATCTTTGCCAGCGGGGAAAGCGTTTTCGTCTTGACGATGTACTGCTTCAGCAGCGTGACATCTCTGGACTGCACCTTGCCGTCTAAATTCGCGTCGCCGTACTGGTAAATATCCATCGTGCCGAAGTCGGCGCCGAGCTTCACATCGGTGAACTTGCCCTCCTCGTCGAGGCTGGACGCCATGTTGTCGCTGCCGGCATTGAGCGTCAGGAAGTCGTACTTGCCCTCTGCCAGATCATCCGGCACACGGAAGGTCAGCTTGACCAGATTCAGCTTTTCGGTCTGGTTCTGCTCTGCGCTGTAGGTCAGCGAGATGCTGCCGTCCTTTTTGGCGTTGACGGCGACCTGTCCCTGTTCGGTCTTGACGGCTGTCGCCTTGACCAGTGTGACGCAGGCGGGATCATAGCGCAGATAAGCCTGAAAATCGCTGATATTGGAGTCCTTCGGCAGATAGACCGTCGTCGTGAACTCCTGGTCCTGTGCGGTCTGGAACGCGGTGTTCATGAGCTGAACGCTGGCAGTCTCCGCCGCAGAGGCTGTCACGGCAGGCAGTGCCGCCAGCATGGAGATGCCGCAGAAAAGGGCGCAGATATGTGATTTTTTCATATGCTCAGCCCTCCTTTGCCGCTTTGTCGGACTGCTGTGCCTTGGCCTTGTCCACGAGCTCCGATGCGGTGACGAAGCCGTCGAAGAAGTCCGCATAGGTCACGAGCTTGCCGTTATACCAGTGCTCGATGTAGCCGTTTGCGAAGACGCGGCAGATGCCGTTCAGCAGATTGTAGTTGACATACTGGCCGTACAGCACGGTCTCCTCGCCGTTCTCGGCGACCTTGACCGCCTCGATGTAGTACGGGATCTTGACGACATACTCACAGAGCTTCCAGCCGACATTCTTCACCTCATCGTCCTCGCGGGCGTTGAAGGTTCTGGTGACGGTCTTGGTCGTCGAGGTCTCGTTGCCGTACTGGTAATCGACGCCGTAGCCGATGCCGACTGCCATTTCCTTGGCGTGGTCACGCGAGCTGGAGCTGCCCGATCCGTTGGTCAGCGCGCTCTCGACCGTTTCGGAGTTGGCAGTTGCCATGCCGTAGGTTTCCGTATCCTCCTCGGTGAAGGTGTCGGTATGTCCCAGACTGGAGGAATGGGACTGTCCGGTTTCACCGGTCTGCGAGCTGGAAAGGCCGACTGTGTAGCCGATTTCCACGCCGACGGTTGCGCTGGCATTGACCTTGGCAACGACGCCGCTCACGCCGCCTTCCACACCGGCTTCAGAGCCGATCGTCGCGGAAATGGAATCCACCACGGAATTTGTGACCTCCTCGGTCAGGGAAGACGAAACGCTGCTGTGCGTCTCATCCGTGATTTCAAGGGAGTCGGAAAGCTCCTTGCCGGCGGAGTGGGACCGCTCGGAGGAAAGGCTCTCCTCACGCGTGTTGCTCTTTGCCTCGCTGGCCTCCTGATAGGTGTTATAGCTCTTGGAGGTCGCGTCGCTCTCCGTCACGGAGTATTCGGAGCTCAGCGCAATGGTTTTGCAGGCGGAGACCGTCTGCGTCTGGGAGATCGAAACCTCCAGCGAATCCGCGTTGTAGAAGCCGTCATTGCTGACGCCGGTATACTTGCGGTCGCCGGGGATGCCGAGGAAGCTGGACTGCGAATAATATTTGCTGTTGTCCATGACCTTGCCGATGCTCGACATACTGCCGGCGATGCCGGATGCCAGATTCAGGCCGGCGAAATCCTTGGAGATGTTGCTGCCCTGCGCAGCCATGTCCAGAATGCCCTGCAGCTCGCCGAGATCCATCGTGAGGTTGACGCCGCTCGGCGCCTCCTCCATGCTGTAATCTCCGATTGCCATGATGGATGCCTGCCCGAAATCTACCGGCTTGTTGATCCGGTAGGTGATGTCTCCGTCCTGTACCTCGGTATAGAGCTCATATTCGATGTACTCATACCAGTCCTTCGAGGAGAACTTCGGATCACGCAGCTTCAGCTTCGTGTCCTTGAGGCCGGGGAACAGTGCTGTGTAGTCATCTGCGTATCTTGCTGCGGAATCAGCCGCCTTGACGCCCCTCAGACGCCCTGCAAACACCGTTCCGGTGAACGCGGACGCGAGGAAAGTCAGCGCACAGACAAAAGCAAGGGTTCGTTTCAGACTGCGTTTGAAAGTCCTTTTCATCCAATAACCTCCTTCAGTGTTTAGATGGATATATCAGTCGGCAGCTGCGCGGCAGACGGCTTTGCAGGGTTGCCGTCTGCCGGCAGCACCGGCGGATGCACAGCTTAATAGGTCACGATGCCGCCGCCCGCCGTCTCATAGGGGACGGCTTCATAGACGGTTCGGTCCGCATTCCACTTCGCAATGTCTTTCACATCGAATTTCAGCGCGGAGCTGCGCTTTTCGTCCGTTTTTGTCCGGAAGTGCAGCGTGCAGAGACCGACATCGGCCTGCACATTCTCCGTCGCGGTGAAGCTGAGATAAACGGTGCTGTTCGCTGCAACATGGTTGCAGGCAGCGTCGCCGTCGGCATCCGTGATGCCCGTGCATTCAAAAAGCGTGCTGTCATAGGAGATTTCCAGCTCCAGCAGTGAAAACTCGGCCTTTCCGCCGATTACGACCGGGACGGAGAATACCGTTCCCTTCGCGTGCGGGACATAGACGGCATTGGAATAGACCGTGTTCGGCAGGCTGCGGACGGAGACACTTTCCGGTGTCAGCGTGAACTCCGTGCCGTCGGCCGCGTCTCCGATCTGCGCGACCTTGTCCGCCTCCGAAAAGCCGAGGAATACATCCGATTCGCCGAGCTTTGCCGGCTTTTTCAGCTCGGCACCGCCGCTGCTGACGCGGATTTTGACCGGCTCGGAGCGCTGTGCCGGCAGCGTCGCCGTCGTGCGGGCCGCTGTCCCGGCAGAGGATGCTGCGGTCTCCGTCTGCGCAGGAACGGCTGTGGTCTCTGCCGCAGAGGAATCCGGAGCGGGTGCGCTGCTGCCGCTGTTCTGTCTGCATCCGCAGAACAGCAGTACCGCCGCGCAGCACAGGCAAAGGGCTGTCTGTTTCTTCATCATGCACCTCATTCTGACTGCATACCGGAACAGAGTGTACCGCCTGACTGTGACAGCAGGCGACTCCGGTTTATACAGCCTGTAAACACAAGACATAAAATAACAATTTAATTATATCACAGTATAACAGGATTGTCAAGCAGACAAAACCGGCTTTTGAACGGCACGATTATCGGAAATGTCAGAAGATACGGCGTTTTCCACATTCCGTGCCGCCGGCGGCTGCGCAAAATTATAAACATTTTGGGCAAAGAAAGCCGCCGGACACTCCGATCCGGCGGCTCTGCTGCCATATCATATGAAGCTGTGCGGGGAAGGGCGGTTATTCGTTGACCTGAATGACGCCGTTTGCCTTGAGCCAGTTCAGGAACAGGAAGCGCGCCTGATCCTTGCATTCGGGCTTTGCCATGAAGTACATATAGTGTTCCATCAGATTGAAGGCTTCCGCGGTGCGCCCTTCGAGCTTGAACTGTTCAAAGCCCATGGGAATATAGGTGTTCCAGATTTCGTCCGGTGTGATGGTGTTCTTCAGGCCGATAATCTCAAACAGGGTACGCTTGACAGAGGGACATTCTGCAAATTTCAGAAGCTCCGGATGCTCCTTGACGAGCTCCTCCGCGTCGTACGGCGCATTCTTGTTTTTCCGGATGTGCTCGGCGTATGCAATCTGCTGCAGGCCGAGTGCGCGGTAGTGCTCGGAACGCACGGGACAGGCGGGGTTGCAGCTCGCGTTGACCAGCAGCTCGCATTTCTTCTTGTCCGGGATCCGGCTGAGCGTTTCCAGATCATGGTTCAGGTCGTAGTCGATGACGACGATGTGGTAATCCTTTTCCAGCTCGCCGAGCAGCTGATCGCCGTCCGTAATGCGCTTGCAGGTCGAACTGGTAATCTTGTAGTTCGGGTAATTCTTCCGGATGTATTCTTCCAGCAGCGGCGAAAAGACGATGACCTCGTTCATGCCGTTGTCGGCGAGGTGCATCACGGTGTTGCAGAAATCGTCGCTGAGATGCTTTTTTTCGATCAGGGGATTCGTGAATGTAAACCGCAGCGGGATGCCTCTCTCATTGAACGCCTGGATGACGCCCTTGATATAGGATTTGCTGCAAACGCCGCCCTGCGTCCGTCCGCCGTTCCAGATTGAGGGCGGGAAGGTGCCGTAGACCGATGCGATTTCAACGCCCTCGCGGAATAATTCGGGGTGCTTCTTCAGCAGCTCGGCAAAGATGAGGTTGAACTTAAAATGCATTGCAAAATCGGGAAGATGAAAACGCGCTCTCATTCGGGAAAACATCCTTTCTTTGTTCGGTCGGAACCGGCGTGTGCTTATCAGACACCGGATAGATACTTATAGTATATCATTCCCGCGCATTTTAAATGATGAATTTTTTGTAAACATAGTATGACGAAACTATGTACAAAAAGGCGCGGCACGGCAGCAGAGCCGGCCGGTTCCGTTGACTTTTCGTGCGGAATCTGGTATACTGTAACGGAGTGTGAACACCGGCCGGAGGAGGTACCGAATGAAACGAATCCTGATTATCGAAGACGATGAGATCCTGCGCGGAGAGCTGGCACGCCTGCTGCAAAACGCGGGCTACGATGCCGTGCAGATGAAGGACTTTCAGGACGCCGCCGCGCAGATGACCGCGGCAAGGGCAGACCTGATTCTGCTGGACATTACGCTGCCGGGGCTGAACGGCGAGACACTGCTGCAGGAATTCCGCAGGAGCAGCGACACGCCGGTCATCATGCTGACCAGCCGCACAGGCGAGCTCGACGAGATGCTGTCGATGAGCTACGGCGCGGACGATTACATCACAAAGCCCTATCACCCGACGATTCTGCTGCTGCGCATCTCCGCGGTGCTGAAGCGCGCCGCAAAGGCCGTGTCCGCCGTGCAGATGTATCACGATGCGGAGGTCAGCACGGTCCGGGGCAGCGTGACACGCGGACAGCAGGAGCAGATCCTGACAAAAAACGAAATGATTATCTTTCAGCAGCTGCTCGAACGCAGGGGCGAGATCGTCACACGCGACGACCTGATGACCGCTCTCTGGGACAATGAGGAATATGTCAACGACAATGCGCTTTCGGTCAATATCAGCCGCCTGCGCAGCAAGCTCGCAGAGCTGGGGCTGCCGGATGCGATCGAAACCCGCAAGAAACAGGGGTATGTCTTGAAATGAAACTGTCTGCATATCTGAAGGACCGGCTGGCTGCATTTCTGATTGCCGCCGGGACATGGGTGCTGGTGCTGATCTTCCTCTTTGCCTTCCGGCTGCCGGGGCAGGCGGCGGTGATTGTCAGCACGGCGGCGCTCTGCGGGGGAATCTGCACGGTCTGCTGGGATTTCCTGCGGAAAAAGGGCTTTTACGACAGTCTGATGTCCTGCGCAGAGCAGCTCGATCAGAAATATCTGCTGGCGGAAATGACGGAGGAGCCGGATTTTTACGAGGGACGGCTGCTCTGCGAGGTGCTGAAGGATGCCGGAAAATCCATGTGCGAGCAGATCGCCGTACACCGCCGCGAGAACGAGGCCTTCCGCGAATACATCGAGATGTGGGTACACGAGGTCAAGCTGCCGGTCTCCGGCCTGGAGCTGATGTGCCACAACGACGGCCTGACCGGATACGAGGAGCAGATCAAGCGCGTCGATGCGGAGATCGAAACCGTGCTGTACTATGTTCGCAGCGGCACCGCCGAAAAGGATTACATCATCCGGCCGGTCTCTCTGAAGCGCATCTTCTCGGAGACGGCCCTGAAGCACCGCGCAGCGCTTCAGGCGCGGAACATCGCACTCCGGACGGAGGGGCTGGACTGTGAGGTGATGACCGACGGCAAATGGCTCGGCTTCATACTCGGTCAGCTCACGGACAACAGCATGAAATACGGTGCGGCGGAGATCACGGTCTCCGCGGAGCAGCTGCCGGAGAAAACCGTGCTGCATTTCCGCGACAACGGCATCGGCATTCCCGCGGACGATCTGCCGAAGGTGTTTCAGAAATCCTTTACCGGACAAAACGGTCACCGGCACGCGAAATCGACCGGCATGGGGCTTTACATCGTGAAGAAGCTCTGCGAAAAGCTCGGCCACGGCATCAGCGTGCGGTCGGCAGAGGGCGCGTATACAGAGTTCTGCATCTCGTTCGGCAGGGATGAACTGCACAGCGTCCGGCCGGGCGCCGTCTGACAGCTCCAATCTTACAAAACTGTAATGTTCTGTAAGATAAGACCGGCGACAGGCTGCCGGAAATATGGTATCATGTTGTCAGAAAGGAGCTGGTACGAATGGAATTACTCAGCATTCAGCAGATCGAAAAATACTACGGAAACAGATCCAGCCTGACAAAGGCGCTCAACGATATCTCTTTCACCGTGGAGCAGGGTGAATTTACGGCGATTATGGGTGCATCCGGCAGCGGCAAGACCACGCTGCTCAACTGCATCTCGACGATTGACCGCGTGACGGCCGGCCATATTTATCTGGACGGAACGGACATCACCGCGCTCAAAGGTAAGGCGCTCAACCGCTTCCGCCGCGAGCAGCTCGGCTTCATCTTTCAGGACTTCAACCTGCTCGACACTCTGACCGCCTATGAAAACATCGCGCTGGCGCTCTCGATTCAGAAGAAGCCCGCGAAGGAAATTGACACCGCGGTCCGGAAGGTCGCAGACCAGCTCGGCATCGCGGATGTGCTGCAAAAGTACCCCTATCAGATGTCCGGCGGACAGAAGCAGCGGGTGGCCTCGGCGCGTGCCATCGTGACGAATCCGAAGCTCGTGCTCGCAGACGAGCCGACCGGTGCGCTCGATTCCAAATCTGCAAAGCTCCTTCTGGAGCGCTTCCGCTATCTGAACCGCGAATGCGGCGCGACGATCATGATGGTCACGCACGACAGCTTCACCGCAAGCTATGCGTCCAGAGTCATTTTCATCAAGGACGGAAAGATCTTCCATGAAATCAGCCGCGGCCAGGCGGACAGAAAGCACTTCTTCGATCAGATCATGGATGTCGTGACGCTGCTGGGAGGTGACATGAGCGATGCTCTGTAAGCTCTCCTTCGGCAATATCCGCAGAAGTCTGCGCGATTACGCGATCTACTTTTTCACACTGGTCATCGGAGTCTCCGTCTTTTATGTGTTCAACGCGATCAGCGGACAGGCGGCGATGCTCGCCGTCACGGAGAGCCGCAACGAAACGGTCTCCCTGCTGAAAACGGTGCTCTCCGGCACCAGCATCTTTGTCGCGGGCGTGCTCGGCCTGCTGATTGTCTACGCGAGCCGCTTCCTGATGAAGCGCCGGAACCGCGAGTTTGCGCTCTATATGACGCTCGGCATGGGCAAGGGCCGGATCTCCGCGATTCTGCTGCTGGAAACCGTCATCATCGGCATCGGTTCCCTCGGTGTCGGGCTGCTGCTCGGCATCGGGCTCTCGCAGATCATGAGCGCGCTGGTCGCCAATCTCTTTGAAGCGGATATGTCCATGTTCCGGTTCCACATTTCGGGCGAGGCCGTCGGCAGGACGATGCTCTGCTTTACCGTCATGTATCTGGTCGCGGTGCTGTTCAACAGCGCAGTCGTCAGCCGGATGAAGCTCATCGACCTGATGCAGTCCGGCAGAAAGTCCGAGCAGATCCGGCTGAAAAATCCGGTTGCCTGCGCGATCATGTTTCTGATTGCCGCCGCTGCGCTCGGCATTGCCTATTATGAAGCAGGCTGGAAATTTGCTGCCATGAGCCGCAATAAGCTGGTCCTCTGCATTGCCGTCGGCTGTGCGGCGACCTACCTGCTGTTCCGGTCTGTCTCCGGAATGCTGCTGCGCGTTGTGATGTCGGCAAAGTCTGTCTATCACCGCGGCCTGAATGCGTTTACCTTCCGCCAGATCAGCAGCAAGATCAACACCGCCGTGCTTTCGATGACGGTCATCTGCCTGATGCTGTTTCTGACGATCTGTGCGCTGTCGGCAGCATTCTCGATCCGGAATGTGCTGAACGCGAACCTGAAGAGCCTCTGTCCGGCGGACTTTGCACTGAAATGGACGGCGTATGAGGTCAGGGACGAGGTGCATCAGCAGGTCTATGACGACGCGGAGCAGCGCTTTGCGGCGTGCGGCCTTGACCTCCGCGGGAATGTCCGCGAGGCGGTGCATTTCCACAGCTATCTGGATCCCGGAGTCACGATGGGCAGCTCCTTCGGCACGCTGCGGGAGGAGTTGGAGCAGGCGAATCCCTTCCTGATGACGGATGCGTGGGAGGAGATTTTCCGGCTCAGCGACTACAACCGCCTGATGCAGCTCTACGGCAGAGAGACGCTCTCTCTGAACGCGGACGAGTACGCGGTGGTCTGCAATTCCGATCTGATGCGCGGCATCCGCAGCCGTGCGCTGGAGGCCGGCACTGTCATCCGCTTCTTCGGACATCCGCTCCGCCCGCACGCAGCGGTCTGCACGGACGGCTTTGTGGAGCCGATGGGGCAGCGCTTGAACGAAGGCTTTTTTGTCGTGCCGGACAGTGCCGTCAGCGAGGAATCCGCGGCGGCGGATTACTTCATCGGACAGTATGCCTCAGAGGATCAGGCGGAAATCGCACAGTTCAACAAGACATTGGCAGAACACTGCACGAAGGTGCAGGAAGCGACCGCGCTCCGCATCGCGCCGAATCTGCGCACGAAACAGCAGATCGGGGAGGAAAGCATCACGCTGATCGTTGTCTCGACCTTCCTCGGCCTGTATATCGGTCTGGTGTTCCTGATTTCCTGCGGCGCAATACTCGCGCTGAAGGAGCTGTCCGAGAGCGCAGACAGCGTCGGACGCTATGAAATGCTCCGGAAGCTCGGTGCGGAGGAGCGCGAGATCACCCGTTCGCTGTTCCGTCAGACGGGCGTGTTCTTCCTGCTGCCGCTGCTGCTGGCCTGCATTCACGCCGTCATCGGCATCCGCTTTGCATCTCACATTCTGGAAGCGCTGGGCAGACAGCGCCTCGGCGCTCCGGTATTTGCGGCTGCTGCGATCATTATTCTGATCTACGGCGGTTATTTCGCGGTCACCTTTGTCTGCGGCAAGAGCATCATCCGCGGCAGAAAATAACTGCGGCATCCGCAAAAAAATCCCTCATCACCGGATATGCCGGCGGTGAGGGATTCTTTTTTACTGTCCGTAGGATTCCAGCAGATCGTAAAGGCCGTCCTCAGAGAGCACACCGCGTCGGAGCGACTTCGGCAAAAGCCCGGCTTCATCCGCGGCAAAATCGCGCTTCCATGCGGCGCTGCCGTAATACCCGGAAAGCGCACGGAACAGCTCTTTCCGCGCCGGATCACCGTCCGGCAGCTGCAAGGCCTGCTGCATGAGGGCTTCATAGTGCGAAATGCGGCGAATCTGTGCCGCAAGGGCTTCCGGTGTCGCCGGCAGGATTTTTTCAAACCGGAACATTTCAAAGAGCTCTCCTTCGGTGTCCTCCGGATCGCAGTGGTGCTCGTTGAAGTATTCGACGATGTGAAAGCCGCAGCGGTTGACATAAAAATGAATGTTCCGCTTTTCAAAATACGGCGTCACGGTTTCCCACACGGTCACCTCCGGGTGCATGGCCTCGATTGCGCACCATGCGGCAAATCCGATGCCCTTGCTGTGCGCGGCGGGCGATACGAACAGCAGCTCCAGATCGCCGCGGTCGTATTCCGTTTTGATGACGGCGCCGCCGGTTTTTCTGCCGTTCTGCACGATGCGGTATGCGGTGCCTTCGTCTATGGCGTGTTCGATCGTTTCGCAGGAGATGATCTCGCCGTCCTCCTCAAAATGATCGTCACGCGGCCCGAATTCTTCGAGCGCACCGTAGCGGAAGGCCTCCTGATTGTCTCTGATAAACTGCTCCCGGTCAGACGGGTCCAGCGGGAGCATCTGAACTTCTGTCATGACGGTTCCTCCTTGATTATGCTGCGCTTTGAGGTTATCCTGTGATGTCCGCGGCGTAGATGATTTCGTAGTCGCTGCCGAGCTCTGCGCAGATGCGGTCGTAGCCCTCATGCGCACGGCGGTCAAACTCCGCTGCCATTTCCGGCGTCCAGTCCTCCGGATCAGGCGGATCAGGCGGATATTCCCAGTTCAGGGAGCGGTCATGCAGGCGCGCGGTGTCGCGCAGAAACTGTAACAGCTCCGCCGAAAGCGGCAGTTTTTTACTGTCCACATGACTGACGCCGCCGCCGAATGTATCCCGCGTGACATCATCGTCTGCCCAGAGAAAGCAGCCGCGCTCGCCACATTCGTACCAGTATTTGAATCTGTATTTTGCCATAAAGAATTCTCCTTTCCGCCCGCATCACTGGTGATTCAGCGGTGCGGGGCTGTAATTTTATCCGAACCGGATTTCAAGCCATTTTTCTAACTGCTCCTGTTCTATGATCCTTTTCGCAACAATGGCAGAGAATTGCTCGGTTAATACGCACGGCGTATGTTCCACAGCAGCTAACAGTTCTCCGGCAGGTGTATCCAATTGGAGAGCTTTTCGTATTTTCATGATCGTTTTCACTTTGTTCTCCGGGCATTTGATCAGAACAACTTTCACTTTTGCAGACCAATCCACGTTTTCGTTTTTCTCCTGAGAGAAGCGGTGTCCGCTTTCATACCATTTGGAAAAGTTCATCATACGCGCTGGCTCTGATGTACCTATCGAGCCTTGCTCCAGAAAGCCGAACCTTGTATTATTGCTGCCAGATTTCATGACCAGTTCATAGTCACCGTTATCATTGCCGATTGGGATGAACTCCGGGGCGTATTCTGCAAATTCAAGTGTTACATATCGTTCCGCAATCGTATCAATATCATATAATATGCCGTCATCGAATTCCATCTCATGTCCGGCAAGCAGGAATTCACGGTATACCTTTGGAATCACAATATGCAGCTTGCTTTCGATTTCTTTTATTTTTGATTCAATGTGTTCCATAGTAAACTCCAATCAGTCAGGGATCACTGTGATTCAGTGGGGCATGGATTATTCATTATGCAGCAGCGAAAAACCGTACTCTTTGTTATAACATGAACATAATTTTGTGAGCCAATCCATACAACTGTCATCACAGCCAGACAGAAATGCATTTCTATGCATCAATCCGTTTTTGTTCCGTCTGATTCCGTCTTTTAGAAGCGGGAACATCTTCTCAGTATCAATAGAAAAACTTGCAGTTTTGTTTTTTTCTTTGCTCAGGCAGTAATCAAAATACAGAGCACCAAGAAAAACATCTTCTGCATTTCCTGAAAACAATACAGTCAAAGCCTCCTGAAATACGGGCTTGCAGCTGGCATCCTGATATACATATTCATTCAGCACAACATATATTTCGGTCGGAACATCAAATTCCGGCGGATCATACTGCGATCTGCTGATTTGGCGTACAGGATACTCGCCTTTCAACAGCTTAAGCATTTCGTTGATATCATGCAGATTGATGACTTCAGGCATATGGATCACTCCTTTCATAGACAACCTTTCCCCACACTCAACGCTATTTTGCGAACACCCGAATCGCAATTTTTGGCAAGTCCGTTTTCTGCGATTTTACGCTGTTTTTCAGTGCAACATTCAATCCACACACTGAAAAATCGGAAAAGAGCATTCTTTATGAAAATGCTAATACGCTTCCTTTCTGACTTTTCTCATTCTTGACCATACATTATCCCCGTAATTACTGAGCATGACTGTGATCATCCCGTTATTAGGATTATATTCGGAGATTGCACTCACTCCGTCATCGACCCCCTGCATATATACATAGTCCTGTCCATCCGGATTGTCGATGATCCATACTCCGTATCCATAGTACCCCTCTTCAGGATCTTTCCCATCACCACTTTGTTTGGAAAACATCACCGATACCATTTTCTCAGAAAGCAGCTTATGCCCGATCAGTCCTTTCCAGAACTTTACAATGTCCTCTACCGTAACAAATGCTCCTCCGTCACCGGTACCTTTGGCACCAACGGAATAAATATTTGTGCGATAATCTTTTGTATCAGGACAATAGATATAGCTGTTTGCACATTTTGC
>JAILIG010000148.1 GCA_024695445.1 Oscillospiraceae bacterium
AAATACCGCCGCCGCCTGCTGCTCAAGTGCAAGGACACCGCAGAAATGCGAGGTCTGATTCGCAGGCTGCTCTCTGAGGCGATGGCCGATCCGGTCTTCCGCGGCGTTTCCGTATTCGCCGATATGAACGGCGACTGCGGCGTATAACAGGAGAAACGGAATATGGATCTGGCTGCAAATATCGGCAGACCTTCTCTGCTGCACGACCTGGAAACACATCTCAGGGACGGCGTGCTGCCTGCGGACTATCAGCTTCCTGCGCAGCCCGCGTCTGTGCCGCAGGGCATGGACGGCGAGACACTCCGCTGCGCCTGCACGGACATTGTGCGTGCGGTACACCGCCCCGCATGGCTCCGGCTGCGTTTCAATGCGGCAGAACGGCGCCTGAAGCGTCTGGCGCGCAGCGTTCCGGCTGAAGCCGGATTCCCCGTGCTGCGGGACGCCTTTCTGAAACGCGGAAAACGGCTGGATGCCGCTGCCGCGGGTGATTTTGTGATGCAGTGCCTGAACGGTACGGAGGCGGAGGCGGTGCGCTATGCACTGCGCCTTGTGACGCTTCTGGAAAGGCCCCGCGCATTCATGGAGCAGTCTGTGCCGCTCTGGAAATGGCATCTGATTGCGCATGATGCCGCGGTTCTGGGCAAGCATCCGTTTTTTGCGCAGGACGCCGCAGAGGCGGCCGCATATATTTCCGAGCATTCGGACGATTGCTTTGAGAGGAACGAATCCGCAGATGTTTAAGAAAAAGCAGACACGCTTTGCCGTGATCTATACACAGAAAATCGACGGAAGCAGCATGAAAATCCTGCTGGATATGGTGACCGGCGTCAATTATCTCTACTGCCGGGACGGGTATTCCGGCGGCCTGACCGTGATGCGGAATCCGGACGGTTCCCCGGTCGTGACCCCGCCGCAGATGCTCTTTCCGGATCAGGGATGAGGAAACCGCGGTATGACTGTCTGGAAACTGACGAAAAAACAGCTCATCATTCGGCTGACCATGCCGGTCTGCCTGCTACTTGTCTGCTATGCGCTGCTCTGTCTGCGTGCGGCAAGGCACTGGCGCGCCGCCGATCTGAAGCCGGACATCGCATTCACCTCCGAAAATCCGTATATCAATCCTGCCGGCATGACACAGGAGACACGCATTCTGCCGCCGGAAGGATATACCCGCGTGCCGGCGGCCGCAGACAGCTTTCTGGCGTTCATGCGGCAGCAGACGCTGTATCCGGACGGCAGCGGCATCTGCACTTTCAAGGGCGAACAGCTTTCCGGTGCGAACGCCGCTGCGGTTTATGATCTGACGCTCGGCGCCGAGGGGTATCAGCAGTGCGCCGATACGGTCATCCGCTTCTGGAGCGACTATTTCCGCACATCCGGTCAGACCGCGAAGCTCGCGTTTCATCTGACCAACGGAATGTGCTGTGACTATGAGACATTCAGCAGCGGAAAGCGTGTGCTGGCCTTCGGGGATTTCTCGATGTGGCTGAAATTAAAGGGCAGGAGCGATACCGAACAGACCTACCGCGACTGGCTGATGACGGTGCAACATTACGCAGGCACGCTGTCGCTTGAAGCGGAGTCGTACCCGATTCTGCCGGAGGAGGCGCGTGCAGGCGATATCATCTGCCGCGGCGGAAGTCCGGGCCATGTCGTGCTGCTGGCGGATGAGGCTGTCAGCGAATCCGGCTCGCGTGCCTTTCTGCTCGCGCAGGGGCTGATTCCGTCCCAGAACGCGCATCTGCTCTATGCGGGGGATTCGGTGCAGAACCCGTGGATTACGCAGGAACAGCTTCACGAGCTGCCGGTTCGGGCGGGCGCATATACATTTTATGAAAATACGCTGCGGCGCTGGGGAGACGGCTTCCCGAATGCCGCAGAGGAATAAACCGATAAGGAGATTCAGCATGGCAATCCGCAATATTGTAAAAGAAGGCGATCCGGTTCTGACGAAAAAATGCCGGACAGTGGAAAAATTTGACGACAAGCTCGCACAGCTCCTCGACGACATGGCGGAAACCCTGCGCAAGACTGGCGGCGTCGGACTTGCGGCACCGCAGGTCGGCATTCTGCGCCGTGCATTCATCATGATTCTGGAGGAGAACGGCGAGGTCATCGAGGCCGTCAATCCGGAAATCGTCAGGACAAGCGGCAAGGTCCGCGATCTCGAGGGCTGTCTGTCCGTCCCGAACCGCTGGGGCTATGTCACGCGGCCGAAATCGGTCACGCTCAGAGCCTTTGACCGGAACGGCGAGCAGTATGAGCTGAAGCTCAAAGACCTCGGCGCACGCTGTGCCTGCCACGAAAACGACCATCTGGACGGGCATCTGTTCACGGAGCTGGTCGAGGAGTATTATGTACCGGAGTCCGAATAACGGGAGGTGACTGCCGTGAAGCACTCACTGGCAGGGAAAGCCCTGACGAGATATGCCGCGGGACTGCTTGCGGCCGGTCTGCTGATTTTCCTGCCGGCCGGTACGCTGAAATTTCCGCGGGGCTGGCTGTTTCTCGGCGTGCTGTTTCTGCCGATGCTTGTCATGGGGCTGGTCATGCTGAAAAAAGCGCCCGATCTGCTCAGGCGGCGGCTGGAAAGCAAGGAGCAGGAGCAGACGCAAAGGCTCGTGGTCGCGCTCTCTGCGCTGATGTTTCTGGCGGGCTTTGTGCTCTGCGGACTGGATTTCCGCTTTGACTGGCTTCAGCTTCCGCACTGGATTTCGTGGGCGGCTGCTGCGGTCTTTCTCATCGGCTACGGGATGTACGCCGAGGTGATGCGCGAAAACAGCTATCTGTCGCGCACCGTGAAGGTGGAAGCGGAGCAGACCGTCATCGACACGGGACTGTACGGCATCATCCGGCACCCGATGTATACGGCGACGGTACTGATGTTTGTGACAATTCCGCTTGTGCTCGGTTCTCTGGCTGCGCTGCCGGTCTTTCTCATTTATCCGGTCATCATCGTGCTGCGCATCCGCAACGAGGAGCAGGTGCTGAAGGCAGAGCTCAAAGGCTATGCGGAATACTGCACGCGGGTAACATACCGCCTGCTGCCGAAAATCTGGTGAGCAGAAGGGAGAATCATACGGTGAAAAAGACATGGAAACGGATTGCGTCAGTCTGTCAGATTCTGGTCGGTCTGGCGGCAATCGCGGCATTTATCGTGATTGCGGTGAACGGCGAGTCCGTCGGAAAATGGATTGTGACGCTGATTCTCGCAGTCGGATATGTGATTGCCGGCGTGATCGGTCTGCTGGACGGCGACACGCAGAACAAGGAATAAGGAGCCATACATTGAATATTGTATTTATGGGAACGCCGGAATTTTCGGTGCCGACACTGGAAATGCTGTCTGAGAGCGGACATCGGGTGTGTGCAGTGTTCACGCAGCCCGACCGTCCCCGCGGACGCGGCAAAAAGCTGCTGCCGACGCCGGTCAAGGCCTGCGCGGAGGCACGCAGCATTCCGGTTTATCAGCCGCTTTCTCTGCGGCGCGGGGATGATGCGGCGGAAGCGATGCAGATTCTCCGCGGGCTTGCGCCCGATCTGATTGTCGTCATCGCGTACGGGCAGATTCTTCCGAAGGAGATTCTGGAACTGCCGCGTTACGGCTGCATCAACCTGCACGCCTCACTGCTGCCGCGGTGGCGCGGTGCGGCGCCGATTCAGCGTGCCATTTTAGCCGGAGACGCCGAGACGGGCGTGACGGCCATGCAGATGGCGGAGGGGCTTGATACCGGCGATATGCTGCACAGCGTCCGCATTCCGATTGCAGCGGACGAAACGGCGGATTCGCTGCATGACCGGCTTTCGGCGCTTTCGGCGGAGGTGCTCCGCGAGACGCTTTCTCAGCTCGAAGCGGGAACGCTCCGCGCTGTGCCGCAGGGCGAAGCCGATGTCTGCTATGCAGAGAAAATTACAAAGGACATGAGCCGGCTTGATTTTTCGGAGCCGGCAGCTGAAATCGACCGGATCATCCGCGGGGTGACGGGCTATGCCATGCTCGGCGGCCGCCGCGTGAAGCTTCGCGGCTCCGTGCTGACGGCAAAGCATTCGGACGCGGCAGCGGGGACGGTCACAGACGATCAGACACTCTGCTTTGTCTGCGGGGACGGCGGCGTTGTGCAGCCGACGGTCATTCAGGCAGAGGGGGCAAAGGCGATGCCGGCAGCAGATTTTCTGCGCGGCTTTGCCGTGACGGCGGGGATGCGGTTTACCGCAGCGGAATAACCCCGCGGAAAGGAGTCAATCATGATTTGGTACGGCATTCCGATTTTATCCATTATCCTCATTCTGATCGCGCAGATCGGCGTGAAGTCGGCGTTCAGAAAGTACAGCGAGATCCGGAATTCCGCCGGTCTGACCGGCGCGGAGGCCGCGAGACAGATGCTGCTCGACAACGGCATCACGGATGTGCAGATCGAGGCGATCAGCGGCAGCCTTTCGGATCACTATGATCCGACGGCCAATGTCATCCGGCTCTCGGAGGATGTCTACAACAAGGCGACGGTCGCGGCGGTCGGCGTGGCGATGCACGAGGCAGGCCATGCGCTGCAGTATGCACAGGGCTATAAGCCGGTTGTGGTCCGCAACGCGATTGTGAAATCGACGAATATTTCCTCGTGGGCATCGTATCTGCTCGTGGTCATCGGCTGCATCGCCAGTGCCCCGAAGCTGATTACACTCGGCATCTGGTTCTTCTGCGTGGTCATCGCGTTCCAGCTGATTACGCTGCCGGTGGAGTTCAATGCCAGCGGCAGAGCGCTCCGGACGCTGAGCGGCGGAGGCTTTCTGACAACTGAGGAGCAGAAGGGCGTCCGCAAGGTGCTCACCGCGGCTGCAATGACTTATGTCGTGGCCGTTGTGAATTCGCTCTTACAGCTGATCCGTCTGCTGGCAATCCGCAACAGCCGCAGATGATGAACGGTCTGGCACCGCGCCTGGTCTGCGCGCAGACCTTGATTCGCACGGTGAAGCAGGGCAGCTACGGCAATCTGGCGCTCGGTGCGGCGATGAAGCGGCTGGACGGAAACGGCGACCGTGAGGCGGCCGCCCGCGATCAAAGGCTCTGCCGTGCGCTGTTCATGAGCACGCTGGAGCGGCTTGTGACGCTCGATGCCCTGATTGCCGTCCATTCCGGACGAAAGCCCGAAAAGCTCGACGCAGAGGTGCTCTGCGTGCTGCGCTGCGGCATCTGCGAGCTGCTGACGATGCGTACCCCGGAGGCTGCCGCGGTCAATCTCTGGACGGAGGCCGTCAAAAAGCTGCGGAAGGCGAGTGCTGCCGGCATGATTAACGCGGTGCTGCGCGGTTTTCTGCGTGCGGACAAGGCCATTCCCGTTCCGGCGGAGCCGCTTGCCGCGATGTCGGTGAAATACTCCGTGCCGCTGCCGTTGGTGCAGAGGCTGACTGCCGATCTCGGCACGGAAGCCGCAGAGGCCTTCATGGCGGACAGTCTCGGCGAGCCGCCGCTGTACTTCCGGCAGAACCCGCTGCGCTGCGATGCGGCGGAGCTGACGGCGCAGACCGGCCTCATGCCGGTGCCGGGGATTCCCTTTGCCTTTCAGGGCGACCGGAGCGGCCGGGAGACGACCGGTGCGGCGCTCTCGGACGCGGCGGTCTTTGCGGACGGCTGGGTTCATGTGCAGGATCTGGCGTCGCAGCTCTGCTGTCTGGCGCTGGACGCGCAGCCCGGCGAAACCGTGCTCGATGTCTGTGCGGCACCGGGCGGCAAGACCTTTGCCGTCGCGGAAATGATGGAAAACCGCGGGCAGCTGCTCGCATATGACCTGCATCCGCAGCGTGTCAGACTGATTCAGGACGGCGCGAAACGGCTGGGACTTACCTGCATTACGGCGCAGACCGGTGATGCGCGGCATCCCGCGCCGGATCGTCCGGCGGCTGACCGCGTGCTCTGCGATGTGCCCTGCTCCGGGTTCGGCGTCATGCGCAGAAAGCCGGAAGTGCGGTATAAATCGCTCGAAGAAGCCGCGGGACTGCCCGCGCTGCAATATAAGATTTTGGAGGCCTCGGCGGAGGCCGTGCGGCCGGGCGGCGTGCTGGTCTACTCGACCTGCACGGTACTGCGGGCGGAAAACGAGGATGTCGTCAGCCGCTTTCTCGAACAGCACAGGGAGTTTTCGGCGAAGCTGCCCTTTGCGCAGTATCCGGCTGCCGCGGAAAGAACCGGCGGACAGCCGATGACGACGCTGCTGCCGCAGATGCTCGGCACGGACGGATTTTTCATTGCGAAGCTGCGGCGAAACGCAGATTGATTTTCAGATAAAGGAGGCGCTGCATGGAGCAGGAAAAAATCGAGATTCTGAGCCTGCTGCCGGAGCAGCTTGCCGCCGAAATCAAGGCGATGGGCGAGCCCGCATTCCGTGCAAAGCAGATCTTCCGCTGGCTTCATGTGCGGCGCGTCTTTGACTTCGCAGAAATGACCGATATATCTAAACAATTTCAATCAAAGCTGCGGGAGCGATTTTATATAAACCCGCCAAAAATTACGCAAAAGCTTGCATCTACCCTTGATGATACTGTAAAATACTTATGTACGCTCTCTGACGGGAACTGTGTGGAAACCGTGCGGATGGTCTATCATCACGGCGTGACCGCCTGCATCTCGACGCAGGTCGGCTGCAAGATGGGCTGTAAGTTCTGCGCGTCCGCGCCGCTGGGGTTCGTCCGCAATCTGACGCCGGCAGAAATGCTCGGCCAGATCTATGCTGCGGATGCCGGTTTTCCGGAGGAGGAGCGCATTTCCGGCGTGGTGCTGATGGGAATCGGCGAGCCGCTGGATAACTATGAGAATGTCATGCAGTTTCTGCGGCTGCTTTCGTGCAGCGAGGGCAGAAACCTGAGCCTTCGCCATGTGGCGCTTTCGACCTGCGGTGTCGTGCCGCAGATTCTGAGACTGAGTCAGGAGGCGCTGCCGCTGACGCTTTCGGTTTCGCTTCATGCGTCGGACGACGGGACGAGATCGTCGCTGATGCCCGTGAACCGCAAATATCCGATCAGCGAGCTGCTGGAGGCCTGCAGGCAGTATTTTGAGAAAACAGGCAGACGCGTAACCTTTGAGTACGCGGTGATTGCCGGAAAGAACGATTCCGACTCGGCAGCTGCCGCACTCGGCAGACTGCTGCGACCGGTCTTTTCCGGACAGCGCCCGCATGTCAACCTGATTCCGGTCAATCCGGTCGCGGATACCGGCTTTTCGGCAGGCAGTGCGGTGCAGTTTCAGAAAAAGCTTGAACGGCAGGGCATCAACGCCACGGTGCGGCGGACGCTCGGCGCGGATATCGCGGCGGCGTGCGGACAGCTGAGGCGCAATCAGATGCACAGTCCGGCAGAGGAAGGTGAGCAGCATTGAGAGCATTTTCCGGTTGTGATATCGGCAGAGTCCGGAGCGAAAATCAGGATTCTGTGATGACGGAAGAATTTTCAGACGGCGTTCTGGCGATCGTCTGTGACGGCATGGGCGGAATGCAGAACGGCAGTGCTGCGAGCCAGATTGCCATTGCTGCGGCTGCCGATCAATTCCGGAAGGGATATCAGCCCGCAATGGACGGCGAGGCGGTCTGTGAGCTGCTGCGTGCCGCGACGGCACACGCAAATCAGAAGGTCTACCGCGCATCGGTTCACGGTGCGGTTCCGAGCCGGATGGGCACGACGCTGGTGGCAGCGTTTGCACGGGACGGCGAGGCGTTCATCGTCAATGTCGGCGATTCCCGCGCCTATCTCGTCACAGAGGAGGGCAGTGCCCGCCAGCTGACGACAGACCATACCGTCGTGCAGCTTCTGTACGAACAGGGCGCCATTACGGCGGACGAGCGTGCCACCCACGCCAGACGCAATGAGCTGATGCGTGCGGTCGGTGTTGCAATCCGGGTGCTGGCCGATACGCAGTCGCTTCCGCTTACGGACGGCGACCGTCTGGTGCTTTGCTCGGACGGCTGCTACGGGATGATTTCCGACGACAGAATGGCAGAGCTTGTGCGCGAAACGGCGCCGGAGGAATTTCCGGCACGCGCAATCGCCGAGGCAAACGAAAACGGCGGCAAGGACAATATTTCCGTCGTGCTGCTTGTCAAATAAGTGAAACCGGCGCTGTGTTCGGCAGTGCCTGAAACCAGAAATGCGCTGTCCAGCGCATAAACAGTATGATTTCGCCGGAGAACTGTTCTGACCGGCTCGGAGGTTCGAGATGAAAGAAGATCGCAACGATAAGAACATCGGCAAGAAGCTCGACGGCCGCTACGAGATCATCGAGCGGATCGGCGAGGGCGGCATGGCGGATGTCTACCGCGCGCAGGATGTTGTGGACAACAAGACGGTCGCCGTGAAGATCCTCAAGAAGGAATTTGCGGAGAACGAGGAGTTTCTGCGCCGTTTCCGCAATGAGTCCAAGGCGATTGCCGTGCTGAGTCACCCGAATATCGTCAAGGTGTTCGATGTCGGTTTTTCCGACCGGATTCAGTTCATCGTGATGGAGTATATCGACGGCTTCACGCTGAATGAGTATATGGAGCAGGAGGGACAGCTCGACTGGAGAGATGCCGTTCACTACATTCTCCAGATTCTCCGTGCGCTGCAGCACGCCCACAGCAAGGGCATCGTTCACCGCGATATCAAGCCGCAGAACATCATGATGCTGCAGGACGGCACGATCAAGGTCATGGACTTCGGCATTGCGAAGTTTGCGCGTGAGGACGGCAAAACCGGAACCGATAAGGCAATCGGCACCGTCCATTATATCAGCCCGGAGCAGGCACGCGGCGCCGTCACGGACGCCAAGAGTGACCTTTACTCCGTCGGCGTCATGTTCTATGAGATGCTGACCGGCAAAAAGCCGTTTGATACGGACAATCCGGTGAGCATTGCCGTCATGCATATGCAGGCGGAGGTTCCGCTGCCGCATACGGTGCGCCCTGACATTCAGACCGGCCTGGAGGAGATCATTCTCCGCGCCATGCAGAAGGATCCGAAGGATCGCTACCAGTCTGCCCGCGAGATGATGGATGACATCGAGTCGTTCAAGGAAGATCCGGACGGCTGTGTGTTCGGTTATTTCCCGCAGCTTCTCGGCACGCAGAAGGCTGCCGCCGGCGACGAAAAAACCCGTTTCTTTACGCCGGTCGATCAGCCGCAGGAGACGCCGGTGCGCGATGAGGTCCGCGCAAATCCCTACTACGACGACGATGAAGATGATGAAGTAGACGACGATGAGGACTACGAGGAGGAGGAAAAGGGCTCTCTGTTTGTCCCGCTGCTCAGCGCGGTCATCATCGTGGTGATTATTGTCGGTGCGGTGCTCGGCACGAGCCTTCTGGTCAAGGCACTGAAGGATACGCAGGCATCCGGCTCCGCAAAGGAAAACAAGATGCCCGGCCTGATCGGTATGGATTACGAGGAGGCTGTGGCACAGTACAACAAATTCCTGAATATCAAGATTGACACGCAGGAGTACTCGACGCAGGAGAAGGGCAAAATCTTCAAGCAGAGTGTTCCGGAGGGCGATCCGGTCGGCAAGGGCGATGTGATTCTGGTCAATGTCAGCCTCGGAAACCGCAAGGTGCCTGTCCCGAATGTCGTCGAATATGACTATGAAATCGGCAGACAGATGATCGACGCGAAAGGTCTGATCGCAACCCGCCATGTCAAGTATGACGATAAGGTCGAGAGCGGCAAGATCATCGAGACGAACCCGCCTGCCGGCACAGAGGTGGAATCCGGTTCCACCATCATCGTGGTCGTCAGCCGCGGCGAGAACAAGCAGACGATTGAGGTTCCGAGCTTTGTCCAGAAGACGCTGGAAGAGGCGGAGAAGCTTGCAAGTGACTGCGAACTGATCCTTTCCAAGGATGAAGTCAACGATAAGTCGCCTGCCGGTACGGTAATCTATCAGAATGTTGATCCGGGCCAGCAGGTGAACGAGGGCACAACGATCCAGATCCGTGTTTCCAACGGTATTCCGAAGGAAACCACGGTCAGAATGCCGTTTGCGATTCCGAGCAATGCAGCCGGTACCTTCCACATCACGATTTATCAGGACGGCATCGAGAAGAAGGTCGGCGACCTCTTCAAGGTGGAGTATGCACAGGGTGCGACATCCGTGAATGTCAGCGGCATCGGCAAGGCGAAGGTTGTTGCAGTGCTGTTCAACGACACGAACGGCAAGTACGAAACGATCGGCAAGTATACGCTTGATTTCGACAACGGCGTTGTCAGCGAGGCGGAGTCCTATATCGAAAAGGCATTCCGTGCGGTTGACGGTCTGATTGAGACCACACCGCCTGTCACGGGAACGACCGATGCGGATCAGACCTCGACCAGCCGGACATGGTGGTCGCCTACGAGCGCGTCCACATCGTCCTCTTCTACGACGGCGACGACGGCAGCAGCCGACGATGACTGAGCCGTATGGACGGACTGATTATCAAAGCAATCGGGGGACTTTACTGGGTAGAGTCCCCCGATGGCGCAGTTACGGCGTGTAAGGCACGCGGCATTTTCCGCCGGCAGGGGATTTCCCCGTGTACCGGTGACCGGGTGCAGGTTGCAGACGGCTGCATTTCGGAGATTTTCCCGCGTAAAAACCAGCTCATCCGTCCGCCGCTGGCAAATCTCGACCGGCTGTTTTTCGTGCAGGCCGTGACGGAGCCGGCACCGAATCTGCAAATTCTGGATAAGTTTCTCGCGGTCTGTGTATACAAGGGCATCGCGCCCGCGCTCGTTTTCACCAAGCTCGATCTGGGCGATGCGGAGCGCTATGCGGCGCTGTACCGCGGGACGGGCTTTCCGGTGTACTGCGTAGACTATGAGAAGCCGGAGACGGTCCGTGCGGTCTACGATGCGCTGGAGGGCAGCATCAGTGCGTTTACGGGAAATTCCGGCGTCGGGAAATCGACGCTGCTCAACGCGCTGGATGTCCGGTTACAGCTCGAAACGGCTGACATCAGCCGCAAGCTCGGCAGAGGCCGGCACACGACGCGGGAGACCGCGCTTTACACATTGCCGCACGGCGGCCGGGTTGCGGATACGCCCGGTTTTTCGACCTTTGAGACGGAGAGCTATGCGCAGATTGCGCCGGAGGAGCTCGCAGACTGTTTTCCGGAGTTCCGGCAGACGGCGGGTACCTGCCGTTTTGCGGACTGCCGGCATCAGAAGGAGCCGGACTGCGTCATCCGGCAGGCGGT
>JAILIG010000017.1 GCA_024695445.1 Oscillospiraceae bacterium
CTTTTTAGGGGGACGCCCTCTATCGCAGGGCGTCCCCCTCTTGCCGCAAGGCGGCAATTCACCCCCTTGCGGAGCTCTTTTTAATGCGGAGAGAGTTTCGCCGTCTGCGGACGGCGATGAGGGGCGCCGCCCCTCAACCCCACAAGCCTTTGAAAAGGCTTGACCGAAACTTTAGTTTGGGTGTTTGAGGGTTTATCGGCAAGCTGAAGCGCCGTACGGATTCATACGGCGCTATGCTTGTTATTTCTTGTCGGGATTCAGAAGCTCTTTCTTCAGTGCATCAAATTCTTCCTGTGTGAGAGCGCCTTCATCCAGCAGCGTTTTCAGCTTTCTCAGCTCATCCGCAATGGAAAGCTGCGGCTTTTCAGCCGATGCTGCATCCGAATCTCCGGCAGTCTTTGCGTCATCGGTTCCGGCCGCGGCATTCAGATTGCCCGGATCGGCAGGCGGCGCAGAAATCTGCTCGTCGCTTTCCACAAGCTTTGCAAGCCACTGCTTGAAATCGAGGCTGCCCTGCTTGGGTTCCGGATCGTCCTCATACGGCAGCTCATAGATGCCCTTCTTCTTGTTCTCCTTTATGAGAGCCAGCGTCTTGTTGTTCTTTCTGTCGTAGACATACAGCAGCGCTGCCAGAACTGCACCGACACCGAACAGCATCAGGCCGAGCTTCAGGCCCGGAGAGGTGTACTGCATCCTGACCGTATGCTCGCCCGGCTCCAGCTCAATGCCGATCATCGCCTGGAACAGCGTGATATAGTCCTGCTTCTTGCCGTCCACCCAGACGGTCCAGCCCGGTTCCTCCGGAACGGAGGTCATCATGAGCTGACCTTCCTTCGCGGTGATCTTGCCCTCCAGCGTTCTGCCGCCGAAGGTCGTCAGATTCCACTGATTTTCCTTCAGGGTATTGATGTCCTCCTGGAACTTCGCGGAATCGAAGTGATAGAACAGGAACTGCTTGACAATCGCGTACTTTTCCTTGGTATTGTTTGAATCGGTCAGCAGCGTCATGCGAAGCTGGAGCTGCTGTCCCTTCGGGAAGGTACCGACATACAGAATCTTATAATTATCTGTCTCGAAATAGGAGCCGAGGCTCTTGGCATCGGTGCCGTCGGTGTTCTTCATCTGCGTGGGATCGTCCTTGTTCCACTGATCGGACAGCCACAGGTTGACCTTGCTCTCGTTTTCGGTTTTGAAGAACAGGTAAATCGGATCGTCGGACTGTGCCTCAAAGAAGAAGTCCACAGTCGGATCCGGCTTGTGCTGCGTCGAATTTGCGGAGCTCCAGCCTTCCTCACGGAAGCGGCGCTGAGAACCGTAGTTGTCCTCATAGCACTGATTCATGCGCAGATCTTCCGTAATCGGCAGCGGGTAGTAATACCGCGTCCAGTTCTCGAAGCCGCCGCCGGAGGTGAAGGTAGTATTGCCGGTCAGCGTGCTGAGCAGAATGTTCTGGCTGTTGAACGGATCGTCATTGCCGAAGAACTTCACCTTGGTGATGTCCTTGCTGACCATATAGCCCAGTGCCAGCGCGTTCGGGTTTTCGTAAACCTTGACCTCCATGTCAGATTCACTCTGCGACTTGCAGGTCTGCGAGAATTTGTATTTGTATGCGACTTCCAGATCGGAATTCTCGCCGGCTTTCAGAACATTCTTGTTTTCGTCGCCCTTGTCCAGCACATACTTGATGCCGAGCAGGCTGTCTGCCAGCGGTGTGTTTCCGTCATATCTCGAATAGTAGCTGCGGCAGGAATAACCCATTGTTTCGATGAATTTCAGAATCTTGGTATTCATGACGGAGCTCGAATGCGTCAGACCGCGGAGTCTGAAGCCCGCATTGTCATTGACGGTTCTGGTATAGGTCTTCTCTGCGCGGTAGAAGGACGGATCCTCAGCATAGAGGCGGTCAACCAGATCGCGGCCGGACTGGATATACTGCCGGTAGGACTTTCTGGTGGAGTACGCGACATCCTTGTGAATGTCGTTGAACTCGCAGACTGCATTATAGGTCAGCTCACAGCAGCAGACTGCCATCATCGAGAGCATGACATATTTGGACATATTTTTGGACGGATTCTTGCGGCTCAGCAGATAGACAATCACGGCATAGACCGCAAGGAAGATAATCGTCATCCAGATGGTCTCGAAGGTGTCGATATATTCGCCCTTCTTGCTCTCGTAATGCTTGGAATCGACAATCATCAGCAGGACGAAATACACCGCGAACACGGCGCCGAGCATATACTTTTTGATATTCCGGACATATTTCAGCGTCATGGCTGTCATGGTCAGCAGCACAAACGAGAAGATAAAGGAATACCGGAAGGGCAGCCAGTTCGGCATCTGTCCGCCGTGCCAGCGCATATCAATCGGACGGCAGTACATACTGATAACCAGAGAGGCCAGCATCAGACCGAAGCCGAACTTCTTTCTGAGCGGAATTCTGCCGTTCATGAAGAACAGCGGCAGGCAGAGGAACGCGAGCACACCGCTGTAAATTTCCGGCATACCCTGCACATCGACGGTGTTGTAGCAGTTGACGCAGAACTGTGCGAAGAACTCAAGCGGCTTGAACTGCGCCTTGAAGGAATAATCCGGCTTGGTAAAATCAAACTTTCCGAGCTTCAGCGCATTGTAAACCGGCAGGATCATGAAGGCTGCCAGACATACCACAACGACCGTCGCCAGAATCATGCGAAGGGCAATGATTGCCAGCTCCTTGATATCCATTTTCACCTTGTCGGAGATAAAGAAGGTATACAGGACAAAATAGATCGCCGTGAAGATGCAGAGCATGAAGCCGATATAGAAGTTTGCAACGCACATCAGAGCGAGCGGAATGATATAGTTCAGCTTTCTGCCGTCATCGACCAGATACTCGATGCCCAGCGCGATCAGCGGCAGCAGCACCAGACCGTCCAGCCACATCGGATCAATCGTCTGAATGATGCCGTAGGCACACATACCGAACATCGTGCCGAAGAGCACAGAGGGCAGCGGTGCGATATGTCTGGCCTTGCGCAGATAGTAGCTGAAGGTCAGAGAGGCAGCGCCGAGCTTTGCAAGGATCATGACATACAGAGCGGCCAGGATCAGAGTCCGCGGCAGCAGAATGACAATCAGCGTGAACGGACTTGCGAGATAGTATCCGATGACGCCCTGATAGCCGCCGGAGAGGTTGCGCGACCAGTTGTAAAGGATACTGCCGTCTCCGTGGAACGCATCGCGGATTGCTTCAAAATAATACACATACTGACCGTTCAGATCGAGGCAGAGCACCGAGTGATCGCCGAACGGATACAGTCCGAAAATCGCATATGCGATATAGATCAGTACGACCGGCAGGAAAAACGCCGCGAAGTACGACCAGTTGCGGGAAAACCATCCCTTTGCACCGCCGCCCTTGGCCGAAAGCGTTCCTGCCGGCGGTGCCGTGATATTTGCTGTCGTTGACATGAGAATCCTCCTTCACTTTTGCTTCCCGGCAAACAGTCCCGCGCAGACTGCACCGCCGAAAATACATACCCTATTATTATACATGATTTTTCAGAGTTTTGCAAGAGGTTTTTTCATTTTCACCGCAAAAACCGCTTTTTTTCCGGAGTATTCATAAAGGGCTGAAAGACTGCATCCTGTTCCCCGAAAAAGACAGAGATAGAAATTCGGCGGCAGAACTTCAATATTTGTGGAATTCTCCAGTTATTATCATATTGGCTTGATATTTTCAAATAGATATGCTATACTATATAGTGTATAAGAATGCGCGGTATCGCCTGCCGCGAAGATATATTTCTATTACAAGACTAAAAAAAGAAAAGGGAAGTGAAGTATCTCTATGAATTCCTTTGAGGATGTATTCCAGGCAGTCATGGATTACTGCACGGAGAGCGGCAAGATCGGCGAGACGGCAAAGGGGCTCTGGCTCAGCTCCTTAAAACCTGCCAGACTGGAAGGCGGCGACGCCGTTTTCTATTGCCCGTCGGATTTTCAGAAGGGCATTGTCATGGACAATTACTCTGCTCTGCTGAAGGAAGGTTTTGAGAAAATCCTCGGTTTTCCCGTGAATCTCCGTCTGATCGTCATGGATGAAAGTATGCCGGAGGATGCCAGAATTGATCCGGAAAACTTCCGCGAGATCCAGGATCAGATCGACACCGCATTTGACAACGCGGTCTATGCCTATACCTTTGAGACCTTCATCGTCGGAAAGTCGAATGAATTTGCATATGCTGCCTGTCTCAGCGTGGCCAGAAGCAACGGCACCGATACTTACAACCCCCTGTTCATCTACGGTCCGTCCGGTCTCGGAAAAACGCATCTTCTGATTGCCATTTCCCACGAGATGAAAAAGAAGAACCCGGATCTCAATATCATTTATGTGACCGGTGAAACCTTCGCAAACGAGCTGATCGAGGCGATCCACCAGAAAAAAGATACCTCCAGCTTCCATGAAAAGTACAGAAGTGCCGATGTGCTGCTCGTCGATGATGTGCAGTTCATCAGCGGCAGAGAGTCCACGCAGGAGGAATTTTTCCACACCTTTAATATGCTGCACAGCGAGGGCAAGCAGATCGTACTGACCTCCGACCGGCCGCCCAAAGATCTGCGCGTGCTGGAAGACCGCATCCGCTCCCGCTTTGAGTCCGGCCTGATCGCAGACATCTCCACGCCGGACTTTGAAACCCGTGTGGCAATCATCCGCCGCAAGGCAGAGCTTCTGGAGCTGAACATTCCGGACGATGTCGCGGAATTCATCGCAAACCGCTTAAAGACCAATATCCGCCAGCTGGAAGGCGCGGTCAAAAAGCTGAAGGCTTTGAAGCAGCTTGCAAACTCCTCCCCCTCGATCTCCATGGCACAGAGCGTCATCCGCGATATCCTGACAGACGAGCAGCCGACGCCGGTCACGGTCGAGCACATCATCCAGGAGGTTTCCAACCTCTACGGCGTTTCGCCGGAAGACATCCGCTCGTCAAAGCGTTCCGCACAGATTTCCAACGCCCGCAAGGTCGCCATTTATCTGGTGCGCGAGATCACGAATATGCCGCTCAACTCGATCGGAGAGGAATTCGGCGGCAGAGACCATTCCACGGTCGTCTATGCCTGTAAAAATGTCTCCGCCGGCATTGCAAAAGATCCGAATCTGCGCGATGCAGTCGAGTCGATCATCAAGACCGTGCGGGACGGCAGCCGGTAATTTTCCGCAAAAAGCGGTATCGTATTTGTAAGAATGCAGCAGAACACTCCTATTACTTTCCACCCGGTTGTGCATTCTGCACTTTCGCGTCACAAACCGACTGCTTCGGTGGGTTTCCGGCAAATTCAACCAAATGGAAAATTCAGCACATTTGTTTCCTGGAACAAATATTCTAAATTCTGTATTTTCAACATGAGTTGAATGTATAGTTGAAAACAGACCTCGTATTTACGCAGTTTCCTTTGATTTCCACTGTATATTTTCTGATAAATGTTGAAAACCAAAAAATATACTCGATGTATTCACAGTTTCAACCGTTTTTTCAACATTTTCTAAAGCGATTTCCACCCTTTCAAACGGAAATCCGCGAAAATTTCAGCTTTCCACTTTTCCGTTTTTTTTCAAAAGTCCGGTGTGAAGAAATCCGGGGCGAACAGAACCGGCAGATGCTCCGGTGACTCCGGTATCTTTCTGTTCGCGGTATGCCCGGTTCAACTTTTCCACCGCCCCTACTACTACGACTATATATCTATTACTCTGTAACAGCTGAAAGCCTGCGCTGCCAAACGGAATCGGCGCGGCAGATTTTCAAAGGGACTCTGTCCTGCTTTTGATCCATCGGAGATACCTATGATATGAAAGGATAAGCAGATTATGAAATTTACCTGTGAGAAATCCGCACTCTACGAAGTGCTGCCGAATGTCGCAAAGGCAGCGAGCGTCAAGACGCCGATGGAAGCACTTGCCGCAATCCGGCTCTCTGCAAACGGACAGGAGCTGGAGCTGACCGGCTACGATCTGGAGCTCGGCATCCGCACAACGATTCCGGCAGCGGTTGACGAGCCGGGCGTTCTGCTGACCGACAGCCGCCTCTTTTCCGAAATCATCCGCAGAATGCCGGACGGAATCCTCTCCGTTACAACGGACGATCACCTGAAAATCACGATTACCGGAAACGGAACGGAATGCCAGCTTGCCGGCATGAATGCAGACGAATATCCGGAGCTGCCCGACATCGAACAGCAGCAGGGCGCGGTGATTCCGCAGAATCTGCTGAGAAATATGATTGACCAGACGATCTATGCGGTTTCGCTCGATGAGACCAAGCCGATCTTTACCGGCGAGCTGCTGGAAATGGAAAACGATGTGCTGAACATCGTTGCGCTGGACAATTACCGCATGGCATTGCGCACTGAGCCGCTGCCCGGTCAGGAGCCGATGAAATTCGTCGTGCCGGCAAAGGCGCTCCGCGAGATTCAGCATCTGCTGACGGATGACGAAAAGAACGAGCATCCCTGCGTGATCCGTCTGGATCAGCACCACGCGATTTTTGAAATCAACCGCTATCTGGTCTATACCAGACTGCTGGCCGGTGAGTTTATCAACTATCGCCGCAGCATTCCGCAGAATTCTAAAACCGAGGTTCTGCTGAACTGCCGCGAGCTGACCGACAGCCTTGAACGCTGCGCGCTGCTCATCAGTGAGAAAAACAAGACGCCTGTGCGCTTCCAGTTTGAGGAGGACTGCGTGCTCGTCAGCTGCCAGAATGTCGTCGGCAGCGTCGATGACCGCATTCCGTGCAGTGTGACCGGCGAAAAGCTGATTATAGGCTTCAATAACCGCTATCTGCTTGATGCCGTCCGCGCCATTCAGGGCGACCGCGTCCGGCTGCTGCTGACGGCGGCAGACCGTGCCGTGAAGGTCATGGAGGCAGACGGGGAAAATTCCGTTGCAGTCATCATGCCGGTACAGGTCAGACGGTGAGCTTCTATGGAAACGATTGAAGTAACAATCCGCACCCCGTTCATCAAGCTGGAGCAGCTCATGAAGCTTGCAAATCTGACCGATACGGGCGGCTTTGCAAAGGAGCTGATTCAGTCCGGACAGGTGTCGGTCAACGGCGAAGTCTGCACGATGCGCGGCAAGAAAATCCGGAACGGCGACCGCGTAACCGTTGAGCATTATGAAGTCATCTGTCACGCACCCGAGGAGGATGCGTAACCCGCTTATATGCGTGTTTTATCAGTTGAAGCGGAGCAGTTCCGCAACCTGCAGGCGGTGAAAATGGAGCCGTCCGGAACCGTGAATCTGATTCTCGGTGACAATGCGCAGGGAAAAACCAATCTGCTCGAAGCAATCTGGGCCTGTACGGGCTGTAAGAGCTTCCGCGGTGCCAAAGAGCGCGATTATATCGGCCTTAGTGCCGCGGCGATGCACTTAAAGCTGAAATTTCAGGACAAACGGCGCACGCAGGAGATCGGGCTGCATTTGCAGCGCGGCGAGGGAAAGCAGAAAAAGCTGCTGCTCAACGGCGTGCCGCTTTCCGGCGCGTCGGGGCTGTTTTCGCAGTTTCAGTGTGTGATTTTTTCGCCGGATGACCGCGAGCTGATTCGCGGCGGGCCGGAAAAACGCCGCAGCTTTCTGGATCTTTGCGGCTCGCAGCTCACGCCTGCGATGCTCGGTTGCATCCGGCGGTTTGACCAGCTCACGGCGCAGCGGAATGCGCTGCTGAAACAGATTCCCGCCGGCAGAACCTCAAAGCGCGATTTAGAGGACTGGGATTTGCAGCTTGCGAAGTACGGCAGTCTGCTCACCTGTCTCCGGTATTCTTATATCAGAAAGCTGTCTGAGGTCTGTGCGCGGCTTTACGGCGCGGTGACTGCCGGACAGGAAAAGCTGAGCGTGAAATATCGCTCCAATATCTTCAAAACAACGGAAATCCCGGAAAAACCGACAACCGAAATGCAGCGGTATTATTATGAGCAGCTGCATTCCGCCGTCGAGGATGACATCCGCCTCGGCTTTACGGCGAAGGGTGCGGGAAGGGATGATTTTGTCTGTAAAATCGGCGGCCTGTCCGTCAGGGAATTCGGTTCGCAGGGACAGCAGAAAAGTGCGGCGCTGGTCTTAAAGCTCGCGCAGGCTGCCGTTTTCTGCGAGAAAAAGGATGAAACACCGGTCATTCTGCTGGACGATGTCATGGGTGAGCTGGACGATCACCGTCAGCGCCTTGTCTATGAGATCATCCGCGGAATGCAGGTATTTCTGACAGCCTGTCAGCCCGATGCGGTCGGAGAGGAACCGCTGCAGCATCCGGACAGCGCCGTTTTTCAGATGGAAAACGGCGTGCTGACCAGGCAGACCAGACCGTGAACGGAGGAGAACGCATTTGTATATTCATCTCGGAGAACGCATTTCCGTTCATGACAGTACGGTCATCGGCGTATTCGACATCGAAAATACCACGATCGGGCAGGACACCAGACGGTATCTGAATGCGCTTGAGAAAAAAGGCCGCGTCGTCAGCGTTTCGGAGGAAATGCCGAAAAGCTTTGTGGTATGCATGGAGCCGGACGGAGAAAAGGCGTATATTTCGCCGATTTCCGCCGCGACACTCAGAAAGCGCGCAAAAACGATGTTTTAAGGAATCACGGATTCCCTGACGGCTGCCGGACGGTATGCCGGTTGTTTGGGCGGTGTCCCATTATCATGTCCGCAGAGCGGAGAGATTCAGGAGACGGATAACATGGAGAACGAAGAGATTCTGACTCAGACACCTGTTGAAGGCGATTATGACGAAAATCAGATACAGGTGCTGGAGGGACTGGAGGCGGTCCGGAAGCGCCCCGGTATGTATATCGGTACGACGGGCGCAGGCGGTCTGCACCATCTGGTCTATGAGATCGTCGATAACTCGATCGACGAGGCGCTCGCGGGGTACTGTACGCATATCACGGTGGAAATTCTGGACGGCGATGTCATTCGCGTGACGGATGACGGCAGAGGCATCCCGGTCGGCATTCATCCGAAGGAAAAGATCTCCGCCGCGACGGTCGTCTATACGGTGCTGCACGCCGGCGGCAAGTTCGGCGGCGGCGGCTATACGGTAGCGGGCGGCCTGCACGGCGTCGGCGCAGCGGTCGACAACGCGCTGTCGGAGTGGCTGGAGCTGACTGTCTGGGACGGTCATCACAGCTATTTCCAGCGGTTTGAACGCGGGAAATATTCAGAGGAGCTCAAGCAGACCGGCGACACCGACCGGCACGGCACTTCTGTCACCTTTAAGCCGGACGCGGAGATTTTCGAGGAGACAACCGTCTTTGACTACGAGGTGCTGCTCAAGAGAATGCGGGAGCAGGCGTTCCTCAACGCGGGTCTGAGCATTGAGATCACCGACCACCGGCATCCGGAGGAGGACCGCCACGAGCTGCTCTGCTACGAGGGCGGCATCCGCGAATTCATCGAGCATATCCATGCGGCACGCGGACTGGAGCCGCTGTCGGACAAGGTCATTTACTTCAACGGCAGAAAGGGCGACAGCGCCGTCGAAATCGCCATGCAGTACAATGACAGCTACAATGAAGTCATCCTGTCCTTTGCGAACAATGTCCATACGATCGACGGCGGTATGCACGAGGTCGGCTTCCGCAATGCACTGACCAAGACCATCAACGAATACGGAAAAAAATTCGGCCTGCTGAAGGACGATAACAAGCTCATGGGCGAGGATGTCCGCGAAGGTCTGACCGCGATCATTTCGGTCAAGCTGACGGACTGCCAGTTTGAGAGCCAGACCAAGGTCAAGCTCGGAAATCCGGAAATCAAGCCGCTGGTCGAGAAAATCGTCAGCGAAAAGCTGATGGACTTCCTCGAAGAAAATCCGACGATTGCCGCGGCGATCTTTGAAAAGAGCCAGGCTGCACAGCGTGCGAGAGAGGCCGCGAAAAAGGCGCGTGAGACTGCCCGCCGCAAGACGGCGATGGAATCCGGCTCTCTGCCCGGCAAGCTCGCGGACTGCTCCGAGCGCGACACGGAATTCACCGAAATCTATATCGTCGAGGGAGATTCCGCAGGAGGCTCCGCAAAGGAAGGCAGAGACCGCCGCTATCAGGCGATTCTGCCGCTCTGGGGCAAGATGCTCAATGTCGAGCGTGTCCGCATCGACAAGGTTTACGGCAACGACAAATTACAGCCGGTCGTCACCGCGCTCGGCACCTCAATCGGCGAGGATTTTGACATCACGAAGCTCCGTTACGGCAAGGTCATCATCATGGCCGATGCCGATGTGGACGGCTGCCACATCCGGACACTGCTGCTGACCTTCTTCTTCCGCTTCATGCGTCCGCTGATTGAAAACGGCAATGTCTATATTGCACAGCCGCCGCTGTTCCGCGTTTCAAAGGGAAAAACGCATAAATACGCCTTTTCCGATGAGGAACGCGACCGCTATATCGCCGAGCTGACCGCAAACGGCAGCAAGGTCGAGGTGCAGCGGTATAAAGGTCTCGGTGAGATGGATCCGCACCAGCTCTGGGAGACAACGATGGATCCCGAAACCAGAACCATGATCCGCGTGACCATGGAGGACGCCATGAAGGCGGACGAAATCTTTTCCGTTCTGATGGGCGACAAGGTGCAGCCCAGACGGGAATTTATCGAAACCAACGCAAAATACGCCGTGAATCTCGATATTTAACGAAAAGGATTATGTTATGAAAAAAGAAGAAAAGCTCTTCTCGGTGCAGAGCCGGCTGAACAATCAGGATTTTGAAGATGTGTTCCGCATTTACATGGAAATGGAGCACGGCTCGGAAAAGAAGATCGCCATGGTCGTCAGCGTGATTCTCTGCATCATCTGCATCGTGCTGATGATCGTCATGCACAATTTCACTTTCCTGTTTTACGGAATCGGCTGCATTGTGGTCGGACTGGCGTATCTGCTTGTTCCGGTCAACAGAAAGTTCATTGCGACCAACCGCCTGATGTTCGGTACGGCGCGGGAAACCGGTTTTTATCCGCATATGATTACCACCATGGAAATCTTTGAGGACGAGGATGCCTCCGAGATGACCGAGGAGGAGATCGAGGAAGCGACGACCGTGCTCTCGACCGGCAGCATCACCGCCTATGAGAACGAACGCGGATTCCTCTTTGCAGAGGGAAAAATCACGAACCAGTTTCTCTATATCCCGAAGCGCAGCCTGACGGAGACCGAGATCAGCACGATCCGCGCCTTTGCCGAGGAAAACTGCTCCGGCGGCTACCGTTCCGTCGAAATGAAATCCATGATTGAACCGGATGAAACGGAGGAGACGGCTGAAACAGAGGAGGAGAGCTCCGATTTGGTCAGCGAGGTCTGCGACCAGTATTACGGTGCGGATAAGCTGCGCCTGCACGACGATGAGGGGCATCTCATTGACACCGATGAGGATGAACCGGACGGAACAGAAGAAGAACCGGCAGATGAGGAAGCTTCCGGTTCCCTGACAGAAGAAGAAATCCCTGCTGAGGCGGAAACCGAGCCGGAGGCAGAACCGGAGGCCGAAGAAGATGAATAACGAAAAACCGCTGCTCGAACGCCGCTATCATATCCCTCTTTCGATGTTTCAGGAGGCGTTCCGCAGCTTTCAGAAAAAATATGTCTATCCGCGCAATCTCGTGCTGACCGTCGTGCTTGCGGCGGTCGCCGGCGTGTATGTCAAGGCGGTCGTGGACGATCCCTCGCAGAAGCTCGGCTATCTGCTGATTTTCGCCTGCGCCGCGATGATTCTGATTACATGGTACAACACCTTGAAGGTCCGCCGTTCGCTGAACGAGGCGCTCCGCGAGGTCGAAAACGACATCTATGAAATGAAGCTGTACCCGGACCGGATGACCGTTCTGGCCAAGGATCCGGAGGGCGGCGACTATGTCATCGGCGCACAGCAGCCGGAGCAGGAAGCACCGTCAGAAACGGAAACGGACGGCAGCGGGTTCCGGAAGATTTTCCCGGAACAGCCCGCGGAGGATGCAGAGCTGCTGGAGCCGACCGAAATTAAGTTCGGGAAGAATGTCAGGCTGCATGAATACGGCAGCTTTTTCATGGTCTATCTCGTGCGGCAGAATTTCTATCTGCTGCCGAAGCAGGAATTCACCGCGGAGGAGCAGAATCTCATCCGCAGCACGGTTTCCCGCGGCTGAGCGGAAATGCCGTATCGCCGGCTGCTGCCGGTACTGACAAAGAAAGGAGCTGGATTCGTTGTACGATACCAGTAATTCGATCCTGATTCACCGTGACATTGAAGAGGAAATGCGGTCATCCTTCCTCGCCTACTCCATGTCTGTTATCACTTCGAGAGCGCTGCCGGATGTGCGCGACGGCCTGAAGCCGGTTCACCGCCGCATCCTCTATACGCTTTTTGAGAAGAGCCTGACACCGGATAAGCCGTACCGCAAGTGCGCCGACATCGTCGGTACCGTGCTCGGTGAATACCACCCGCACGGTGATGCGTCCGTCTACATGGCGCTGGTGCGTCTGGCGCAGAGCTTCTCAATGCGTTATCCGCTCGTGGACGGCCACGGAAACTTCGGCACCGTGGACGGCGA
>JAILIG010000090.1 GCA_024695445.1 Oscillospiraceae bacterium
CACAATACGGCGGAGGAGCTGCAGTCGCTGGCCGAACAGGTCTGGAACGACGACCGCATCCGGCATTGCCCCCACGGCCGCCCCGTGCTGTTTCTGCTCTCCAAATATCAGATCGAAAAGCAGTTCCGGCGGATACAATAGCGGTGCCTCAGGCGGATTCAAAACGGGGCTCCGCCCCAGTGGGCAGTGCCCGCCTCCGTTTCGTGACTTTCGGTTGACTGGTATCGTTTTGTCCATTCCCGACCGGCGGAATTAGAAAAAGATACAGGACGCAAAACTAAAGTTTTTGGTCGGGCTTTTTGCGCGGAGCCCGCGCCGGCATTGATCTAAAGCTTCCCGGCAGCCCAAATTAAAGTTTCGGTCAAGCCTTTTCAAAGGCTTGCAGGTCGAGGGCAGCGCCCTCATCGCCGTCCGCAGACGGCGAAACACTCCATACAAAAAAGCAAACCCGGTTCGCTTTCAGCTGCGAACCGGGCGTTTTTTGTTATGGCATTGGAACAATCAGTTTGCGGCGGTTGTGCCGGAGCTCGGTGCAAGCTGCCGGCAGACCTGCGACAGGATTACCTGATAGGCCGCGGGCGCGAGATGAATGCCGTCTCCGGAGGTGTAGTTCGAGCGGAGTGCATTATACTCGTTTTTCAGCCCCGGCGCCACATTGACATAGTGCCAGGACGGGTAGTTCGCTGCCAGATAATCGCGGATTGCCGCGTTATAGCCGTCGATCTTCGTGTTCGTCGAGAACTTCGAGGCCGTCGTGATCGGCGTGATCGACGCGACGCAGAGCTTGGCGTTCGGGAGCGCCGCCTGCACCTTTGTGAGCAGGTTTTTGTAGTTCTCGCAGTATTTCTCCTTGGTGGTCATGTTGATGTCGTTCATGCCCATCGAGAAGATGACGGTTTTCGGCTTCAGGAGCGTCAGAGCCTGCACGACGCCGTAGCTGCCGCCGTTGACCTTGAAGGTGTAGTCGAAAATGCTGCGGACACCGACGCTGCCCTTTGCGACAACATTTTTTGCGGGGAGAATCTTATAGACGCTGAGGCCGCTGCAAATGCTGTCACCGACAAACACGCAGTCCGCGAGAAATGCCTGATCGGATTCGGAGAGCTTTCCGCTGCGCGTCGTCGAGACCGTTGTCTTTGCTGTCGATGCCGTGGTCTGCGAGGAGGTTCCGGAATCGGAAGCAGAGACCGTCGTCGAGGAGGACACGGATGACGAAGCTGTCGCAGTCGTGCTGCTCGCGGAAGAAGTCTTCACGGTGCCGGCCGCAGACTGCGATGTCGTGGTGGTTGTCTGCGTCTGCGAGGCCTCGGCGGAGCCTTCTGCGGCGGACGAGCCGGAGGTCAGCTCGGAGGTTGTGCTTTCCGGGACGGTCCGGCCGTCGGCCGTCGGGGTGGTATCGGTCTGCGTCACGGCCGCGGAGGATGTACCGGTTGTCTGCGTGATGCTGACGAGATCGCTCTGTGTCTGATCGACAATCATGCCGCAGCCGCCCAGAAGCAGGACGGCACCGAGCAGACCGGCGAGCTTCCGGCATTTATCGGCGTTCAGGAACATAATAACCGCTTCTTTCTGATGATTTGAATTCTTGCCCTCATTGTACCACGATTCGACAAAAATGTCAACTGTTCGACGGCCATTCCTCCGATTTTCCGGCGGAATCGCTGAAAATTCCGCTGTCAGGCGGCATTGGTACAGACAGTCTGAAGAATGCCGCACATTTCGCCAGAATTCGCATATGCTGAACTACGGAGACGGGGCGATCGTGTCTCTGCGCTCCGAACACGATCACGGTAAGGAGTGATGCGAGATGGCGCAGAAAAAACAGTCCGCCCGCAGCCGGATTCTGGCAGCGGGCGGTGATTTGCGGACGGTAAAGGCGGCGGCACGGCTTGCGGAATGCGAAGAGGTGCTGCTCGCGGGATTTGACCGGCTGGAGACACTGCCTGCCGGTGTGCGGGGCGTTGCGGATGTCCGGACACTGCCGGCGCATTCCGCAGATGTTCTGCTGCTGCCGGTTCAGGCGGCAGAGGATGCGTATGACGCACCGTTTTCGCGGATGCCGCTGCGGTTTTCCGAGCTGCTGCCGGCGGTGCGGCGCGGCGGGCTGGTGCTGGGCGGGCGCATGAGCGGTTCCGTGTGCAGACAGATTGCAGAGGCGGGCTGCTCCGTCGAAGATTACGCGGCGCGGGAGAGCTTTGCCGAGCGCAATGCCGTCCCGACTGCGGAAGCGGCGGTCGGCATTGCCATGCGGGAGCTGCCGGTGACAGTCAGCGGGCTGTCCTGCCTGATTCTCGGTGCGGGGCGCATCAGCCGGGCACTTCAGCCGCGTTTGCGGGCATGGGGTGCGTCGGTCACGGTCGCGGCGAGGCGGTGTTCCGACCTTGCGCGGCGCGGCGGCGGCGAGGGGAAACCGGGTTTATGCCTTTGCGCAGAGTGCTGCTGCCGGGAGAATGACGGCAGCCCTGCCGGCCGAGAAGAACCGTTCCAGCTCCGCGGCCATCTGCGGCAGAAGGGGCTGAAGATAACTCATGATGCCGGCATTTTGCGCCAGCGGACTGCGCGAGAGAAGCTCCTGCATCTGTGCGCAGAGCGATTCTGCGGAGCTGTACCGGAACCGCTCGTTCAGTGTGTCGGCGGCACCGGCCGGCAGATACATCGTGAGCGTCTCCGCCCCGCAGAGCGCTGCACCGAACCACTGCCGCAGCACCAGCTCGGCGAGGTTGTCGGCCACCGTGTCGGGCGTTGTCAGGTAGCGGGCCGCATAGGCGGAGAGCATTTCATGAATTTCGCCGGCGGGGAAGGCGCAGAGCAGTTCTCCCTCGTGCAGCAGCGCCGTGTAGTAAAAATGTGCGCCCAGCACGCCGCCGACCGGAATCGGCTGACGGCAGAGCAGGGGATATTCCCCGTCCAGCGTGACGGCATCCGCCTGAAAGCGCGCATCGTACTGCGTGCAGAACTTTGCAAACGGCTGGAGCAGCCCGCGGAAAAACAGTGTCTCAAAGGGCTGCGTGAGCTGATAGGCGCGGCGGAAGGCTGCTTTTGCCTGTTCGTATGCCGCGAGGATTTGCTGCTGGCCGTTTTCCAGCAGGACGGAGATGTCCGCATCGCGGAGTGCGCGGAGTGCTGCACTGTCGGAGTGCAGCGGCAGCAGAGCGGCGTCGAGCTGATAAAACACGGCGCGGTAGAAGGCCTCTGCCTGTGCGCGTGTGACGGTGCTGCTCCTGCCCTTTGTGAAGGCGGCTGCGTTGGCGGCAGCGGCCTTGTGCAGCGCGAGCCGCACGGCTTCGAGCCGCTCTGCGGGGATGGCTCCCTCTGCGGCTGCACGGTGCAGCAGCCCGATCGTGTAATCGCGTGCGGGAATCGGCTTGGCGGACGGCGCCGCGGGCATCATCCGGTTCACGGTGCATCCTCCTCTCTGCCGGCTGCGGCATCCTCCTCCGCCCAGCGTTCGGCCATGTCTGCCCACTCCGCCTCCTTCGCGGCACTCGGCATCAGGAAATCGGGGCGGAGACTGAGCGCGGCTGTCAGCTCCTCGGCAAAGGTGCCTCTCGTGCGCATCGCGCTTTCCTCGCGGTAATCCGCATCGTAATTGCCGAAAATGTCGCGTGTCATGCCGGTGCGGTAGTCGTAGTCGTAGGCCTCCTCGTCCGCCTCCTGCTCCAGCGCACTTTCGGCGCGCTCCTGCGCAATCAGGTCGGCGTAGAGCGCTGCGGTGACCGTGTCGCCCGCAGCCGCATGGTCCTGCTGCTTTTTCTCGGCGGCGCGGCGGTCGAGCAGACGGCGCATCGCGGGAATCAGGATGCGCTCCGCCTGTGCCAGCATTTCGTCGATGTCGCCCGAACAGGTGGGGCTGACATAGAAGCGGTACAGATAATCGAGCAGTGCGTTATCCGAGAGCATCAGGGACGGTTCGCCCGCCGTGATCTCCTGCAGTTCCCCGCGCAGGCGGTAAAACGCCTCGGTCAGCCGTGCGATGTTCTGCGCGTAGTTCTGTCCGGCGAGATATCCGGACGGCAGAAACCAGCGGATCAGCCGCGGAATGATGCTTCCGCCGACCGGCACCAGCCCTGCGGCGGAGACGGCCTCTCTGCCCGTCTGCGCAATCATTTCCGCCTCGTCATGCGTCAGCGACACGCCGTAGGACCGGAAGGCGGCCCGGTTGGTCGCAAGGATGCGCTGCCGCTGCTCGGCGGGCGTCAGTCCGGCCAGCTGCTCCGAAAAAATCAGAGAAAAATCCATATCCCGCTCCTTTCTGCGGATGCCTGTCCGCGGGAATCCGCAAATCACATACACTCTCTTTTCAGAATCGCGTAAACATAAAAGTCACGGAACTGTGCCGGATTCGTCTTGTCCGGATACAGCTCCCTGTGCGCGGCCTCCCGGCGCATTCCGAGACGCTCCGCAAGCCGGACGGAGCGGAGATTCCGCGTGTCGATCTGTGCGATGATTCTGCGCACGCCGGGCAGCGTGAACGCATACCGCAGAAAGGCGCGGAGACTCTCGCAGGCATAGCCCTTTCCCTGAAAGGCCGCGGCGAAGGTGTATCCGAGCTCAAAGCTGCCGGATTCCCGTTCGGAAAAATAGATTTTCCCGATGACCTTGTCCCCCAGCACCGCGGCGAAAAACTCGTCGCTCTGCGAGAAATTGACTGCCTCGCGGACGCAGGCCTCTTTCGTGAAGGTCGGATACGGCTCAAAATAGGTCACTGCCGGATCGGTGAGAATTTCAGCCAGATCTGCGTGATCTTCGGGACGGAATTTTCTGACCGTCAGCCGCTCTGTTGTGAAGATGGGTTCCGTAGGCGCTCCTCCTTTCGGGGAAAGGTTTTACTGAGCAAACTGTGCGCGGTAGAGCTCCGCATAGAAGCCGCCCTGCCGCACGAGCGATTCATGGGTTCCCTGCTCGATGATGCTGCCGTCCTTCATGACGAGGATGCAGTCTGCCTCCTGGATGGTCGAGAGGCGGTGCGCCACGATGAACGAGGTGCGTCCCTGCATCATCCGCCGGAAGGCCGACTGAATCTTCTGCTCGGTGCGCGTGTCAATGGATGAGGTCGCCTCGTCGAGAATCAGCACCGGCGGCAGACAGAGCATCAGTCTGGCAATGCAGAGCAGCTGGCGCTGTCCCTGCGAGAGCGAGCCGCTGCGGTCGCTGATGACGGTGTCATAGCCCTGCGGAAGCCGCCGGATGAAGCTGTGGGCGTGGGCCTCCTTCGCCGCCGCGATGACCTCCTCATCGGTCGCGTCCGGCTTGCCCATGCGGATGTTCTCCCGCACGGTCGTATGCGCGAGCCATGTCTCCTGTAGCACCATGCCGATGCCGGCGCGCAGGCTGGCTCTCGTAATCTGCCGGATGTCGGTGCCGTCCGCCAGGATCGCGCCGTCCCGGACATCGTAAAAGCGCATCAGCAGATTGATGAGCGTGGTCTTGCCGCAGCCGGTCGGCCCGACAATCGCCACGCGCTGTCCGGGTCTGACCGAAACCGAGCAGTCCTCAATCAGCGGACGCTCCGGCACATACGAAAACGAAATATGCGAAAACTCGATGCTGCCCTTTGCATCGGTCAGCACCGCGGCATCTGCCGGATCGGGCTGCTCAGGCTGCGCGTCGATCAGTGCGAAAACGCGGTCGGCGCAGGCCAGGGCGTTCTGAAGCTCGGTCATGACGCCGGAGATCTCGTTGAACGGCTTGGTGTACTGGTTTGCATAGCTCAGAAAGCATGAGAGCCCGCCGACGGTCATTCTGCCGCTGACTGCCGCCAGCGCACCGGTCACGCCGACGGCTGCGTACACCAGCGCATTGATAAAGCGGGTGACGGGGTTGGTCAGCGAGGAATAGAAGGTTGCGGTCTGGGAGACTGCGCGCAGCCGCTCGTTGATTTCATCGAATTCGGACAGCACGGCCGTCTCGCGGGAAAAGGCCTGGATCACGCGCTGACCGCCGATGGTTTCGTTGATGCAGGCGGTCTGCTCGGCGCGGGTGCGCGCCTGTAGGTCAAACATCGCATAGGTACGCTTTGCGATGAACGCCGCGGCAAACAGCGAGAGCGGCGTCATCAGCAGCACGACCAGCGTGATGCCCGCGTGAACGGAAAACATGAAGCCAAGCGTGCCGAGAATCGTCAGGACGCCGGTAAAGAGCTGGGTGAACCCCATGAGCAGTCCGTCCGCGAACTGGTCGGCGTCCGAGATCATGCGGCTGACGGTCTCGCCGGTCGGGTGTCCGTCAAAATAGGCGACGGGGAGCGTTTGCAGATTGGCAAAGGCCTGATTCCGGATCTGCCGGACGATGCGGAATGCCATGCGGTTGTTGAGCAGGCTCATGCTCCACTGTGCGAGCGCCGTCAGCAGCACCGAGATGCCGACCGCTGCCAGCACACGGCCGACGGCGGAGAAATTGACCAGCCCGCGGCCGGCCATGCCGTCGATCGCTCTGCCGACCAGAATCGGAATCAGCAAGGTCAGTGCAACCGTGATGACGGCCAGCACGAGCGTCAGCACCAGATGCTTCCGGAAGCGTGCCGCGTAATGCAGGACGCGCCGGAGTGTCCTGGCCTGCCCGGAGGGTTTGCGGGTGTCTGCCATTTCAGCACACCTCCTTCGGGAACTGCGACGCATAGATTTCGCGGTAGACCGGACAGGTCTCCAGCAGCGCTTCATGCGTGCCGATGCCGGCCGTGTGTCCGTCCTCCAGCACGAGGATGCGGTCGGCGTGCTGAATCGACGCGGTGCGCTGCGAGACGATAAAGACGGTCGGGCGGTCCGGCAGGGCACGGAGCGCCTGTCTGAGCCGCAGGTCGGTCGCGTAGTCGAGCGCCGAGGCACTGTCGTCGAGAATCAGGAAGGCCGGCTGCCGCACGAGCGCTCTTGCGATCGTCAGGCGCTGGCGCTGGCCGCCGGAGAAGTTTCTGCCGCCCTCTGCGACCGGCTCGTCCAGCCCCTTTGCCTTTGCGCGGACGATTTCCGCCGCCTGTGCGGTTTCGAGCGCCGTCTGCAGAACGCTGTCATCCGCTGCCGGATTGCCCCAGAGCAGGTTGTCCCGGATCGTGCCGCGAAACAGCAGCGCCTTCTGCGGCACAACGCCGATTCTGGCACGGAGCGCCGGCTTTTCGTATTCTGCGGCGGGGATGCCGTCGATCAGAATGCGCCCCTCCGTCGGTTCGTAAAAGCGCGGAATCAGGCTGGCCAGCGTAGATTTTCCTGAGCCCGTGCCGCCGATGATGCCGATGACCTCGCCGCGCTTTGCCGTGAACGAAATATCGGACAGCGCAGGGGCGGCGGCGTCGGGATAAGTAAAGCTCACGCCCTCAAAGACGACGCTGCCCGCGTCCTCCGGCGAAATGTCCGGTGTCCGGGCTGCGGTCTCCGGTTCGCCGCCGGTCTCCAGCACCGCCGCAATGCGGTCGCCGCAGGCTGCGGTTTTGTTGAGCGTGATGATGAGGTTTGCGAGCTTGATGAGCTCGACCAGGATCTGCGACATATAGTTATACAGCGCGATGACCGCGCCCTGTGTCAGCCGGCCGGAATCGACGCGCAGCGCGCCGATGAACAGCAGCAGGATGACGGCGCCGTTGAGCAGGACATAGGTTGCGGGGTTCATCAGGGCGGCGATGCTGCCGACCTTTTCCTGCATCGCGGTCAGAAGGCTGTTTTTCTCGCGGAATTTAGCAGTTTCCCGTGCCTCCAGCCGGAAGGCACGGATGGCACGCACGCCGTCCAGTGTATCGCGTGTCGCGTCGGTCACGGTGTCGAGCTGCCCCTGCACCTTGCGGTACATCGGAATCGTCACGAGCATGACGGTCAGCACGACGGCCGCGAGCAGCGGAATCACGCCGGCGAATACCAGCGCGCTTTTGAAATCCACCGTGAACGCCATAATCATTGCACCGAACACGATGATCGGCGAGCGCGTCAGCAGCCGGATGGCGAGGTTCACGCCGGTCTGCACCTGGTTGACATCACCGGTCATGCGGGTAATCAGCTCCGAGGTGCCGGCGCGGTCCAGGTCGGAATAGGTCATGCGCTGGATATGTGCCATCAGCGCGTGACGGAGCTTTGCGGCAAAGCCGACTGCCGCCCTTGCGGCAAAAAACTGCGCGATTAGCGTGCTGGTCAGGCCGACAGCAGCCAGCAGCACCATCAGCAGCGCCATGCGGATGATGTGGGAGCGGTCGCCGCCCCCGATGCCGCGGTCAATCAGCGACGCGACAACGAGCGGCACAAGCAGCTCAAAGATGACCTCCAGAACCTTAAAGAGCGGCCCCAGCAGGCATTCCTTTTTGTAGTCCGCGAGATAGCGGAGCAGCTTTTTCATAACAGTCGTTCTCCTGTGTCGGCGGATCTTCATCCGGGTTCAGTTAAATTCGCGTTCAAAATCAGCAAGGCTGCCGCAGTAGGCATTGAGGTCGATCCGGTCCTCGGTGCCGTTGTAGCCCTCCAGTCTGCCGCAGGGATTGTACTGCCAGAAGGTCCACGCGGGCTGATAATTGTCCGAGGGGCGGGAATAGACGCTCCGGATCCAGAGCGTGTAGTCCAGGCCGCTGTCCTTCAGATAGTTTTCATAGCAGGTAATTGAGGTGTAGATGATCGGCTTTTTGCCGTAGGCCGCCTCAAAGCGGCTGAGCAGCACGGAGAGGCTTTTCCGGACGGTATCTGCCGGGGGATGCTCTCCCTTGCGGTAATATTCCAGATCAATGACCGGCGGCAGCGCGTCCGGCTCTGCGGGGACGGCCGCGATAAAATTGTCGGCCTGTGTTTCGGCGGCGCTGTCAAAGCTGAAGAAATGGTAGGCGCCGGCTTTCAGGCCGGCGGCGCGGGCGCCTTTCCAGTTTGCGGCGAAGTATTCGTCCGTCGAAGCAGAGCCCTCCGTTGCCTTGATGAATGCGAAGTGCATATCCTGCGAGGCGATTTTCGCCCAGTCAATCTCCCCCTGATAGTGTGAGACATCGACGCCGCGCACCGGATAGCGCGATTTTGAGGGCATATTGAACCACAGCAAACCTTTCCAGCCCATCAGAAATACGGCGAGAATCAGCAGCGTCAGGATCGCCCATGCCCGCAGCAGCCGGTGCAGGCCTTTTTTGTTCTGTTTCATGCGGGGCAGTTTCCTCCATGTTTTGCAGCAGAATCAAAGAGAGGCAAGAACCCTTTGGCGTCTTGCCTCTCTTCAGTGAACTCACAAAAACGGAAGCTCGAACGGCAGCTCGATTCCGAATTTTGATGACAGCCATACCAGGAGCGCCGCCGCTGCGACGATTCCGAGTATGATGCGGATTGCTTTCTTTACGGTTTTCAGTACAATGAGCAGAATCAGCGCGATGACGCCGATAATCAGGTACATACTGTCGAATTGCGGCAGTTCGGCAAGCAGCATGGTGTCACCTCATTTCAAATTGTTCAGCCGTTGACCTTCGGCAGCTTTTCGAGCGACTTTGCCAGCTCCTCATCGCTCGGAATATAAGTCTCCAGCAGACCGTCGTTAAATTTCTGGTAGCCGTACAGGTCGAAGTAGCCGGTACCGGTCAGACCGAAGACGATCGTCTCCTCCTTGCCGGTTTCCTTGCAGCGCAGCGCCTCGTCGATTGCGGCGCGGATGGCGTGGGAGCTTTCCGGTGCGGGCAGAATGCCCTCGACACGCGCAAACTCCACGGCAGCACTGAACACATCGGTCTGCGTGTAGGAGACCGCATCCAGAATGCCCTGGTGACGCAGCTCGGAGAGCGTGCCGTTCATGCCGTGATAGCGCAGGCCGCCGGCGTGGTTCGGTGCGGGGATGTAGTCCGCGCCGATCGTATACATCTTTGCGAGCGGGCAGATCATGCCGGTATCGGCATAGTCATAGGCAAACTTGCCTCTGGTGAGACTCGGACAGGATGCCGGCTCGACGGCGACAAAGCGGTAATTTGCCTCACCGCGGAGCTGCTCGCCGACAAACGGAGCGATCAGGCCGCCCAGATTCGAGCCGCCGCCTGCGCAGCCGATGATGACATCTGCCTTGATGCCGTATTTATCGAGTGCTGCCTTGGTCTCCAGACCGATGACGGACTGGTGCAGCAGCACCTGATTCAGCACGGAGCCGAGCACATAGCGGTAGCCGTCGTTGCTGACCGCACACTCCACGGCCTCGGAGACCGCACAGCCCAGCGAGCCGCCGGTGCCGGGGTGCTCTGCGAGGATCTTTCTGCCGATCGCGGTCGTCTCGGACGGCGAGGGTGTCACAGAGGCGCCGTAGGTGCGCATGACCTCTCTGCGGAAGGGCTTCTGCTCATAGCTGACCTTGACCATGAAGACCTTGCAGTCCAGATCGAAATACGAGCAGGCCATCGAGAGCGCGGTGCCCCACTGGCCGGCGCCGGTTTCGGTCGTCACACCGCGCAGCCCCTGCTTCTTTGCGTAGTAGGCCTGTGCGATTGCGGAATTGAGCTTGTGGCTGCCGGAGGTGTTGTTGCCCTCGAACTTGTAGTAGATTTTCGCCGGCGTGCCGAGCTTTTTCTCCAGGCAGTAGGCGCGCACGAGCGGAGACGGACGGTACATCTTGTAGAAGCTGCGGATTTCCTCCGGAATCGGGATGTACGGATCGGTGTCGTTGAGCTCCTGCTCTGCCAGCTCCCGGCAGAACACCGCGGACAGCTCATCGAGGGAAGCGGGCTTTAAGGTCTGCGGGTTGAGCAGCGGTGCGGGCTTGACCTTCATGTCGGCGCGGAGGTTATACCACGCGGTCGGCATTTCCGATTCTTCGAGATAAATCTTGTACGGGATTTCTTTGCTTGCCATCTGAATACACTCCTTTTTCATAACTGTGGGCGGTGCCAGAGGGGACAAACAGAAAACGCCCGCCCCTGACAAATTCGTACAGTCAAGGACGAGCGGAGCTCGCGGTGCCACCTTGATTCACCCGCTGGCCGTCACCGGCAGCAGATGCACTTTTCCGAGATACTTTCATATCTCCGGCGTCTGACGCGCGCCGAATGCGTCGCAGCTTTGACTGCGCCCTCCGCGGGCCATTAGGTGATCTCGTTTCCGCCCGGTTCTCAGCCTGCCCGGACTCTCTGTGGGGCATAATCACCTTTTCTCTCCGCATCAACGGTTTCCAATGCCATTATAGCACGGGGATTTTGATTTGTCAAGAGGCGGGACGAAAAAAACTTTCCGGCTCATGAAGAATGCTTGAAGAAACGCTGAAATATCCTGAAGAAAGGCTGAATTTTGCCGAAAACCGCTTGCTTTTCCGTTTCTGCCGTGCTATCATGGACACAGAGAACGGTGAGCGGGAAGCTGCCGGATCAAAAAACAAAAGCAGGGAGGATTCATGATGAAATTTACAAAGCGTTTTTACAGAGGCTTCGGCACGGCCGCGGCTGTCATCATTCCGGGCTGCGTGACTGCCTGGTTTCTGATCCGCAGACGCGGTGTTCAGAAGGGAGGTGCCGTTTCCGCATGATGAAACAGCAAAAGCTGCTGACGGGCTTTCTGGCGACGGCCTGCTTCGGCGCCGCCCTCGGTGTGCTCGCAAAGCTCGGCGATGTCGCAGAGCCGTACAACCAGATCGGCTGCCTGTTCTATGCCTTCGGGCGCGTCAGCTCCGGGCTGCTGTTCTGGGCATTTCTCTGCGCGTCACTGAGCCTGTTTGCGCGCAGCGGCCTGCACGCCTCACTGCTGACGCTCAGCCTTCTGACGCCGATGCTGATGACCTATTACACCGTGTCACGGCTTTATGTCGGCTACTATTCATCCGGGATTGCCCGGTTCTGGATGTGGATGCTGCTGCCCGCCGCGGTCGGCGCATGGATTCTGCGGGCATACCGCCATGTCCGGGGAATGCGGATTTTAGCAGGCATCGCCGGCGGATTTGCCTTCCTTCTGGACAGCCGGCTGGTCGGCGGGTATATCCGCGCAGAGCTCGCGGAAATGGTGCTGCTGGCAGGGCTGTTTGCACTGCTTTACAGCGCCGGTAAAGTCAGCCGGAAAAAGCCCCGCCGTGCGGTGCAGTTTCGCTGCCGGCAGCAGACAGAGATGTAAGAGAACAAAAGGATACATATCAAAGAGCGCTCCGGAGGATTCCGGAGCGCTTTGCTGTTATTCGTGGTGGCGGTGATGCTCGTGTCCGCAGCCGCAGTCGTCATCATCATCGTCGTGGCGGTGATGCTCATGCTCACAGCAGCAGTCATCATCGTCGTCATGGTGATGATGTTCATGCCCGCAGTCACAGTCATCGTGGTGGTGATGCTCGTGTCTGCAGTCACAGTCATCGTGGTGATGATGCTCATGTCCGCAGCCACAGTCATCGTCGTGGTGGTGATGCTCGTGCCCGCAGTCACAGTCATCGTCATGGTGATGATGCTTATGCTCATGCACGGACGGCTCCGCACCGGCCGGCCGCATGGCCCGCAGCGCATTCAGCACCGCCAGCATCAGGACGCCGACATCGCCGAACATCGCCAGCCACAGGCTGACCG
>JAILIG010000132.1 GCA_024695445.1 Oscillospiraceae bacterium
GGTCTACACCAGCGGTGCGTGGAAGGATTCCTCTGCCGAGGGCAACAAAACCGCAACCCTGAGCGTGGCTGTGATCGCAGCCAGAAACGGTCAGAAGTACCGCTGCGTCGTCACCGGCGCAAACGGCTCCGTTACTTCGAGTGCCGCAACCCTGACCGTGTCGTAAAGTCGTTTTCTGCATTTTCCTTTTAAACATAGAACCGCCCCGCAGAAAATCATCTGCGGGGTGGTTTTGTATCTCTGCGGCAGCAAACAGTCCTTCCGGAACCGCGCCGTTCAGAACATTCTCCTGATGCCCGATTGAAAAGCGCACCGCCCGGATTCCTACATGATTCCACAATTCACTGCCCGCGATTCCACACTGTGCTCATGTACCTTTCATACATCTCCTGTATCATAAAGCCATAGAAGCAAACCGCCCCCAAACCGATCAGAAAGGATGTATGAAGATGAAAAAGATGAATCTGATTTCTGCCGCACTGGCAGCCATTCTCACAGTGACCATGACAGGCTGCGGCCTGAACCGGAATGCCGCCGATACGGCAGAGCAAACGGCTGCGGTCACCGGTGAACAGAGCGAAGGCACGGACGCCGGACGCACGCACACCGCAAAGAATCAGCCAGCAGACGCGCAGAAAAGCAAAGCGGACACCGTCGAGGCGGCGGAGCTGTCTCACAAAGCGGTTCCGGCGGAACAGAACAGCGAAGAACTGTTCACCGAGCGCGACCTCGCACAGACCGCCGATCTGAGCGAGGCACAGAAGATCACGGTCTCCGACGGCCAGACCATCGACATCACAGACGAGGGCGTCTATGTCCTCAGCGGCACCGCGGAGAACTGCACGGTTCGCGTCAATGCAGACAAGGCCGCTAAAATCCAGCTCGTGCTGGACGGCGTCCGCATCACAAACGACGGTTTCCCCGCAATCTATGTGATTTCCGCAGACAAGGTGTTCATCACGACAACAGACAGTGAAAGCACCCTGACCGTCAGCGGAAAATTCAAGGCAGACGGCGACACCAACACCGATGCCGTCATTTTCTCGAAGGACGATCTGGTTCTGAACGGCACCGGCACGCTGAACATCACTTCCAATTACGGCAACGGCGTCACCTGCAAGGACGATCTGAAGATCACCGGCGGCACCTACCATGTCACGGCCGCACTGGACAGCTTTGAAGCAAACGACAGCATCTCCGTATATGACGGTACATTCAGTATCAAAACGGAAAAAGACGGCTTCCACTGCGAAAACGATGCAGCCGAGGGAACGATCACGATTCTCGGCGGAACCTATACGATCAGCGGCGGCAGCGACGGAATGCAGGCCTGTGCGCTCCTGCAGATCGACGGCGGAACAATGGATATCACCGCGGCAGAAGGTCTGGAAGCGACCTATGTACGGATCAACGGCGGCGATATCACGATCTCCGCAAGCGATGACGGCATCAACGCTTCAACCGGCACAACTGCCTGTGAAACCGCAGTCGAGATCAACGGCGGCAATCTCAATGTGACGGTCGGTCAGGGCGACACGGACGCGATCGACGCCAACGGCTCGATCTATGTCAACGGCGGCACGATCAATATTACCGCACAGATGTCCTCGTTCGATTATGACAAAACTGCCGAGTTCAACGGCGGTACCATCATCATCAACGGGCAGGAGGTCTCCGAGATTCCGCAGAGCATGATGGGCGGCATGGGCGGCCGCATGAACGGCGAAGCCGGCGGGATGCAGAGCGGCATGAAGGAAAACTTCGGCGGCGGACGCGGCGGCTTCTCCGAGGATACGGAAAACGGTACGGACAGCCGAATGCGCGGCGGACGCGGCAATCTGAACGGTCAGCAGAAAAACGGTGAAATGCCGTTTTTCGGAACCGCAAATACACTTTGAGCGGGCTCTGCCGAATATCTCAGAAAGGATCGGAGGCAGATATGGGAAACAAGTCATTTCCGCTGATCTACGGAACGGCGCTGGTGCTGTTTACAGCGTATATTTCACTGGATACCTTTGTTCTGCAAAAGAATTATCAGACGAATGCAACACAAATCAATACGGCGATGTTTACAAAGGCGGCATCCGACACTGCTGCCACGGAACCGGCTGCGAAGCCCGCCGATGCCGAAACCGTGACAGCAGCGCAATCACAGCAGCATTTCAGCGAAAAAACCGCTGCATCGCCGCAGATCACATTGACGGAGTATGAGGAATACAACACGCATATTTATGTTGCGGATGTCATTGCGGATTCGGCGGATGTAATCAAAACCGCCTTTGCCGACGATACCTACGGCAGAAATGTGACAGAAAACACTTCGCAGATCGCGGCGGCGCACAATGCAATCCTCGCTGTGAACGGCGATAACTACGGTATGCAGGAGCGCGGCTGTGTCATCCGGAACGGCGTCGTATACCGCGATTCGGGCGGCCGAAACGATGTGCTTTGCATTGATGCAGACGGCACAATGCGTGTGGTTTCTCCCGATGCATATTCGGCGGAGGCGCTTGTGGAGCAGGGTGTCTGGCAGGCATTCAGCTTCGGGCCGGGACTTGTGGAGGACGGTCAGATCACGGTCACACCGGGGCAGGAGGTCGGCAAGGCGAAAGCGAGCAACCCCCGCACCGCAATCGGACAAATCAGCGCGAACCATTATATCTTTGTGGTATCAGACGGCAGAACCGCTGAAAGCGAGGGGCTTTCCCTCTATGAGCTGGCCGAATTCATGCAGAAGCTCGGCGCGGAAACGGCCTACAATCTCGACGGCGGCGGCTCCTCTACCATGTATTATAACGGGGAGGTTGTCAATCAGCCGACATCGGGCGGACGCATCAAAGAAAGGAGCGTGAGTGACATTGTCTACATCGGATAAAAAGCTGCTCCGCCAATTGATCCTGCATCTGGGAGCAGCAGCCGGATTTGCGTTTTTCGGCGCTGTGTATGAGCGTTTCAGTCATGAGGTGTATTCTTACCGGATGATTTATGCATTTGCGTTTCCGCTGCTGCTCGGCGCATTCCCCTATGCGGTCTGCCTTTGGAAATCCTATGATGCCGGAACCCGCGCCATGCAGCTTTGGAATGCGGCGGTTTTTACATGGACAGTCGGCTCGGTATTCCGGGGCGTGCTGGAAATCTACGGTACGACGAACCGGCTGATTCTCGTTTATCCGGTTGCCGGCGCGGTCTCGGCAGCCGCGGCAGCGATCGCTTTACTGCATGAACGGAAGCTGCGGAAAACCCATCCGGAGGAAGATGCCGGATATGCCTGAATCACGGTCAAACGCTCCATTGCACTTTACAACGGAGCGTTTTTCGTGTATAATAATTGTATTGAGAACCGATGCGGAGGTGCGCTATGGCAAAGATTCTGATTGCAGACGACGAACCGAATATTGTGACGCTGATTTCCCGCTACGCAGAACGCGAGGGCTATGAAGTGACCGGTGTATCCGACGGCAGACAGGCGATCGAAGCCTGCCGGAATGACAGCTTTGATGTCATTGTTCTGGATGTCATGATGCCCGACACCGACGGCTTTACCGCCTGCAGAAAGATACGGGAGTTTACGGAAACGCCGGTCATCATGCTGTCTGCACGCGGCACGGAATTTGACAAGCTGCACGGCTTTGAGGTCGGCGTGGATGACTATGTCACAAAGCCCTTTTCGCCGATGGAGCTGATGGCGCGCATCAAGGTCGCGCTCCGGCGCGGAACACCGAAGCCGGAAGCGCAGACAGAAACAGTCCTCACGGCCGGCGGCATTGTCATCAACACGCCCGGCATGACCGTTACGGCGGACGGCGAAAAGCTCGAACTGACCGCAAAGGAATACGCAATCCTGAAATATCTCGTGGAGCATCAGGGCATCGTGCTCTCCCGCGAGCAGATTCTGCACGCTGTCTGGGGATATGACGATTCCGTCGTTGACCGGACGGTGGACTGGCAGATCAAGCTGCTGCGCGGAAAGCTCGGCGCATACCGCGACTGCATCCGGACGATCCGAGGGGTGGGATATAAATTTGAAGCGTAAAACAGGCTCATTCCAGAAAAAGCTTCTCCGCTATTTCATCCTGTTCACGGCGGTGATTTTTACCGTGCTGTGGCTGCTGCAAACCGTCTTTTTGCAGCGGTTCTATGACGGCATGATCGTCCGGAATACGGTTTCCGCTGCGGACAGCATCGAATCGCAGTTCGGGAATCCCCGCATCGCGGATGTGATTGATGAGATCTCCCGAAAGAACTCCCTTGTCGTTTATGTGACCGATGCGGAGGGCAATCCGCTTTACAGCTCCGATGAGTTCCGGAAGATGCAGGAAAAGCAGACCGAGCGGGAGAACCGCGCCGGCAGAGTTTTCCGGGACGACCGCCCGCATTACAGAGAGCTGCCGGAAAACTTCAGCGAATTCCTGCAGGCGCTCCGTGCCTCGGAAACCGGAACTGCCGAACTGCGCACGGACGATCTGTATGTTTACGGAAAAGTCGTCACCTTCGGCGGAGCGGATGCCGTGCTGTATCTCGGTGCTACGCTGGGTGCAGTCGGCTCGGCGGCCCGCATCATCCGGACGCAGCTGCTCTGGGTGACCTTGCTTTCGGTGGCCGCCGGATTTGTGCTGGCGTGGTTCCTGTCGCGGAGCTTTGCAAAGCCGATCTCGCAGCTCAACGAAAAAGCCAAACGGCTCAGCGAAAACCAGCAGGATGCCCCCTTTGCCGAGGGCTTCTGCACGGAGCTGGACGAGCTGAACAGGACTCTGGACAGAACCGCCGGAAAGCTCAGACAGAACAGGGAGTTTCAGAATGAGTTTCTTGCCAATGTCTCCCATGACCTGCGCACGCCGCTGACCATGATCAAAGGCTATGCGGAGATGATCCGCGACATTTCCCGCGAAGATGCGCAGCAGTGCGCGGCGGATGTCGCCGTCATCGTCGAGGAATCCGACCGGCTGACGGCGCTTGTCAATGAGATTCTGGAGTACTCCGAATTACAGATGACCGACAAAGAGCTAATCACGGAAGCCGTGGATCTCAGCGAGATCGTCACCTCTGTCACAGACAGCTTTGAGAATCTCTATGCAAAGGACGGCTTCACCTTTGCGCGCAGCATTGCAGCCGGCATTCAGATTCACGGCAACGCCTCCAGACTGCAAAGAGCCGTCTACAATCTGCTGGACAACGCCGTGCGCCATGCCGGCGAGGACAAATGGATCGGCGTGACGCTCAGATCCGACGGGCAGACTGCGGCCGCGGAGATTTCCGATCACGGCAGCGGCATCGCTCCGGATGACATCGGGCACATCTGGGAGAAATACTACACCAACCGCCAGCGCCGCGGCAAGGGCGTTTCCGGTCTGGGACTTGCGATCGTCAGGCAGACCGTCACAATGCAGGGCGGCCGGTGCGAAGTCACATCGGAGCCGGACAAAGGCAGCACATTCCGGATCATTCTGCCGGTCAGCACCTAATCAGCCTCATGTCCCCGGAGCAATCCGGGGGCTTTTTTTGTTTCGTCATATCCGTATCACATGATTTTCTTATATTCCCGGAAGATTCCTCATTTCTCCTGCTTTGTTTCCAAATAACCGTCATTCCGCTGCCATATTCCGCCGGTATAATGTACTTGTCAGAACGAAACAGCGCCGGAAACGGCAAACACAGAAAGGATGGTTTATCATGATGAAGCAGAAGCAGGACAAAGGTCACTCCTTAATGAAGATTCCCGCCGCACTGGCAGCCGTGCTGCTGATCTCCGGTGTATCTGTCGGGATGTACCGGCTGACGGAGGAACTCGGCACAGCAATTCCCGAATACACCATTTCCGAAACGGCGGAGGAGCCGGATTCCGCTTCGCAGGAGCAGAGCCCGGCGGCAGATTCCGCCGCCGTCCGGACCGCCAATATGAGCTGGATGACATCGGCTGCGCTCCCCGGCGCGCTCACGGTTCCGGAGATTGCGGAAAAGGCAATGCCCTCCGCAGTCGGCATCAGCGCGACCTTTACCGTCACCGCACAGGCATCTTCCGGCGGCTCCCGCAGCTTCGGCGGGATGTACGGCAGCGCACAGCCCGCGGAACAGGAAGCGACTGCTGCGGGCAGCGGCATCGTCATGAGCAGCGACGGGTACATCATCACGAACGCCCATGTGATCTATGACACCGAAAGCGCGTACCAGATGGGCAAAGCGACCTCCGTCACGGTGGTCATGGGCGAGAATCACGAGGAGGAATATGACGCGGAAATCGTCGGCTATGACATTCAGACCGATCTTGCCGTGCTGAAAATCGACGCGGAAGGGCTGACGCCTGCCGAATTCGGCAACAGCGACGATCTGAAGGTCGGCGAGCTGGTTGTGGCAATCGGAAATCCGCTCGGCTTTGAGCTGTACGGCACCACAACCTGCGGCATCGTTTCCGCGAAGAACCGCGAGGTTCAGCTTGAGGACAGAACGATGACGCTGATTCAGACCGATGCGGCAATCAATGCCGGAAACTCCGGCGGAATGCTGCTCAATTCCTACGGACAGGTCATCGGCATCAATTCCATGAAGATGAGCGCCTCTTACGGCGAGGCAAGCGTGGAAGGTCTCGGCTTTGCCATTCCGATCACCGATGCCGCAGAGATCATCCGCTCGCTGATTACGGACGGCTATGTGACCGGCCGGCCGCTGCTCGGCATTACCGGCACGGCCGTCACCGAGGAGCAGGCTGCCTTCTATCACATTCCGCAGGGCGTATATGTCTACAGCGCATCGGACAGCAGCCTGCAGCAGGGCGATGTCATCACTGCAATCGACGGCACGGAGATCACCACAATGGAGGAGCTGAACGCGCAGAAGAATCAGCACAAGGCCGGCGAAACCGTGACGCTGCGCATCAGCCGCGACGGCAGGAGCATGGATGTGCAGGTAACCTTGCAGGAAAGCAAACCGGAGACATGATCTCAGCACCGCCGGAGATACCGCTGCAAGCGGAAGCGCCGCCTGCTTTGATGCAGACGGCGCTTTCACTGTTTTGCTGCACAGGAGAGTCTGTCAGGTTGCCTGATACTTCACCTTGTCCATTTCGCGGATTGCCGCACGGCGGATCTTTCCGCTGCCGACCGTCTTCGGGAGCTCCTCCACAAATTCGACCACACGCGGATACTTATACGGCGCAGTGCCCTTCTTGACATACTCCTGAATATCCTTGACCAGCTGATCGGACGGAACAGTGCCCTTCGTCAGCACGATTGTCGCCTTGACGACCTGGCCGCGGATCGGATCCGGCACACCGGTCACGGCGCATTCGAGCACATACGGCAGCTCCATGAGCACGCTCTCGATCTCAAACGGTCCGATGCGGTAGCCGGAAGACTTGATAACATCGGCCACTCTGCCGACATACCAGAAATAGCCGTCCTCATCCACCCAAGCGGTATCGCCGGTGTGGTAGTAGCCGTTGCGCCATGTCTCGGCGGTGGTCTCCTCATCGCCGTAGTAGCAGAGCGCCAGTCCCGGAACACCCTCCTCCTTGAGCTTGATGCAGATTTCACCGGTCTCGCCGACGCCCGCCGGCGTACCGTCCGGCAGAAGCACCTGCACATCGTACTGCGGATTCGGCTTGCCCATGCTGCCGGGCTTCGGCTCCATGCCGACGACATTTGCGATCGAAAGCGTGGTTTCGGTCTGGCCGAAGCCCTCCATCAGCTTGATGCCGGTTGCACGGTAGAACTGGTGGAACACCTCCGGATTGAGTGCCTCGCCTGCGATGCAGGCATATTTCAGAGAGGACAGATCGTACCGGCCGAGGTCCTCCTTGATGAAGAAGCGGTACATGGTCGGCGGCGCACAGAAGCTCGTGACATGATACTTCTTGAACATCGGCAGGATGTCGTCTGCGTGGAAACGGTCAAAGTCATACACAAAGACGGCGGATTCGCACATCCACTGTCCGTACAGCTTGCCCCAGAGCGCCTTGCCCCAGCCCGTATCGGAGATCGTGAAGTGCAGGCCGTTCGGATCGGCGTTCTGCCAGTAGCGTGCCGTGACATAATGGCCGAGCGGATACTGATAGCTGTGCAGCACAAGCTTCGGGTTGCCGGAGGTGCCGGAGCTGAAGAAAATCAGCATCGGATCCCTGCCGCAGGGCGTGTCGGCCGTGCGGGCAAAATGCGTGCTGTAAGCCGGCAGCTCTGCATTGAAATCGCGCCAGCCCTCGCGCTGACCGTTGACCAGCACCTTGGTTCTGAGCGTCGGGGAGGAAGCGCAGGCGAGATCGACCTCGTCCGCGACATCGCCGTCTGCGGTACAGACGATCGCAGAAACCTCCGCGGAATTGAAGCGGTATTCAAAGTCATGCTTTTTCAGCATATTGGATGCCGGAATGACCAGCGCGCCGATGCGGTGCAGCGCGATGATCGAGAACCAGAACTGATAATGCCGCTTCAGCACCAGCATGACGCGGTCGCCCTTTTTGATGCCGAGTGACTTGAAATAATTGGCGGTCTGGCAGGAATACCGCTTGATGTCCCGGAAGGTGAACCGCCGCTCCCTGTGGTTGACATCGACATAGATCATCGCGGTCTTATCCGGACATTTTTCCGCCATGGCATCGACGATGTCGTATGCGAAGTTGAATGTATCCTGATTCTGGAAATGCACAGCGCTCAGGACGCCCTCCTCATTGGTCTCACAGGTCACAAATTTCTCGGCGACCGGGTGCATCAGGCCGGCCTTGTCCACATTCGTCGAGTGGTGCTCGGCGATGTGCTCGTGATATTCCGAAAGACCGGTCGTGCCGTGCGGCGCCATGACAAAGGCATAGATCTCGCAGTCCTCGCCGCCGAGCGCGATCTCGTCATGCGGCATCGAGCTGTCGTAATAGATGCTGTCGCCCTCGTGCAGGATCTCAGAGTGAGAGCCGACGATCATCCGCAGCGTTCCCTTGAGGACGATGTCCATTTCCTGACCGGCGTGGCTTGCCAGATGCAGCGGCTTGGAAAGCGCCTCCTCCGAGTACGGAATCACGACATGGAACGGCTCCACGGTCTTGTTCTTGAACTTCGATGCGAGACGGTTATAGACAAAGCCCTCTCTGCGAACGATCGGGACGCCCTCGCCCTTTCTGGTGACGGTATAGCCGCTCAGCTCCGGGCTGCTGCCCTCCATCAGCTCAGAAATTTCCACATGAAAAACATTTGCGCATTTATAGATAAAGGTAAAGCTGAAATCCTTTTCGCCGGACTCAAACTTCTTGTAGTCCTCCACCGAGTAGTCCGTATGAGCTGCCATTTCCTCGACCGAAATGCCGAGATCCTCGCGCAGATGCATAATTCGCTCTGCAACCTCTTTGATTCTTGTTTCCGCATTCAGCATGGTTGTCGGTTCGCTCATCACAATCGCTCCTTTTCTCATAAAAATAAAAAGCCCGCCTCAAAGAAAGAACTTTGAGACGAGCATTCCTTACAAACACCCGCGGTACCACTCAAATTGTGCCGCTATTGCGTAACACCACCTTCAGGCTCCGACAAGCCCTATTCCTTGACGCAGACTCACGGGAGCGCTTACTGTAATGTTCACCGCTCCGGCTCAGAAGGGATACATCGCATTGCTTGACGCCGGCTCACACCCTCCGCCGGCTCTCTGGAGACATTGGCAATCCTCTGCGCGTCTTCTTCACAGCTTATGGTATGGATTATATCACACAAACCTTCATTTGTCAAGCCCTTTTTTTCATTTTCCGGAAAAATTTTTCCGGCGTCAGGCGGGCTCAGATTTCCTGACCGGCGAACTGCGTCATATAGAGATCGTAATATTTGCCGTTTTTGCGGAGCAGCTCCCTGTGCGTACCGCTCTCGACGATATGTCCCTGATCCATGACGATGATCTGATCCGCGTCCTGGATCGTGGAGAGGCGGTGTGCAATAATCAGGCTCGTTCTGTCCTTCATCAGCTCGTTCATCGCCTCCTGGATATGCAGCTCCGTGCGGGTATCCACGCTGGAGGTCGCTTCGTCAAGGATGAGAATGCGCGGATAGGAGAGGAAGGCGCGGCCGATTGCGATGAGCTGCTGCTCGCCCTGTGACAGGCTGACGCTGGTCTGGGAGAGCATTGTGTCATACTGATCCGGCAGCTTGGCGATGACCTTGTCGCAGTGTGCAAACCGTGCGGCCTGTCCGACATCCTCCGCGGTGGCGTCCTCCTTGGCGTAGGTCAGGTTTGCACGGATGGTATCGGAGAACAGCTTGGTATCCTGCAAAACGATGCCGACGCTGTCTCTCAGATCGGTCAGCGCGATGTCGCGGATGTCCGTTCCGTCCAGCAGGATTTCGCCGCTGTCGATGTCGTAAAAGCGCATCAGCAGATTGATGACGGTCGTTTTGCCGCTGCCCGTTGAGCCGACCAGCGCGATCTTTTTGCCGGACTCGATTTTCAGCGAGAAATCGGAGATGACTTTCTTTTCCGGCACATAGGAGAAATCGACATGACGGAATTCGATCGTGCCGCGGACCTCCTTCAGCGGAAGCCCCTCAAAATGCTCGGTTTCCGTATCGAGCACCGAGAACACGCGCTCCGCACCCGCGATTGCCGTCTGGATCTGACCGTAGAGCTGGGCCAGCTCGTTGATCGGGCGCGAGAACTGCTTGGAATAGATGATAAAAGCAGAGATGACGCCGACCGTAATATAGCCCTTCAGCGCAAAATACGCGCCGAACACGGACACGATGACAAAGGAGACATTGCTCAGCATATTCATGACCGGTCCCATGCAGTTGGAGATGATCTCCGCGATGATGCCGGTTCTGGTCAGCTGGTCGGCCGTTTCCGTAAAGCTCTCGATAACGGCCTCCTGCCGGTTATAGGCCGTGATGGTCTTGTAGTTCGTGACCATTTCCTCGACCGTGCCGTTCAGCTTTCCGAGCAGGTTCTGCCGCTTGACGAAGTACCGGCGCAGATGCTTCGTGATGAAGGTCGTGAACAGCACCGTCAGAAGCACTGTCGAGCAGGAGAGCAGGCCGAGCGGGATGTTATAGTGCAGCATCATGAACAGCGTACCGATCAGCGTCAGCACGCCGGAAAAGAGGGAGCTCAGCGAGCTCGAAATGATGCCGGAGACATTTTCCGCATCATTCGTCATGCGGCTGATGAGGTCGCCGTGGGAGTGGCTGTCGATGTACGAAACCGGCAGATGCACGATTTTATCAAACAGCTCCTTGCGCACGCGGCTGACAATCCGCTGGCTCAGCGATGCACTGATATATCCCTGCACGAGATTTGTCAGGCCGTGGATCAGGTGCATGGCGAGCATCAGCGTCAGTGCCTTCGGCAGCAGCGCATACTGCGCAGAAACGATCCTGTCGATCGCGGAGCTCTGAAAGCTCGGCGCCAGCACGGATGCAATCACGCTGACCAGCACGGTGACGGACATCAGAATCACAAACCGCATCTCCGCACGGAAGTAAGAAAGCAGCCGCCGGAGCGTGGCCTTTGCATTCTGCGGCTTCTCGACCGGCGCGCCGAATCCGGCGCCTCTGCGCGAAAAGCCCTGCCTCGGATTTCCGGGTGCAGCCATTACGCATCCTCCTTTCGCAGCTGGGACGCATAAATGTCCTGATAAATCTTACAGGTCTGCATCAGGTTGTCATGCGTATCGCAGGCGGCGACGGTGCCGTTTTCCATGACGGCGATCCGGTCTGCGTTCCGGACGGACGAAATCCGCTGCGCAATGATAATCTTTGTCATATCGCGGAATTTCTCGCGGAGCGCCTTTTGCAGCGCGGCCTCCGTCCGGAAATCGAGCGCACTCGTGGAGTCGTCCAGGATGAGGATTTCCGCCTTTTTGACCAGTGCTCGGCTGATTGCAATGCGCTGGCGCTGTCCGCCGGAAAGGCTCATGCCGGATTCTGCGACCGGCGTGTCATACTGCTGCGGCTGCTCCGAGATGAACCCGTCCGCCTGTGCCGTGGCAGCCGCTTTCCGGATCTCCGCATCGGTCGCGTCCGGATTGCCGATGCGGATATTCTCCTTGATGGTCGTCGAGAACAGCTCGCTTTTCTGGAGCACAACCGCAATTTTGTCCCGCAGCACGGAGAGCGGATAGTCGCGCACATCGGTGCCGTCCACCTCGACCGTGCCGGAACCGGCGTCATAAAAGCGCGGAATCAGGTTGACAAGCGTACTCTTTCCGCAGCCGGTCTCTCCGATGACGGCGAGCGTCTCGCCCGCACGGACCGACAGATTGATGTTGTGCAGCACATCCGCGCCGTGGTCGGCGTAGGAGAAGCAGACATTTTTGAAGGTGACGGAGCCGCCGGCGGAGACCGCGGCACCCGTGCCGTCCTGAATCGGGGACTCCGTGGTGAGAATCTCCCTGAGGCGCTGCGAGGAGGTAAGCCCGCGTGTGACCGTCTGGAAAATCATCGCCAGCATCATCATGCCGTTCAGAATCTGGGACAGATATGTTACGGCTGCCATGACGGTGCCCGGTGCGGCAGCGCCGGCCTGTACGCGGAGCGAGCCGATATAAATGATTGCGACCGTCGCAAGGTTCAGCACGATGTTCATGACCGGCCGCATATAGGACATGAGGATCAGCACGCGGAACTGTGTATCAACCAACTCGTCATTGCTCTGCGCAAAGCGGCGGATTTCGCGGTCCTCCTGAATAAACGCCTTGACCACACGGGCGCCGGCGACATTTTCCTGAATGACCGTGTTCATCCGGTCCAGCCGCGACTGCAGCAGCCGGAACAGCGGATTCGTCTTCCACAGCACAAACGCAATCTCCAGCAGAATCAGCGGCAGCGCGATCACGATGACCGTGCCGAAGTCGGCAGCCAGCGAGATGAGCGCAATGCTGCCCGCCACGAAGAACATCGCACAGCGGACACAGCCGCGGATCATCTGCGAGACCATGTTCTGTACCTGCGTGACATCGCCGGTCGTGCGCGTAATCAGCGAGCCGACCGAAAACCGGTCCGTCTGGGAAAACGAAAAGCTCATGATCTTCCGGAATGCAGACTTGCGGACATCGTTGCCGAAATTCTGGCTGCACAGGTTCGTGCAGACGCCGCTTAAAATGCCGCAGAGACCGCCGCAGAGGACAATCAGCAGCATTTTGAGGCCGACGCCCGTGACAATATGCAAATCGGACACGCCGCCGTTGTTGAGGCCGAGGATGCCCTCATCCACAATCCTTGCCATCAGGCGCGGCTGAAGCAGATCGACATAGACCTCCAAAACCATGAATACGGAGGCCAAAACCGCAAGATGCGCATACTTTTTCAGATGCCTCAGAATCAAATGCTCCAACTCCTTCCACCGGTTCCGGATTTGTTTTTATTATACACGCTCGGCGTATATTTTGCAAGCGTTTCTGTCATAAAAATTTTGACGCAGCAGTTTTTCACAGGAAAAGCCGCACGGAACAAAGTCAGTCCGTGCGGCTCCGTCTGCCGAAAAAGAAATCCCTGCGCGATGATGGATCATGAGGGCGCCGCCCTCAACAAACTAAGGGGGCTCTTCTAAGGCGGAGAGTGTTTCGCCGCCTGCGGGCGGCGACGAGGGCGCTGCTCTCGACCTGCAAGCCTTTGAAAAGGCTTGACCGAAACTTTAATTTGGGCTGCCGGGAAGCTTTAGATCAATGCCGGCGCGGGCTCCGCGCAAAAAGCTCGACCAAAAACTTTAGTTTTGCGTCCTGTATCTTTTTCTAATTCCGCCGGTCGGGAATGGACAAAACGATACCAGTCAACCGAAAGACACGAAA
>JAILIG010000160.1 GCA_024695445.1 Oscillospiraceae bacterium
ACATCCGTGTTGTACTGCAGGTTCCAGACATAGGAATCGCCGCGGCTGCGGGTTGTCAGCTGCTTGGTACTCGGGTCGTACTCAAGCTGCAGCACATCCATAGAATCCGTGATGACAGAAAGCGTTCTGCCGACGAATTCCTGGTTGATGCTCGGGTTGCCCAGGCTCTTGTGGTAGACCTGCGTTGCGAGGTTACCGTTGACATGGTCGTTCGTGCCGATGGAGTAAAAGCCGAACAAATGGAAATTGCCGGGGATACCCAGAAAATTCTCCTGATAAAACGGCGTCAGCGTATAGTCGGTAAAAATCGGCAAACCGTCATTCGCTGTCCCGCCGTCTGCGGAAACCTTTGTGCTCTTCGCACCCGGAAACTTTCCCGTGAACGAAGTGAGCACCAGCGCCATCGACGCGACCGCACTGAGTGTCCGCTTCCCCCAAGTCTTTTTCATAGGGTCAATCATCCTTTCTTTGAGTTTTGGTCTTATTCTGCCCCCTGAGTTTGTATCATGACGGGTTTTCCTGCAGACATGGCACGCCGCATCCGGTTCGGCCCGCGGTCACCCTGTCCGGGCCCGCCGCCTCCGGCCGGTCTGCCCCTGCATCTTCGCCCGTAGAATCAGAAACGGATGCCGTTTCCCTCCCCGCAGCTGCCGCACCCGAAAAAACAGCCGCGTAACCGCAGCGCTCCGAAGAGAACTGCGGCTGCCTTTTTCTCTGCGCAACGGAATTTCCGGCGGAAAATCGTGCATTCTTCCGTCAAAAATTTATACTCACAGTAGCGCAGATACCTTTATATATATATTATACTGAAATATCGGCAAAAGTCAAGGCAAACACACGATTTTTGGCGCATTATCGGAAAATTCTACACCTCTCACAATTTCGCATCCTGATTTTCTACGCTTTCTCCGGTTATCTCAAAAACTCTTGTTATTTTTTAGACAATGTGCCGAATATGCACGCTTTTTCTTTGAAAATCCGCTATCCCCGCAATTACCCTCGTCAATATTTCGTTCACATTTTACCGCTTGTATATTTTTAACGGTTGTTTCAGCTTGTGGGGGAGTACCCGTCTGTTCCCGTTTTTTAAAAGGGGAGCGGGGGTTTTCGCAGATTCTTGCCGCCATTATAGTTATTTCCTTATATTGTATCGCAGACATTATAAGATGATAACTATAACAGAAGCAGGCTGCCGAAATCCTGCGGCAGCCTGCTTTTTTGTATGAAATGCCAAAAACGGAACCGTTTTTTTGTGCGCTCTGCGAGCTTCCGGCGTCCGTCAGACCATGAGGTCACAGATCATCCGGCTCAGTGCGACCGGATCCTCGACCGGCAGACCTTCGATCAGGAGCGCCTGCTGATAGAGCAGTCTGGTGTAGTCCGCGAGCTTCTCCTTGTCCTCGGTCAGCAGTCTTTGCAGCGTGCCGAAGACCGGATGCTCCGGGTTCAGCTCCAGCACACGCTCGGCCTGCACCTTCTCGGCGCCCGGCGCCTGATTCAGCACGCGCTCCATATCGAGCGAAAGCTGGCCCTCACTCGACAGGCAGACCGCATGGCTCTTGAGCCGTCCGGAGAGGCGGACGCTCTTGACCTTGCCGTCCAGCACCTTCTGCATCTCCTCAAAGAGGTCTTTGGCAGCGGCGTTCTTTTCCTCCAGCGCGGTCTTGTCCTCCTCGGTTTCGAGGCCGAGGTCGCCGGAGGAGACATTGCGCAGCTCCTTCTCGGCGTACTGTCCGAGCATCTTGACCGCAAACTCGTCCACGCGGTCGGTCAGGTACAGCACCTCGTATCCCTTGTCGCGCACCAGCTCTGCCGCCGGCAGTGCCGCACAGCGCGTCACGCTCTCGCCCGCCGCATAGTAGATATACTTCTGATCCTCCCGCATCCGCGAGACATATTCGGCAAGCGTCGTGAAGCCCTCGCCGTTTTCGCCGGCAGAGCTGCGGAAGAGCAGCAGATCCTGCAAAAGCTCCTTGTTCGCGCCGAAGCCCTCATAGACGCCGTACTTGATCTGCACGCCGAAGGCCTTCCAGAATTCCTCATACTTCGCGCGGTCGGTTTTCAGGAGCTTTGCCAGCTCGTTCTTGATCGACTTTTCCAGCGATTTTGCAATCAGCCGGAGCTGCCGGTCGTGCTGCAGCATCTCACGGGAAATGTTCAGCGAGAGGTCCTCCGAATCGACAAGGCCCCGCACAAAGCTGAAATGATCCGGCAGCAGGTCGGCGCATTTTTCCATGATCATGACGCCGTTTGCATAGAGCTGAAGTCCCTTTTCGTAGTCCTTCGTATAAAAGTCAAACGGCGCCTTCGCCGGAATATACAGCAGGCTGTTGTAAGTGACGGTACCCTCGCTGCGGTTGTGCAGGTGCAGCAGCGGATCGGTGTAGTCGAAGAATTTGTCGTGATAGAACTGATTGTATTCGTCGTCGGTCAGCTCGTTTTTGTTCTTCTTCCAGATCGGCACCATGCTGTTCAGCGTCTCGATCTCGGTATGTGTCTCGTACTGGTCGTCGGTTCCCTCAACCTTCTGCTGCCGCTCGATTTCCATGCGGATGGGGAAGCGGATATAGTCGGAATACTTCTTGACGAGCTGGCGCAGGCGGTATTCCTCCAGAAAATCGCCGTAGTGCTCGTCCTCGGAATCGTCCAGCAGCTCAAGCGTGATCTCCGTGCCGACGGTGTCCTTGTCGCAGGTGTCAACGGTGTAGCCGTCCACGCCCTCGGACTGCCAGATATACGCCTTGTCGGCGCCGTAAGCCCGCGTACGGACCGTGACGCGCTTTGCGACCATGAACGCCGAGTAGAAGCCGACGCCGAACTGTCCGATGATGTCGGCATTTTCGCCGAGATCGTTCTCGGACTTGAACGCCCGCGAGCCGGAATGCGCGATGACGCCGAGGTTCTGCTCCAGCTCCTCCGCAGTCATGCCGATGCCGTTGTCGGTGATCGTCAGCGTGCGCGCCTGCTTGTCCGGCCGCAGCTCGATGCAGAATTCATCGCGGGAAATGCCGACCTTGTCGTCCGTCAGCGAGCGGAAATACAGCTTGTCGATCGCGTCGGAAGCGTTGGAAATCAGCTCACGGAGAAAGATCTCCTTGTGTGTATAAATGGAATGGATCATCAGGTCGAGCATCCGTTTGGATTCCGCCTGAAACTGTTTCTGTTCCATGATTCATCTGCCCTTTCTGAGAAAATTAGCACTCTTTATCTGTGAGTGCTAAAACCAGTATACCACATTTTCCGGAAATTGCAACCGGATTCACCGATTCTTCACGCAATTTTCACGCAAGCATCACAGAGACAAGCGGTCCGGAGGCACAAAAAAATGTCCTGCCTGTTTCTTTGTTACATTTGCGAACGCACTCTGTTTGGAGCAATATCAAACAAATTGACAAGATGCACAAACCTGCCGTTTTTGAGCAATATTGTTTTGATTTGTGTGACAATTTCAGAACAAAACGATTGACATTCGTCGCGGAAAACAGCTATAATGACGGAAAGGAGGAAGTCCTGCGGGAACGTTCCCGCACAGGAATGTGTATATTTGTCGTATGTATCCGACTGTTCTCTTTCCTATTTCAGGGGGCATTCATTTATGACAACTGATTGCACAGAATACCGCAATCCAATATGATCCGGCCGAATTCGTAAGACAAATAAATTTCAAAAGCACAGTCCGAATCGCAGCCTACAGAAACAGCATCCAGTCACAATTTAAATTTAAAAAAAGGAGTATCTAACAATGAAAAAACAGTTTTTTGCAGCAATCTGCTCTCTCACCATGCTGGCCGGCGCAGCAGGCTTTGTGCCCGCGCTGAACCTCACCGCCGACTCTGAAGCCATCACCGCGGCAGCATACGATGAGGAAGATGTCCTCGCTTGGGAAACAATCCAGAATGTCCGTTATGCCGTCGGCTATGCAAACGACATCAATTCCATGGCAGGCTACAAGATTATCGCTGCGTTTAATGACAACTTCACGACCGTGGATATTACCATCCCGACCACAGTTGGCGGATACCCGATCAGCCAGATCGGCAATCAGATTTTCAAGAACTCCAACCGCATCCGTACCGTCACCATTCCGAGCTGCATCAACCAGATCGGCAATGATTTTCTCAACAACTGCAGCTCCGTCCAGAATGTCAATTTCACTTCCACAATCTACAACTTTGGCGACAACTGCTTCCGGAATGCAACAAATCTTCGGGCTCTGAATGTTCCGAGCGGCACGCTCTATGTCGGTGATTACTTCTGCTATCATGCCACATCGCTTCAGAGCATCACCTTCGGCAACGCACTCGATTACATCGGCAGCAACTGCTGTGAAGGCTGCACAAGCCTCCAGACCGCATCCCTCGGCACCGGCCTGGAATACATCGGTGACTACGCCTTCTACGGCTGCAACCATATGACAAACTTCAGCTGCCCCTCTACGCATCTCGGCGAATGGACACCGAATCTCTCCCAGATCGGATACGGTATTCTCTGGGCTAACAGCTGGGCAGATAACTGGAACGCAACCCATACCGATCTCGTCATGGGCAGCGGCACCTTCCTTTACAGATACAACGGCAACCCCGGCACCAACGCCAGCATCACCACATACAAAAACACCATCAAATATGTCTATGACTACGCATTCGGCGCAGACGCATGGACACACGGCAGCAAAATCAAGACGCTCGACCTGAGATCCGCTGAAAGAATCGGCACCAATGCGTTCAAGAAGCTTTCCCAGGCAACTGTCATTCTCTCCCGCAGCAAGATGATCGCCGCCTACGGCAGCAACTACCTGGCATATCTGAAAGCACAGTCCCACACCAACACGAAGTTCAGCTTTGTCAGCTAATTTCATTCCCGTCTATAAACCAAAACGAGGCAGCTCCTTTGCGGGGCTGCCTCGTTTCAGCTTGCAGATAAATCGGTTTCTCCGACGGATCAATCACAGGGCTCCGCACAAAAAGCCTCAGTCCGTGCTCTCGTCCGGCTTTTCCTCGCCGCTGTCCGGCGCTGTCTCGCCGTCCTTCACGATATCATGAATCATGAACCAGAAGGTCGAGCCCTCTCCGACACGGCTGTCCACGCCGAATGCATAATCGTGCAGGCGCAGAATCGCCTTGACGATCGACAGGCCGAGCCCGGTTCCGACGACCTTCCGCGTATAGTTCTCGCTGCGGTAATACTTGTCGAAGATGCGCGAGAGCGTCTCCTGATCCATGCCCTCGCCGGTGTCGCGCACCGAGATTTTCACGCCCTGCGGCGTATGCTTCTGCGTCACGAAAATCTGCTTGTCCTCGCCGGAATAGTTCATCGCGTTGTTGATGAGATTGCAGATGACCTGCTCGATTTTGCCCGCATCGCAGCAGACACGCGCCGCGCCGTCCGTTTCCAGCGTAAACCGGAAGCCGGACACGCCGGACAGTCCGCGGTATCGCTCAACGATCTCCGTCAGGCGCTGCTCCATGTCAAACTCCGTGCGGTCGAGCTTCATCCTGCCGTTTTCGAGCTTGGAGAGGTCCAGAATGTCGTTGACCAATGCGGTCAGGCGGTCGGTTTCCTCAATGATGACGCCCAGATGCTCGTTCCGCTTGACCGGATTGTCACCGGACAGGTCGCGGATCATCTCGGCGTAGGCCTTGAGCATGGTCAGCGGCGTGCGCAGGTCATGTGACGCATTCGCAATCAGATCGCGCTGCATCCGGTCCACGCGGTTGATCTCGCCGCTCGCATAGGTCAGCGTTTCCGCCAGACGGTTTGCCTCGTCGTAGCCGCCGCCCGTGAAGCTGATGTCATATCTGCCGTGCGCAAGCTGCTCCGCCTCCTTCGTGACGCGGGCGATCGGCTTTGCGAGCCGGCTCGACACGATAAAGGAGATGATGCACGCCAGCAGCACGAGAATCACCATGATGATGATGAGCTGCCGCCGCAGGATATCGACGGTCATGGCCGCCGGCACAAGCGGGGTATTCATCAGCAGATAGGCTTCCGGCTTTTCGGTGTCGCCGATCGTACAGGCGTAGATCAGAAGGTCGGTTGCGGTCTGCGGGTTCGGATATTTCCTGCACAGCACGCCGTTTCCTTCCTCGCGCAGCAGCCGGATGATCTCGCGGGACTTGTTGTTCCACCCGTGAATCACGCAGTTGATGCCCAGCACATCGCGGCTGTAAATCAGCGGACGCTGCAGCGAATCATAGACCGTGATGCAGATATTGGAGCTGAACGCAATGTCGTCGCAGGTGGCGCGGAACTCCTCTGCGTCGCCCCTCCGGTAAGCCTCGGTGATGCGGTTTGCCTGCCGCTGAACCTCCGAAGCGGTCATGCGGTCATAGGAATTCTGCAAAAACAGAATCTGGCTCACCCACAGCAGCACAAAGACCGCCACCACAAACACCATGAACCAGATCCAGATATGCAGCCGCATCGGGCTGCGCTTTTTCAGTTCAGGCTTCAAACTTGTATCCCGTTCCTCTCAGCGTCACAATGAATTTGCGGTACTCGCCGAGACTGGAGCGGAGCATTTTGATATGCGTATCGACGGTGCGGTCATCGCCGAAGAAATCGTAGCCCCAGACCTCCTCCAGCAGCTGATCGCGTGTCAGCGCCAGATTGCGGTTCTTGACGAGATAAAAGAGCAGGTCGTATTCCTTCGGCGTCATATTCGCCTTTTCGCCGTTGACATAGACCTCTCTGCCGGCCATGTCGATCTCCAGCCCCTCAAAGGAAAGGCGCTGGGGCAGCTGCGGTGCGGCACTGCGGCGCAGCACCGCCTTGACGCGGAGCATCAGCTCCTTCGGCGAAAAAGGCTTGATGACATAGTCATCGACACCGGCCTCAAAGCCGTATTCCTTGTCGTACTCCTCGCTGCGGGCGGAGAGCATGATGACCGGCGTGTTCTTGAGCTTCCGGATCTCCTTGCAGGCGGCAAAGCCGTTCAGCCGCGGCATCATGACATCCATGATGATGAGGTCGAAGTCCTCGGCACGCGCCTTTGCGACCGCCTCCATGCCGTCAGCGGCCTCTGCGACCTCATAGCCTTCAAATTCGGCATATTCCCGCACAACATTGCGGATATTCGCCTCGTCGTCCACAATCAGGAGCTTGATCTTCTTGTCCATATCGGTTCCTCCGGTTTCGGTAGTCATTCGGTTTCTGCGCAGATGCAGGATCGGATATAATCGGAACTATTATAACAGACAAATATGAAATTTTTGTGAAATCTGCGGAAAAATTGAAAAATAATCTGCGCCAAATCCATTGACATTTACCGGTTTTTTTGATATAATGGTAGTTGGATTGGTATCGCCTGTGACAGAAAGGGGGCGGCAGATTTGAAACGGCTTAGAAACCGGATCATTTACTTCACAATGGTTGCATTTTCCGTTGTGACGGTTCTGATTATCATATACGCATTCCGGCACAGAGATGCGGACGACCTTGTATACCTGATTTTCAACTCGTATGCGCTGCTCGCCGTCATCCTTGCTTTCCTTTTCGTGCTGTACTGGCAGCGTGTGCGGCGCAAACGGCTCATCTCCGAGCAGAAGCGGCTCCGCCACCTCGTCGGGAACCTCACGGCGCCGGCCATGCTCTGGGATGACGACCTGACACTCGCCGCGCTGAACGATGCGCTCTGCCGCGTGGCGGAGCTGGATCCGAAAGCCCTGCCGCCCGCCGAACAGCTCGTTCCGCGGCTCTTCGGCATGGAGCGGATCGACGACGCGGCCATCCGCGACATCGTCCTGACGAAAAATCACGAATATGTCTTCCCGGTCGGGGAGGACCGGCAGCGCAGCATCATCTGGAACACCTCCGCCGTCCACACGGATGAGGAGGGCGTGACCTACTTTCTCTCGATCGGCGTCGATCTCGAAAACATCCGTCTCATGGAGTCGGAGCTGCGCAGCTATTCCAAGCGCCTCGCCGCCTCCGAAAACCGCAATATGCTGACGATGGAGCTGACCGATGTCGGCATTCTGCTGATCGAGCTGAAATCCCGCAAGCTGTTCCCGTCGGAAAAGCTGCAGCGGATGATCGGGCTCTCCGGCGAGCACTGGACGCCCGAAGACCTCAGAAGCCGCGTCTATCCGATGGACCTTGCGCTCTTTGACCGCCATGTGCAGATCATCCGCAGCCATGTGGCCGACTACATGAACAAAACGCAGGTGCTGGAGCTGCGCGTCAGCGGCGCCGACAACCGTTACCGCTGGTACTCCTACCGCTTCAAGGCCCTGCAGCTCGCGGACGGCGGCGGCATCGTCATCGGCGGCTCGGTCATCGACATCTCCAAGGAGAAGGAAAAGGACGCCCAGATCGAGCAGATCGCATATGAGGACGCCGTGACGGCCATTCCGAACCGCAACAAGCTCATGATGATGGGGCAGGAGCTCTATCTCTGCACCAGAGATCTCGCAGTCTCGTACTGGGTGATCGTCATGGACATCGACCGGTTCCACCTCATCAACGACACCTGCGGCTACGCGAGCGGCAATGAGCTGCTCCGGAGCTTCGCAGACTGCCTCAAGCAGGAGCTGACCGAGGGCGGCTTCGGCGCCCGCATTTCCGGCGATAATTTCGCGCTGATCCTGCGCGACACCGGCGACGAAAAGCTCCCCGAAACGGTCATCCGGCACATCCAGAAAAAGCTCGCCGCACAGGCCGTCGGAAAATTTGAAAACCGTTCGCTGACCTGCTCCGCCGGCTATGCGCGGATGCCGCAGGACGGCAGCAGCTTTGAACAGGTCATGGAGCACGCGGAATTCGCGCTCTCAACCGGAAAGTACGCCAGCGGCAGCATCACCGGCTACACCGAGGAAATGCACGACACGATCATCCGGGAGAGCAACCTTGAAAAGGAGCTCCGCGCCGCACTCGAACGGAATGAGCTGCTCCTCTACTATCAGCCGAAAATCGCGCTGGAAAGCGGTGCGGTCACCGGTCTGGAGGCGCTCGTCCGCTGGAGAAAAGCGGACGGCACAATGGTGCCGCCGGAGGAGTTCATCCCCGTTGCGGAGCGCACCCCGCTCATCATGCAGATCACGCGGTTTGTCATCCGCGAGGCGTGCCGGCAGGCAAAGGAATGGCAGAAAAAAGGTCTGCCGGAAATCGTCATGTCGGTCAACATGAGCGGCATGGACTTTTATCAGGACAATGTCTGCAATGTCGTCGCGGGCGCGCTGAAGAAAAACACGCTGCCGCCCCGCTTCCTCGAAATCGAGCTGACGGAGTCGCTGGCGCTCAAGGACATCGACCTGACCGTCTCGCGCATGAAGCAGCTCCGCATCCTCGGCGTGCAGATCGCAATGGACGACTTCGGCACGGGCTATTCCTCGCTGAGCTATCTGCGGAGCCTGCCCTTCACGATGCTGAAGCTCGACCGCTCCTTTGTCATGCACATGGCAGACGATCTGGTCGTGCAGGAGATCGTGTCCGCGGTCGTGCGTATCGCAAAGGCAAAGGGCATCAGGACCATTGCAGAGGGCGTTGAAACACCGGAGCAGGCACAGCAGCTCCGGCTCCTCGGATGCGACTATGTGCAGGGCTTCCTCTACGGCAAGCCGATGTCCGCGGAGGACACCGAGGCATTTATCCGGAGAAACCGCACCGAACGGAAGGTGTACTGAGCGGGGCTGACGGACTGTAACCGAAGCACCGCAGCATAAACAGACCATAGCGGCGGGACTGCCCGCCCGGAAAGGACATTTTTACCATGAAAAAAAGAATCGGAATCCTGACCTCCGGCGGCGACTGCCCCGGACTGAACGCTACGATCCGCGGCGTCGCAAAGGCCTGCTTTGAGCTGATGGGCGAGGACAATGTCGAAATCGTCGGCATCTCGAACGGCTATTACGGCCTGATCCACAATCTCTGCCGCGTCATGCAGCCGTCGGAATTCTCCGGCATCCTCACACAGGGTGGCACCATCCTCGGCACCAAGCGGCAGCCGTTCAAGATGATGACCGTCATCGGCGATGACAATGTGGACAAGGTCAAGAGCATGAAGGAGACCTACAAGAAGCAGCGCCTCGACTGCCTTCTCACGCTCGGCGGAAACGGCACGCACAAAACCTCGCATCTGCTCGCACAGGAAGGGCTGAATGTCATCGGCCTGCCCAAGACGATCGACAACGACATCTTCGGCACCGATGTCACCTTCGGCTTCCACACCGCCGTCGATACCGCAACGGACGCGATTGACCGCCTGCACACGACCGCCGCCTCCCCTAGCCGCATTCTCGTCTGCGAGATCCTGGGCAACAAGGCGGGCTGGCTCACGCTCAACGCCGGCCTGGCCGGCGGCGCGGATATCATCCTGATTCCGGAGATTCCCTATGACATCGACAAGGTCTGTGACGCTGTCATGAAGCGCGCCGCCAGCGGCAAGAGCTTTTCGATTCTCGCCGTCGCAGAGGGTGCCTTCGACAAGGACGAGGCACAGCTCAAGAAGAAAGACCGCGCCAGAAAGCGCGAGGAGGCGGGCATCATCACCGCGACCTCCCGCATCGCGGCACAGGTACAGGCCGGCACCGGCATCGACACGCGTGTCTGCGTCCCCGGACATATGCTCCGCGGCGGCAGTCCCAGCGCCTATGACCGCATCCTCGCAACGAAATTCGGCGTTCACGCCGCAAAGCTGATCGCAAACGAGAAATACGGCCGCACCGTCGCAATGGTCGCCGGAAAGGTCACCTCGAACCCGCTTGAGGACATCGCGGGCAAGACCAAATTCGTCAGCCCGAAGGACCAGCTCGTCATCACGGCAAAGCGTATCGGCGTTTCCTTCGGCGACTGATTCCGCCGCAGACAAGCAAAACGGTATCTCCGGCAGCTTTTGCCGGAGATGCTGATTTTTTCATGCAAACCGACGGGGAGAGAGGAGTTTTCTGAGATATGAGCCGAATCCGGGCGATTTCTGAGATCGTGAGAAAAAACGAGGCCGACGCCATGCTGCTGACCGGCGAGGTCAATCTGATCTATGCAACCGGTGAGACCGCGCTGGAGGGACAGTGCATCATTTCCGCAGACGGTACTGCGGTTTTCGTCACAGACGGCCGGTACACCGAGGTCGCGGACGCACAGCTGACGCCGCAGGGCTTTTCCGTGCTGGAGCGCAGCACCGTCACGCCGACAGGGGCGTTCCTGCAAAATCTGCTCGCCGAAAAGGACATCAAGCGGCTGCTCTACGAGGACGATGTCCTGACCGTGCAGCAGTTTGCCGCGCTCCGCGCACAGCTCAAATGCGAGCTTGTGCCGCTCGCGGGACAGCTTGCGGCCCTGCGCGCCTGCAAATCGGAGGAGGAGGTGCGCTGTATCGTGCGGGCACAGCGCATCGCGGAGGCCGCGCTCGAAACACTCTGGACAAAGCTGTATACCGGCATGACCGAGCGCGAGGCCGCGGCGCTGCTGAACTACGAAATGGCGCTGCTCGGCAGCGAAAAGCCGTCCTTCGACACCATTCTGCTGTTCGGCGAGAACACGAGCAAGCCGCACGGCGTCCCCTCCGACCGGAAGCTCCGCCCCGGCGACTTTGTGCTGGCGGATTTCGGCGCAGTCTGCCACGGCTATCACTCCGACATGACGCGCACCGCCGCCTACGGCTCTGCAACGGACGAAATGCGCCGCGTCTACGAGACCGTCCTGGCGGCACAGGCGGCGGCGGAATCGGTTGCGGCGGCCGGCGTGCCCTGCTCCGAGATGCACAAGGCCGCGGCGGCCGTGATCGAAGCGGCGGGCTATGGCGAATACTTCACCCACGCGCTCGGCCACAGCGTCGGGCTGGAGATCCATGAATCTCCGGTCGCGTCGCTCCGCTGCGACGAACCGCTGCAGAACGGCGTCATCATGACCGACGAGCCCGGCATTTACATCGCGGGGAAATTCGGCGTCCGCATCGAGGATATGCTGCTGATTGACGGCGACACGCCGCAGAACCTCACAAAGGCGCCGAAAGCGCTGCGCGTGCTCGATGCGGTTTCTCCGGCGGACAGATGACAGCGGACGCCGCCGCTCGCCGATGATTCTGACAGATTCCCGCGGACGGGCAGCAGAAATCTCGGCAAACTATACAAAAGTCGCGGCAGGTGCTTGACTTTTGCCGGATTATGCTGTATAATCTAACCTTGCAGGAGTGTACCCGGAAACTGCCCCGGCAGTCCGGCACACCGTATCAGAACGATCAGAGCGATCAAATGTATTTCTCCCTGTTTTCTCGGAAACAGCGGCTGATACACCCACTAGAAAAGAAAAGGAGTGACAATCATGCTGAGAACATATCAGCCCAAGAAGCTGCACCGCAAGAAGGAGCATGGCTTCCGTAAGCGTATGGCTACCACGAATGGCCGCAAGGTTCTGGCTCGCCGCCGTGCAAAAGGTCGCGCAAAGCTGACCTACTGATTTACAGCCAAGTGAAGGGACCACAAGCGGTTTGTGGTCCTTTTCTATTAGGGAAGGAGCGCGCCGCAATGCTGTTTACACTGACCATGAACCGCAATGCCGATTTCCAGCGGCTGTATAAGCAAGGCGCCTTCTGTTCCCTCGGCTCGGCACTGCTCTACGCGATGCCGAATCAGCTGCCCTATAACCGCCTCGGCATCACCGCCGGCAAAAAGGTCGGCAACGCCGTCAGGCGCAACCGTGCAAAACGCATCATCCGCGCAGCCTATGCTGCCGCGGAGCCCGCTGCCCCGATCGGGCTCGACATCGTCATCGTCGCCAGAGCGGCGCTGCCGGAGCAGTCCTCCCTCGTGCTCACAAAGGCACTGTGCGAAAAGGGCATCCGGCACCTGAACGGCGTCGGCAGCGGCGAGATCCCCAGCGGAAAGGCCGTGCAGAAGCAGAAGCCGAAAAAGCCGGCTTCCGGCACCGTACAGAAGGGGTGAACACCGATGCGCCGCGCACTGAAGGCGGGCATCCGCTTTTACCAGAAGCACATTTCCGCACATTTCCCCGCAGTCTGCCGCTACCGGCCTTCCTGCTCGCATTATATGCTCGGCGCGATTGACCGGTTCGGCTCCGTGCGCGGAGTCTGGCTCGGCACACTGCGCATTCTGCGCTGCAATCCGTTCTCGAAAGGCGGCTGGGATCCGGTCCCGCTCGTCTTTCACCCGCTCGGAAAGCACCGCATCCGGCAGCGCGACCCGCGTACCTCTCCCGCAGTCCTCGCCGCAAAGCACGGCGTCCTGCTCGCGGAGCGCACGAAATACCGCGGGCTCCGGCTGTAATTTCCCCGCTTTATTTTTCCGAACGGAGGAATCATCTTTTGTTTAAGCTCATCGCAATCCCGTTTGGCTGGATCATGTACCTGATTTATCAGGTCGTCCACAGCTATGGCATCTCCATCATCCTGTTCACAATCATCGTCAAGCTCGTGACGATGCCGAGCACCTACAAAATGCAGGTCAATCAGGCGCGTATGGGGCTGCTCTCCCCGAAGCTCGAACGCATCAAAAAGGCGTTCCCGAACAACGCACAGCGCCAGCAGGAGGAGACGACCAAGCTCTATTCCGAGGAGGGCGTCAACCCCGGCTCCGGCTGCCTCGGCAGCATTATCACGCTGCTGATCGTCCTCGGCGTCTACCGCGTCGTCATGCAGCCGCTGACCTACATTCTCCGGTTTTCCGGCGACACAATCAGCAATGCAAAGGATCTGCTGCTCACATGGATGAACGGCGCCGGCATCGAGAATGCGGAGCGCACACTCAATTCCCGTCCGGAGCTGATGCTCCTGAGCTATGCAAAATCCAATCCTGAGATCTTCTCGCCGATGGAGGGCTTCGCGGAAAAGCTCAACGCCTTCAAAAACACCTTCCTCGGCTTTGACCTGACCGGCATTCCGTCGCTGCACCCCGAAAACGGCTGGACGCTGACCAATCTCATGCTCATCCTGCTGCCCGTTCTCGCGGCGCTCGCAAACCTCGCAATGACCATCGTCACGCAGATCCACAACAAGCGCACCAACCCCTCTGCCCAGCAGATGACCGGTGCCATGAACTTCCTGCTCTACGCTTCCCCGATCATGACCATCTGGTTCGGTCTCTCCTTCCCGGCCGGTGTTACCTTCTACTGGCTCATCAATTCGGTCGTCACGCTGGTGATTCAGCTTCTGCTCTACCGCTGGCTGCGCGGCGAACGCCTCGAACGCATCAACCAGAAGGAAAAGGCCAAGGTGCTCGCAAAAGGTCCGTCCTGGATGCAGCGCATGATGGAACAGTCCCAGCAGATGCAGGCACAGCAGGCCGGCGGTGTCCGTCCGGATGCAAACCGCACCCGCTACTCCGACGGCGATGACGGCATGACGCGCAAGGAGCGCGCAGAGTATGAGCGCAAGCTCATCGAAGCAGCACGCCGCCGCACAGCGGAAAAATACGGCGAAGAGCTGCCGTCTGACAGCGATTTCAATGAGGACTGACCGACACCGTTCAGCCCTTTGAAAATAACGAATGAAGGGAGATCAGATTCCGAAATGACCGCAATTTTCACCGCTTCCACGCTGGAGGAAGCGAAGCAGAAGGCTGCCGACGCATTCGGCGCAGCAGTCTCTGACATCCAGTTCACTGTCCTCGAAGAGCCGAAGCGCTCTTTGTTCGGAGGACTTTTCGGCAAGAATTCCGAGTATCGCATCGAAGCCAGCTATGTTCCGGCTGCTCCCGCTGCCGCAGCAGAAGCGGAACCGTTCCGCGCAGAGGAGGAAACCGCCGCTGAAATCAGCGCCGCGGCAGAGGAAGCTGCTCCCGCAGAGGACGAGCCCATCGAATACGATCCGGCCATCGCGCTGGAGAAAATGGCGATTGCCCTTGATTATCTGCGGAAGGTTCTGGCAGAGCTGGCACCCGGCACGACCGCTGAGGGCCGCCTCGGAAACGGTATTGAACTGTCCATTTCCGGTGAAAATGCCGGCATCATCATCGGCAGACGCGGCGACACGCTCGACGCACTGCAGTATCTGACCTCGATGGTCGCAAACAGAGGCGACAAGGATTATATCCGCCTGACGATTGATGCCTGCGGCTACCGCGACAAGCGTAAAAAGGCACTGCAGGAGCTCGCACAGCGCATCAGCCGTACCGTCTTAAAGACCGGCCGCGCAACCGTGCTCGAACCGATGAATCCTTATGAGCGCCGCATCATTCACTCGGAAGTGACCGCGATCGACGGCGTTTCGTCCCGCTCCGTCGGCGAGGAACCGTACCGTAAGGTCATCATTTCCAACGACGCCTCTCCGAACAAGGGACTGCACGAGCAGAAGGGTTCCTACCGTTCGCACGGAGACCGTTCCGACCGGCGCGGTGAGCGCGGAGACCGTTCCGACCGCGGACGCGGGCGCGGCGGCAGACGCGGAGAACGCCGTCCGAGCGAAGGACCGAGAAAGCTCGATCTCTCCACCAGCTTTGAAAAGGACTACAAGAGACCGAAGCCTGAGGACGCGATTAATACCGGCGTCTACGGAAAAATCGACATTTAACGGAGTGAGAGGGCGGCAGTTTTGCAGCCCTCTTTTCTCGCACAGGAGCGAATTATGGAAACAATCGCCGCAATTTCGACGCCGAATGCACCCGGCGGCATTGCGATGATCCGGATCTCCGGCCCCGATGCCGTGCAGATTGCCGCAAAGGTGTTCCGCCCGGCAAACGGACAGGACATCACCCGGATGCACGGCTACACCTGCGCCTACGGCAGCATTTCCGACGGCGAAACGCTGCTCGATGACGCCGTGCTGACCGTCTTTCGTGCGCCGCACAGCTTTACCGGCGAGGACACCGCCGAAATCACCTGTCACGGCGGAATTTATGTGACCAAGCGCATTTTGCAGCTTGTGTTCGCGGCCGGCGCGATGCCGGCAGGCGCCGGTGAATTCACCAAGCGCGCCTTTCTGAACGGCAAGCTCTCGCTGACGCAGGCGGAAGCGGTCATGGATGTGATTCGCGCAGAGGGCGAATTTGCGCTCCGTCAGGCGACGCTTGCGCGTGACGGCCGTCTCGGCAAAGAGATGCGCGCACTGACGGATAGGCTGGTCGGCACACTCGCTGCCCTCTCGTACTGGATGGACGATGCCGAGGAATGCCCGCCGGAGCTGGATCCCGATACCCTGCAGCGAAATCTGAGTCAGATTCGAGAACAAATGTTCTCGCTCTCTGCGCACTATCAGAACGGAAGAATTCTGCGGGAGGGCATCCGCACGGTTCTGCTCGGCCTGCCCAATGCCGGCAAATCCTCGGTGATGAACTGGCTCTGCGGTTCGGAGCGCAGCATTGTCACGGAGATCCCCGGCACGACGCGCGATGTCGTGCGCGAGTATGTGAAAATCGACGATTTTACGCTGATTTTATCTGACACAGCAGGCATCCGCGAGACCGGCAATCAGATTGAAGCAATCGGCATTTCGCAGGCAAAGCGCGAAGCAGAACAGGCCGATCTGATTTTCTATGTCGTAGATGCGTCCGTAGGGCTCAGCGATTACGACCGCGAACTGCTGGAACAGCTCTCTGACCGGGCAGTTGCGGTCTTGTGGAACAAGACCGATTTGCCGGCTGTTCCCGCGCCGGAGCTGCCGTTCCCGGTGATACAGTGTGCGGCGCCGAGCGAGCGGAGCACGGAGAAAATCTTCGCGGCACTGAACCGGCTGTTCTCGGAAATCCGGTTTGCAGGCGTACCGTCCGTGCTGAACGAGCGGCAAAATCAGTTGATTCTGCGTGCAATTTCGTATATAGACCGTGCGGCGGACGGTCTGAAGCAGGGCATTCCGCTTGATCTGCTTTACACCGATCTGGAGCTTGCCGCAAAGCAGCTTCAGGAAATCGAAGGAGAACACATCGCGGACGAAACGGTTGAGGCTGTGTTCTCGCAATTTTGTGTCGGAAAATAATGTTCCACATGGAACATTGACAGACTTTGAAACACAGGTTGTTCCACATGGAACAATCCGCGCTGAAAATGTTCCATGTGGAACAAAAAGGGGAAACCATGAAGATACTCGATCAATTTGATGTGGCGGTCATCGGCGCCGGACACGCCGGCATTGAAGCGGCCGTTGCATCGGCAAAAAGGGGCTGCAAAACCGCGCTGTTCACGATCTCACTCGATCAGATCGGCAATATGCCGTGTAATCCGGCGATCGGCGGCAGCGCAAAGGGGCATCTGGTGCGGGAAATCGACGCACTGGGCGGCGTAATGGGCAAGGCAGCCGACGCGTGCTGCATTCAGATGCGGATGCTGAACCTCAGCAAGGGCGCGTCCGTACACAGTCCGCGTGCGCAGGAGGACCGCAGGGCTTACCATGCCCTGACAAAAAAGCTCTGCGAAGAAACCGCAAATTTACAGGTCATCCAGGCAGAAATCGCGGACATCCGGATGGAAGAAAACAAAGTGACCGACGTCATCAATTCCTTCGGGGGAGTGTACCTTTGCAAAGCGGTTGTCATCTGTGCCGGAACCTTTCTGAACGGCCGCGTTTACATCGGAAAGCAATCGCAGGAAAGCGGCCCGGACGCCAGCATTCCGTCCCGATATCTGTCAGATTCGCTCCGCCAAAGCGGCATCACGCTGCGCCGTTTCAAGACCGGAACCCCGTGCCGCGTCCACAGGAGAAGCATTGACTATACCCTTCTCACGCCGCAGACCGGCGATAAAAACCCGCTGCCGTTTTCCTTCGAGCACGAGTGCGGCAGCGTCCGAAATGACGCAATCTGCTACATCGCAAACACGAACGAGGAAACACATCGCGTGATTCGGGAGAACCTGTCAGAATCGCCGCTATACAGCGGGTTGATTCACGGAATCGGACCGCGATACTGCCCGTCGATCGAGGACAAAGTCGTTCGTTTTACGGAGAGGAAACAGCACCAAATCTTCGTAGAGCCGACCGGAATCGACACGGACGAGATGTATCTGGGGGGATTCAGCACCTCTCTGCCGGAGGATGTCCAGCGCAAGATGCTCCAAACCGTAAAAGGCTTTAAGCATATCGAAATCATGCGGTCCGCATACGCAATCGAATACGACTGCATCAACCCGGTTTGCCTGCTGCACACCCTCGCATTCCGGGATTATCAGGGACTTTACGCAGCCGGACAGTTCAACGGAACATCCGGATATGAAGAAGCGGCCGCGCAAGGCCTGATTGCAGGAATCAACGCATCTGCGTATGTTTTAGGAGACGATCCGCTCGAACTGCCGCGCAGCAGCTCCTATATCGGCACCCTAATTGATGACCTTGTGACGAAAGGAACCGACGATCCGTACCGCATGATGACCGCAAGAAGTGAATATCGCCTGTCCCTGCGCCATGCAACGGCAGACGCCAGATTGACACCGATCGGTTACCGCTACGGGTTGATTTCAGAAGAACGCTGGGCAAAATTCAACGAAAAAACGGCGCGAATCCAGAACGCGGTAGAGCAAATTCGTCACAAAACAGTGCATCCATCTGAGCAGCTCAACCAATATCTGAAAGCAAGCGACACTTCAGAGCTGACGCAGGCCGTCAAAATGGACTCGCTGCTGCGCCGTCCCCAGGTCGAGCTGGAACCGCTGACAAAGGCAGTCGGAATCGACCTGAATCTCGCAGGAGAAGAAGCCGCTGAGGTCAGTCTACAAATCAAATACGAGCAGTATATCGAGCGCCAGAACCAACAAAACGAGCACCGCTCCCAGCTTGAAAAAGTCAAGCTGCCGGTCGGAATTGATTACAGCAAGATACACGGGATCTCATCGGAGGCTGCCGAAAAGCTCACCAAGCATCAGCCGGAGCATCTGGCACAGGCTGCAGCAATCTCAGGCATTTCACCCGCTGACATCTCGATTCTGATGACATGGCTCAAAGCCGGAGGCGCAACCCATGAATGAAGAAGCAGCGCGCAATTTATTTGCAAAATACGGGATTTCGCTCCAATCCGAACAGTACCGCAAGCTTGTCCGCTACGCAGAATTACTGAAAAACGAAGGCAGCCGCCAGAATGTGACTGCCGTGGACGAGGTCGAAGCAATCTGGATCAGACACTTTCTGGATGCGGTTTATCTTACGAAATTTTTACCGGAAAAATCTACCGTCATAGATATCGGAACAGGCGGCGGAATCCCCGGTATCCCTATCGCAATTCTGCGCAGCGACTTAAAAATCACGCTTCTGGACAGTGAACTGCGTAAAATCGAATTCTGCCGTTCAGTCTGTACGGATCTTAAGCTAAACACCCATACAATCGCAGGAAGAGCCGAAGAGCTCGCGCACGACGCCGCTTACCGCGAGCAGTTTGACTGTTCAGTTTCACGCGCAATGGCCGCAGGCAATATACTGAGTGAACTGGTGCTTCCGTTTGTTCGGCCGGGCGGCAAGATGATTGCAATGAAGGGTCGCAATTACACGCCTGAACAGGAACGGTTTGAATCGGCAGCAAAAGCGCTGGATGCAGAACCGCCGGTTGAGATGCAATACGACCTCGAAGGAGAAACGAAATATCTCATTACCGTTCTGAAGCTGCGTCCGACACCCGCCGAATATCCGCGCAGATTTGCGAAAATCAAACGGGATCCGCTTTGAATGTTCCATGTGGAACATAATTCGGCCCGGTATCACGAAAATCACGAAAAAGCGTGAAAAAAGTTCTCACACATATTGACATCATGCCTCAAATCCGTTATAATATAGACAGAAACAGACAAAAGAAAGGGATGATCCCAAATGAGCAATCAGGGAGGACTCTTTGATACGCAAAAACTGCCAAAGCCGCCGGAAAATCATCCGCACGGACGCGCACAGTCTCCGACCAGTTCGATCCGACGCGCCTCTATGATGGAGA
>JAILIG010000168.1 GCA_024695445.1 Oscillospiraceae bacterium
TCCTTTCCGTCGCAGCCCGCCACAACACAGATATACCTCCTGCCGCTGCTGTCGTCCGCATAGGTCGCAAGACACTGTCCGGCCTCGTTCGTAAAGCCGGTCTTGCCGCCGCGTACACAGAGCCGGTATCCGCGTTCGAGCAGCTCCGTGCCGCTCATGCGGGAAAACACCGTGCTGACCAGCTGAATGCCCTGCGGATGCTGTGCCGTCGAGGCCGTGAGATAACCGGGCGTCTGCATCAGTCCCGCACAGACCGTGTCCCGCTGCGCATAGCACAGCAATCGCGCAATGTCCTGCACCGTGCTGATATGCTTTTCATCGTGCAGGCCGGTGCAGTTGACAAAATGCGTGTCCTGAAGCCCCATTTCGGCGGCCTTGCTGTTCATCGACGCGACAAACTTTTCCTCGGAGCCCGCCGAGATGCGTGCGAGCATGAACGCCGCATCCGCGCCGGACGGCAGCATCAGGCCGTGCAGCAGGTCGCGGACGGTGCAGAGCTCTCCGGCCTGAAGTCCCGTGCAGGCGGCAAGCTTTGCGTGTGCCTCGCTGAGCGCCGCCTGTGCCATTTCAACGGGCGTGTCGAGCCGGTCCTCCCCGTATAAATCGAGGAAGGTGATAAGCGTCATCAGCTTGGTCAGCGATGCCGGATACATCGGCTTGTCGCAGCTCCGTTCCGCAATCAGGCGGTTGCCGCCGGGCAGAACCTCAATCAGTGCGGCGTTGCGGCAGAGAAGCAGGTTTTCATCCGTGACGGTGACGGTCTCGGTCGTGCGGGAGGCCGCGGAGGGGTATCGCTCGGTGGTGGTCGCGGCGGTCGTCGTGACGGGCGGTGCCGTCAGAGAGGTCTGTACGGCGGAGCGGGCGTTTTCCGTCTCCCGCCGTCTGCGGACAGCGCCTGCAATGCTGATCGCTGTGATGACGCCGATTGTAACGACAAGGAGCGCACAGACCGTGATGATGCCGCGGCGCAGATTTTCGATGCTGCCGCGTGTCCGTTTCTGTTTTGTCATGCTGTTCACTCCTTTTTACGGTTCGGGTTAATTATGCCTGCGGATCCTCCGGTACATCGGCAGAGGGGCTCTCCGGGACTTCCGGGACCTCCGGCACATCCGGAGCCTCCGGAACCTCTGTCGGGGCGGAGGTGCCCTGCTGGCTCTTTCCGCAGTAGATGCAGAAGCCTGCCGACGCGGGAATCAGCTTGCCGCAGCTCATGCAGTATTTCTGAGAAGCCGGTGCCTCCGGCAGCTCGACGGCCTGCATTTTCGTGCCGCAGTAGCGTCCGGAAAGCTCTGTCGGGAGTCCTTCGGATTCCTTTTTCACTCTCGCATTGGCGCAGAGCAGATAGCAGATCAGCAGCAGCGCACCGACGGAGATGCCGAGCATGGAGCTGAGCCAGAGCGGCATCCGGACGGCCTTTCCGAGTGCGAGCAGACCGACGGAGCCGTCCTTTGCAAAGGCGGCAGTCAGTCCTGTGACGACGCAGACGATGAAGGTCAGTGCGCTCGGAATCAGCACGGTGAGTCCCATGCCCTTGAGCGCCGATTCGGCATTTCTGCCGCTGTTTCTGCGGACAACCGCCCAGCGCCAGAGCAGCAGTCCCATCAGTGCGATGTCGAGCAGAACACGCCAGCCGCTTGCGCGGAAGCGTGCCAGAGCGCGGAGTGCCGGCGAGCCGTAGACGCGGTCAAGCGAACGGTTCAGTTCTCCGAGCGGCTCCTCGAGCGAGCTGCGGATCTCCGCCTTGTCGTTGTCCTCGATGAGGATGAGGCTGTTTTTGTAGAGATCGGCCTCCTGTGCTTCGAGCCGGCCGATGACCTCCTCCGGCTGTACCTTGACGACCTTGTCCGTCTTGCCGCGGAGCATATCGGCGTAGAGGTCGAGCTTGTCCGCGATGAACGCGGGGATCTCCACGCTGTCCACGGCCTTTGCGACATCGTCCGCCGTGACGGCGTCGTCATGCACATACTCCTCGCGGATGCGGTCTGCGACGGTCTTGCCGGAAAACGGTACGGAGACATCCGAAATGCGGGTGTTGTTCCGCAGCGCCTTGGTCAGCCGGCGGTATCTGAGCTGATGCCGGACGAAGGCGGTACAGTTGATGCAGAGGAGCAGCAGCAGTGCCGCGATGACGCAGAGGACGCTGTGAAAGATGCGGTAACCCGCTTTCCGCGGACGCTTTTTTCCGCAGCGCGTGCAGATTCCCTTGCTGTCGTATGCAGCGCCGCAGCTGCATACCGGT
>JAILIG010000185.1 GCA_024695445.1 Oscillospiraceae bacterium
AGTTGATGATACCCTCATCCTGGTCGGCCTTCAGCAGGTCTTCCTTCGTCTCACTGAAAGAGACGTTAAGTCCCATCTTCAGCCACTTCTTCAGTTCGGCATCGAGGTTGGCGCGCATGGAGAAGCGTCTGAAGTCGCTGACATCGGGGTTCTTCTTCTGCGGCATGATCGAGGAGCCGGTCGCATAGGCGTCGTCCAGCTCGATGAACTTGAACTCCCACGAGCACCAGAGGATGATCTCCTCGGAGAAGCGGGACAGATGCACCATCAGCAGCGAGAGCGCATTGGCAAGCTCGACGCAGAAATCGCGGTCGGACACCGCATCAAGCGAATTCGGCACCGGTGCGGTAAAGTCCAGAAGCTGCGCAGTCTGCTGCCGGTTAATCGGATAGGTCGTGCCGGCGAGTGCGCCTGCACCCAGCGGGCAGTAGTTCATGCGCTTGGCAGTATCCGCAAGGCGGCCGTCGTCGCGGAGCAGCATCCAGACATAGGCAAGCAGATGATGCGCGAGCGTGACAGGCTGTGCGCGCTGCAGATGCGTGTAGCCCGGCATGATGGTTTCGGTGTGCTGCTCCGCGAGCTTTGTGAGCGTCTGAAGCAGCTTTTTCAGCAGCGCTCTGATCTCCGCGATCTCGTCCCGCAGAATCAGGCGCACATCGAGCGCGACTTGATCGTTTCTCGAACGCGCCGTGTGGAGCCGCTTGCCCGCATCGCCGATGCGCCTGGTCAGCTCCGCCTCAACAAACATATGGATATCCTCAGCAGTCGGATCCATTTCGAGCGCGCCGGAATCAAGATCGGACAGAATGCCCTTCAGTCCGGCGATGATCTTTTCCGCATCGTCCCGCGGGATGATGCCGCAGTCCGAAAGCATCGTCGCGTGCGCGATGCTGCCGCGGATGTCCTGCCGGTACATTCTGCCGTCAAAGGAGATCGAGGAATTGAACGCATTGACCGTCTCATCGACCTCTTTTGAAAATCTGCCTGCCCACATTTTTGCCATAATCAAGTATCCTTTCGTTCTCTGCCGCAGAATTTCCCGCGCAGTGTATCGTTCTTCATTGCCCGCTGATGCCTTTCTTCATTTTCCAGTACGCTTCGACCTGCGCATAATACGCCTGCGACTCCGCGGAATTGTTGTATCCGCGCTTGGTGCAGTAGAGAAACCGCATCGGATGCTTTTCCGGTTCAAAGCCCGGCTCATCGAAGTGCTGATAGGTTTCCTCGCTGATCTCAAACACGAGATCATACGGATCCCAGCCCATCGGACCGTCCGGCATCATTTTCTCCGCAATATACATTTGCAGCGCTTCGGAATAGCGGGCGGTGTAGCTGCCGTTCATTTTCCACTTTCCGGCCATCACGGGTTCCCTCCGTACTGCTTTTTCCAGTGTGCTTCTTCCTCCGCCCGGATGATGCGGATCTTTTCTTCCTGCTCCGGTGTATTATGCGCGAAACGGTGACCGTTGTAAATACAGGTACTGAGCTTGCGAAGGCCGGCCGGAGAAAAATCCGAATCCTCAAAGCGGTCGAAATCTGCTTTGGTAATCTCAAAATAATCGAAATAGTCGGCGTGTCCGCCGGCAACACTTTCAGCCATATAGTAGATATGCAGTGCCTCACAATATTCAGCGGTGAAACGGCCGCCGTTATCGTTGTATTTCATAGTCAGCCTCTCCCGTAAAACTTCTCCCGGAGCGCATCCTGATCAGGGGTACGAGGATGGCCGGCCGGCGCCTCTGAGAAAAGAAGTCTGCCGAGCGGCGGGTTAAAATCCGGCTCCTCAAAGCGGTTATAGGTCTCCGGCGAAATCTCATAATAATCGCAGTAATACATGAAGCTGTAGTTTCGCAGCACGGAGACTGCATAAATTTGCAGTCCCGGCGACCAGAACGCGATCAGGTCGGCACGCTTCGGATTCCGCTTTTCGCGCTCCATATATTCATCCATACGGGAACACCTCCGGCATACGGAAAAAACAGACAGGGCGACCGCGAAAGCCGCCCTTTCTGTCTGACCGTTCTACAGAATTACTTGCCGCGCTTCTGGTTGAGCTTTGCTCTGACCTTGATCGGCAGACCGTACAGATTGATGAAGCCTGCGGAATCCTTCTGATCGTAGACATCGTCCTCGTCAAAGGTTGCGACCTCTTCATCGTAGAGGGTGTCGGGCGAGGTGATGCCGGCGGTGATGATATTGCCTTTGTAGAGCTTCAGCTTCACGGTGCCGTTGACATTCTGCTGCGTGCTGTCCACAAACGCATCCAGCGCCTCACGGAGCGGGGTGAACCACTGTCCGTTGTAGACGAGGTCTGCGTACTGGTGGGCAAGCTGCTCCTTGACTCTCGCCGTCGCCTTATCCAGCGTGATGGTCTCCAGTGCCGCGTGTGCATAGTAAAGGATCGTGCCGCCGGGAGTCTCATAGACGCCGCGGCTCTTCATGCCGACCAGACGGTTCTCGACGATGTCGGTGATGCCGATGCCGTTCGCGCCGCCCAGTGCATTGAGCTTGCGCACGATATCGGAGCCCTTCATCTTCACGCCGTCCACAGCGACCGGCACGCCCTTTTCAAAGTCGATCGTGACATAAGTGGGGGTATCGGGAGCCTGCTCCGGCGAAACGCCGAGCTCCAGAAAACCGGGCTTATTGTACTGCGGCTCATTTGCCGGATTCTCCAGATCCAGGCCCTCGTGAGAGATGTGCCACAGGTTCTTATCCTTGGAATAGTTTGTCTCGCGGGAAATCTTCAGCGGAATCTGATGTGCCTCTGCATAGTCGATCTCCTCGTCACGGGACTTGATGTTCCAGATTCTCCACGGTGCGATGATCTGCATATCCGGTGCAAACGCCTTGATGGTCAGCTCAAAGCGGACCTGGTCGTTGCCCTTGCCGGTGCAGCCGTGGCAGATCGCGTCCGCGCCCTCTCTGAGTGCGATTTCCGCGATGCGCTTTGCAATGATCGGACGCGCAAAGGAAGTGCCGAGCAGATACTTGCCCTCATAGACCGCACCCGCCTTGACCGTCGGGAAGACATAATCGTCGATGAACTCATCGGTGAGGTCCTCAATGTAGAGCTTGGAAGCGCCGGTCTTGATTGCCTTCTCTTCGAGGCCGTCCAGCTCGGTGCCCTGTCCGACATCGCCGGAAACAGCAATGACTTCACAGCCCGGATAGGTCTCCTTGAGCCACGGAATGATGATCGAGGTGTCCAGACCGCCGGAATATGCGAGGACAATCTTCTTCGGAATTTTCTTGTCTGCCATGATGATGCGTTCCTTTCTGTGCGGGCGGGCTGATTGCGCGCCGTGATAAGATAAAAAAACGAAAGCACCGCAGGCGAACAGTGCCCTGCGGTACTTCCATTATACTACATATTCCGGATTTGTCAAGTGCTTTTTGCATATTCTTGTATATTTTCAGAATATTCATGTATAATATACCGTTAATACGTATATTATACAAATTATTCACGGAGAGCCGCATAATCCTGCGTCCCGTAAATATTCGACTGCGGCAGATAGGCAAATCCGACGCCGAGATCGGTGAACTTCGGGGACAGCATGGTCGCCCGGTGGCCGCGCTCCGAGATATACCACTTATGCGCGGAGATAAACGGATGCCGGTAGCCCTTGTCCACATTTTCGCCGACCGGCTTGCAGTTCCGCCCGACCGCTGCAATGATGCGTTCCGTCGGATTTGCGCCGGTTTCCGGATCGAGATGCTCCTGATTCTTTTCGCCGCCGTTGTGCTCCGCCAGCGCCAGACTGTGCTGCCGCGCACACGCTGCCAGATCGTCATTCCACCGCAGCGGTGCGGCGCCGTTGATGCCGCGGATCGCATTCGTCACATAAAAGCTGAGCTTGCTGAACACCGAAAGATCCTCCGGATCCGCCACGGAATCGACGCCGAGGAATGCGCTCGTGTGCAGTGCGATGACCGCATAGACACCGCCGGTCCCTTCGGAATAGGTGTCGATATAGCCCGTGACCGTGTAATTCTGGCTGGAGCAGGTATATTCCGTCGCCGTGGTGTAGTATCCAATGATGATGCCGTCACGGGAAAACATAATCAGCGTATTTGCGCTGTCTTCGGCATAGACATAAAAGTCTGTGACACAGCCGTTATAACGAAGCGTCAGCTTTTCGGTCAGCGGGCCGAACGGATCGGTCAGCTCCGGCTGCTCCGCGACCTCCTCGGCCGCACGCCCCAGCGGCAGCGTTTTCCCGCCGACGGTGAGGACATCCGGCACTGTCGTCTGACTGACTGCGGTCTCCGTTTCCGGTTCGGTTGTAAGGTACCCGGTCTGCGGCTCCGTGCTGTCCGGCACAAAGGACGCGCCCGTCAGATCCGGAGCAGAATTACCGCTCCCGCCGGGTGCATCCGGCAAAGCGGTCGTTTCGGATGTCACATCCGTTGTCTCTGCGGGCGGAGCATCCGTCGTTTCTGCGGCGGGTTCCGCGGTCGTTTCCGGAGGCTCCGGCACATCCAGATCATGGTTCAGTCCCGCGAGATAGGACAGCATCACGCGGCTGTCATCCGAACCGACCAGCCCGTCACGGTTGCAGTCCGCATTCCGGACGCCCTGTGCCGTCACAACGGCCTCGGCGTCCTCCGCACAGTACCGCGCCAGCAGAATCGCATCGGCAACATTGACCAGGGTGTCCACATTGACATCGCCGGGACGGTCGGAACCGCCCGCTGAAAATGCGGCAATTCCGGCAGTCACCGTAAAAGCTGCCGCCATTCCGGCCAGCACAGCAGATAATGTGAATCGCCGCATAAGTCATCCTCCTTCCGGACCGGACGGAAGCGCACCGCCGGTCAATCTTTCAGAAATTCCGGGTTCGTTTGCAGTGCTGGTTGCTTCTGAAGGTACAAAAAGGTCGGATTCGGCTTCGGTCTCTGCTGTCCCGCCGGGTGCGCAGCGAACGCTTACGCTTCGGGATGATACACCATGATGTCCGGCAACAGGCGGAACTTTTCGTTATAGTCCAGCCCCCAGCCGACGACAAACAGGTCGGGAATCGTGAAGCCGATATAATCCGGCACAATGTCTGCGCATTCGGGTACGCGGCGGCCGGGCTTATCGAGCATGGTGCAGATGCGGAACGAGGCCGCACCCTTGTCCTCGAAATGCTTCCGGACCGCCGCCATCGTTCTGCCGGTGTCAACAATGTCCTCCAGAATCAGAACATGACGGTCTTTGACGCAGATATCTCTGCCGAGGTCAAAGACCGGCTCCAGCGCGGACTCCGTGTTGATATACGAGTGAACCTTCAGAAAATCGAGTTCAATCGGGATCGAAACCGCACGCACGAGATCGGCGGAGAAGAACACGGCGCCGCGCAGTGTGCAAAGCAGCAGCAGCGGGTGTTCGGCGGTCGCAATGTCCGCATAGTCTGCGGAGACGGCAGCGGCCAGCTCGGCGATCCGGCGGCGGATCTCGTCATTTGTTTTCAGCATCGTAAACTGTTCAGACATAGTGTTTTGGCTTTCCCTTCTGTTTCAGAATTCCGGTATGTTGTATGCGCTGCCAGATGCAGCGTGTTTTGTTCAATTCACTATTATAATACCATATTTTATCTTAAAAGTCAATGTCATTTCGGAAAGTTTCTGTGGAAACTGCATTGTGACTTTGCACAAAATATCGGCATAATTTTTGGCAGGTATACAGAATCAGCCGCCCCGCACCGTTCCGGTACACGGCAAAGACGCGAAACAGCGCAGGAAATCAAACGGATTCCGTTTCTTCCCTGCGCTGCGGTATGAGAATGGGGTTCCGGTGCAGGCCGCACCGGTCAGGATTCGGAATGTCCGCCCTCGGACTGCTTCGGGGGACGCTGCCCGCCCGGATGCGGTCTGCTGCGGCGGAACCGCCGGCGGTGCTCCTCGCCGGAGCCGGATGTGCCGTTTTCTGCCGGTCTGACGCGCTCCGGGTGCTCGACAACTGCACGGTGCTCGGTGAAATCGTCCAGCATCGGGGCTGCACTGCGGCGCTGTACCTGCGGACGCTCCGCGGGAGCGTTCCGCTGCTGCCGGTTCTCCCCGAATTCCGGGCGGAGTGCGGCTGCTCCGGACGGTTCCGCACGGCGTTCCGTCCGTTCGGGACGCTCCGGCCGCTCTGCGCGCTCCTGCCGTTCAGCACGCTCCGGATGCGGCTTTGCGGGACGCGGCTGTCTGGCGGGCTTCTGCGGCTTTTCGGGCTTGGCCTCGGTCTTTTCTGCGGCGGCCTTTTCCGGCTTCTCCGCCTTCTCAGTCTTCTCGGCCTTCTCCGGCTTTTCCTTTTTGGCCTTCACGGGCTGGACCGGTACGGCGGAGGGTTCGCGCTTTTCGCGCAGATCCTCTTTCGTCATACGCCGGCTCGCATCCTGGAGCCGCTCCACGCTGTCACGGCTGACCGTGACCGGCGTATCGGCATTTTCCGGCTTGACGCGCAGATTTCCGGTGACGAGATTTGCCTCCATGACATAGGCGCGGATCGGCGGATCGCCCGGCAGCAGAACCGTCGAGCCGACCTTCGGCGTCAGCTTGATGAGCTCCTCATAGACGGGGCTTTCATAGCGCAGGCAGCACATCAGTCTGCCGCACGCACCGGAAATTTTCGTCGGGTTGAGCGCGAGCCCCTGCTCCTTCGCCATTTTGATCGAGATCGGCTGGAAATTGCTCAGATAGCCCTTGCAGCAGAATTCTCTGCCGCAGATGCCGAGTCCGCCCAGCAGCTTGGTCTCGTCGCGGTCGCCGATCTGTCTGAGCTCAATGCGCATATGGAACTGCTGCGCCAGATCCTTGACCAGCTCGCGGAAGTCCACGCGGGACTCCGCCGTAAAGTAGAAAATCAGCTTGTTGCTGTCAAAGCCGCACTCGACATCGACCAGACGCATCGGCAGCTCGCGCGCTTCGATGCACTGCTCACAGAACTGCAGCGCCTCCTTCATAAAGGCGCGGTTCTTTTCGAGAATTTCGAGGTCCGCATCCGTTGCGATGCGGAGAATGGGCTTGAGCGGCGCGGTGATGCTGTCCTCGGAAACGGCGTGGCGTCTTGCCGCAACCTCGCCGCATTCGGGGCCGCGTGCCGTCTCGACGACGACATAGGTGCCCTCTGCGGGGTTCAGGTCACCGGGCGCAAAATAGTACAGCTTTCCGCTGCTTTTGAACTTGACTCCGATTATTTCAACCATTGTATCAAACCATCCAAAAATCCAGATTTTTCTGCCTGCATCCGCACTCAGCAGTCCGTCAGTGCCGCGGTCAGCGCCGTGACGGTCAGAACCGCACCGACATTGCCGTCGAGATCGGCGAACGCCTCTGTAACGGCACCGTGCATTTTCATCAGGCGGCGGGGGGAATACCTCGCGGCAAGCGCCTTTGCGGCAGCGGCATCGCAGCCGAGCCGCGGCAGCTCCCCTTCCAACGCACAGACCGCCGCATCCCTGATTTGCAGGTCAAAGAGCGAAAGCGTCTGACGCAGGCCGTCCTTGTCCGAAGCCGCTGCCGTCAGCAGCCGCAGCATTTCGTATTCGTTCTGCCGGGCCGCCGCATCCGTCAGCGCCGCAGCCGTCTGCACCGCCTGACGCATGGCGTCATCGCTTAAATAGCTGAGACATTTTCCGACATTTCCGCCAAAGCGTGAAACCGCCGGCTGCGCCTCGTCCGCGGAATAGCCCCGCGCATTGAGGACGCCGGCGCATTCCGCAGGCGTAACGGGACCGACCGCCATTGCGGTCATGCGGGAGAGCAGCGTCGGAAGCAGCGCCCCGACCGTTTCCGCCGTAAAGACAAAGCAGGCGTGTGCGGGCGGTTCCTCAACGGACTTGAGCAGCGCGTTCTGCGCCTGAATGCTCATGCCGTCCGCATCGGTGAACAGGAACATCCGCATTTCGCCGTTGTTCGGCAAAATCGCCGCCTCACTGCGGATTTCGCGGACCGTCTCGACGGAAAAACCGCCGCGTTTTCCGGAATGCTCCGCATACAGCACATCGGGGTGGGCGTCCTCGGCAATGAGCCGGCAGCTTTTGCAGGTGCCGCAGGGCGCATCACTGCGGCTTTCGCAGAGCACCAGCATCGAAAACCACTTTGCAATCAACTTTTTGCCGCAGCCCGCCGGCCCGTGGAGCAGCAGCGCGTGCGGCAGATGCGCGCCCGTTTTCATCAGGCGCAGCTCACTGAGCAGCGCGGTATTCCCGGCGATTTCCGGCACGCCGACGCTGTTCACAGCTTTTCAAACCGCTCGATGTTCGTGACAAAAATCGTCGCACCGCCGACGGCGACTTCGAGCGGCATCGCGGGTACGGTTCCGGAAACAGGCGAACCGTAGGTCGGTGTCGAGGGAACGAACTGTTTTCTGTGGTGACATTTCTGCTGAATGACATCAATTACGGCGTCGATCTGATCCTCCTCCACGCAGATGAGGAAGGTGGTGTTGCCGGAGCTGAGAAAGCTGCCGGAAGACGCAAGCTTCGTCGCACGGAATCCGTGCTTGGAGAGTGCCTTCGAGACGGCCGCACTGTCGTCCCCGTTCACAACCGCAAAGATCAGCTTCATAAAAAGAAATCGCCTCATTTCCTGTGTATTCTGTCAGCGTATCCGGAGGGGCAAAGCCCGCCCGCATATGCGAACCCATCATTATTATAACACAAACGGCTGAAATACGCAAGTCCGCACAGCAAAAAAATCCCTGTCAGCGGGACAGGGATTTTTTAAAACGGCAGCGGCCTGATGCGTAATCAGCCGTAGGGCTCCTTTTGGTCAGTCAGGCCGAGAATATAATCCGTGCTGGTGTGGTAAAGCAATGCCAGCTTCATGACAATTTCAACCGGTACCGGACGCAGACCGCGTTCATACTTTGAATACAGCGACTGGTCGCAGAACAGATAGTCTGATACTGCCTGCTGTGTCAGGTCATGATCTTCCCGCAGATTCCGGATTCGCATAAACACAGAACCGCCCCCTTTTTCGCAGATTGCTATGTGCATATTATAAAAGGGGTTCCCGGATTTCCATCCAGAATAGGACAATATGTCCTGATGCAGACAACTGTCACCTTGCACAAAAACAAATCAGCTACTCTGTTCAAAACAAAAAATTGCTTTGCCTCCTTGACTTTTTTGGACAATATGTCCTATAATAGCCTTAGGACATATTGTCCTTTATCAATAAAACGGAGGTTCAAAATCATGGCAGACAAAGGATTGGATTTCAAAGCATTAAAGAATAAACTGAACGGGAAGCATCTCCTGATTACCGTCATCGGTGTTCCGATTATGATTTTCGTCTGCTGGGCGTTTCTGCCCGCCGCGGCATCCGCCTTCAGCACGGGAAGCGCGGAAAACAGCACGGCGCTCAGGGCAGATCCCGCGGCGCCGCGCAGCAGTCTGCCGGAAAATGTTCGCTTGTTCTTCATCATAATCATCCTTTCTGGTTATGATCGGAGCGGTTTCGGAAACATGTACAAAAAAACGCTCCCTTCTGTAAACACATTATAGCATTTTGCTGGAGTGATGTCAAGAGGAAAAACAAATCCGCCCTGCATCCGGTGCAGGGCGGCAAATGCTTTATTTGACAAACATCGTGACTTCTTTGGAAATCTCGCGGATGCCGTTCGGCGCGGTGACGATGCACCGGTAACGCTGGCCGTTTCGCGTCGCAGCGGCAGGCACTGTCAGCGAGGCGGTCTTGCAGCCGGTCATGCTTGAATTCTTCCAGCCGTGGCCGTTGTTGAACTGCCAGCAGTATTTCAGGTTGTTTCCCGCGGTCTGCACGGTGAATACGGCATTTTTGCCGGCTGCCGCCGTGACATCTGCCGGCTGTACGGTAATCAGCCTGATATACATGGCCGCGGCGGAGCTGATGTGCTTCTTGCCGGCTGCATCCGTGACGATGCAGCGGTACTGCTGTCCGTTCCGGTAATAGAGGAACGGGACGCTGAGCGTCGCGGTTTTGCAGCCTTCCTGCGTCGAATTGCGCCAGCCGTGGCCGTTGTTGTACTGCCACTGGTATTTCAGATTCTTTCCCGCTGCTTTCACTGTGAACACTGCGTTTTTGCCGATCGTGCCATAGGCATTTTTCGGCATGGAGTTGAAAAACGAACTGGTGAAATATCCGGGCCGGTCGGCCGCGTCAATGCGCGCATACGCTTGGTCCATGTGATCATCGGTGTATTTCGTACCGTTCCCGCCCGTCAGAGACGCACAGCCCTCAAACATCTTGCTGCCGTATCTGACCGCCTGATTGCTCCACCGGTCAGAGACATAAATCGCAGTCAGATTCTTGCAGCCTTTGAACATTTCCTCCATATCTTTCACCTTTGATGTGTCAAAGCTGCTCAGGTCAAGTAAATTCAGATTGATGCAACCTCTGAACATCGAGCTCATATTTGTTACATTGGATGTGTCAAAGCTGCTCAGGTCAAGTGAAGTCAGATTGCTACAGTTGTTGAACATCAGCCTCATATTTGTCACATTGGATGTGTCAAAGCTGCTCAGGTCAAGTGAAGTCAGATTAGAACAGTAGTAGAACATCGATTCCATATTTGTCACATTGGATGTGTCAAAGCTGCTCAGGTCAAGTGAAGTCAGATTAGAACAGTAGTCGAACATCCAGCTCATATTTGTCACATTGGAGGTGTCAAAGCTGCTCAGGTCAAGTGAAGTCAGATAGTAGCAGTGGTTGAACATATGCCCCATATCTGTCACTGCGGAAAAAGAGGCGTTTGAAAGATCAATGGTCCTAGCCAAATAGTTCTGAAACAGACGGGAGCAGTCCGCGGGCAGAACCGTACCCTTCTTCGCCGTGACGGCTTTGACCGCACTTTTGTCCCGGTATGCTTCGATCTGCTCCTTTGTCACCTCGCCGGAGAGCGTCAGTGTGCCGTCTGCAGACAGCGTGACCTTGCCTGCCGCAGCATCCGCCTTCAGCACGGGCAGCGCGGAAAACAGCACGGCGCTCAGGGCAGTGACCGCGGTGCCGCACAGCAGTCTGCCGAAAAATGTTTGCTTGTTCTTCATCATGATCGTCCTTTCTGGTTATGGTCGGAGCGGTTTCGGAAACATATACAAAAAGTGTTTCTTTCTGTAGATACAGTATAGCATTTTGTAAGAGCGTTGTCAAGAGGAAAAACAAATCCGCCCTGCATCCGGTGCAGGGCGGCGAAAGCTTTATTCAACAAACATCGTGACTTCTTTGGAAATCTCGCGGATGCCGTTCGGCGCGGTGACGATGCAGCGGTAGCGCTGGCCGTCCCGCGACGCAGCGGCGGGCACTGTCAGCACGGCGGTCCTGCAGCCGGTCATGCTTGAATTCTTCCAGCCGTGGCCGTTGTTGAACTGCCAGCAGTAATTCAAATGATACCCCGCAGTCTGCACGGTGAATACGGCATTTTGTTCATCAATCACCGCTGAAACATCTGTCGGCTGTACGGTAATCAGCCTGATAGACATGGCCGCGGCGAAGCCGATGCTCTGCTCTCCGGATGCATCCGTGAAGACGCAGCGGTACTGCTGGCCGTTCCGGGAATAGAGGAACGGCACGCTGACTGTCGCGGTCTTGCAGCCTTCCTGCGTCGAATTCTGCCAGCCGTGGCCGTTGTTGTACTGCCACTGGTATTTCAGGTTCTTTCCCGCTGCTTTCACTGTGAACACTGCGTTTTCGCCGATCGTGCC
>JAILIG010000014.1 GCA_024695445.1 Oscillospiraceae bacterium
GCAGCCATTATCACGATCGCGGCGATCGTGCTGGTTTCAATTTGGCTGACCGGCATCCTGACGATGGTCAACACGGTCAATACCGGTGTGCTGAACCGCGCAGACGAGCTGATGATGCTCCGCACCGTCGGAATGTCGAAGAAAGCGGTCCGGCGGACGGTGCGGCTGGAGAGCATGATCTTCAGCGGCACGGCGACTTTGATCGGCTGCATCATCGGACTGGCGGGCGCATTCTTCCTGTTCACGAAGATGAACCTCGGCTCGGAAGATCTGTGGGTGCTGCCATTGATCTTCACGGCGATCGGCGTGGCGCTCCTGCTGACAGTTCTGCTGAATCTGCTGGTGGCATCGGTCGCGGCCAAGCCGGCGCTCCGCACGCTGAACGCCCGCATGGAAGAAGGCGGCATCATGCAGTGAACGCAGGCGGGCAGACAAGGTGAGTTAGGAACGGGGAGTGAGGAGCTGTTCCGCAAATGCGGAAACAGAACGGCTCCGCATCGGAAAGACAGACTGACCGATGCGGAGCCGCTTTTGATTGCGTTACTGTGATTTCAGAACAAACTGCCGGATCAGATAGAACGCATAAATATGTGCAGGGTAGTAGATATAGAAAAAGCGTTTGAAGCCTTTCCCGCGCTTGCCGTTATACAGCAGCAGAAGCGGCAGGGCAAAGACCATAAAGCACTGGAAATTGTATTTCAGCAGCGATTCTGAGAGCGGACGGACCGCCTCCATTCTACTGAGTCCGAAAATGCCGAGACAGTTGCTGATCAGCATGTGATAACGCGGGAAGTGCGCATTTACGAACCAGAATATTCTGGCAGGAATCTGCGGCAGCATCACGGCCGTGTAAACCGCACAGTAGGCCAGATAACCGATCGCAAGTTTTTTCTTGCTGTCACGCCAGAGATAGAACAGAATGATCTGGATTGTCAGCCAGATGCCGCCTTCTGACATGATCAGCGATGCCGCCGGCCATGCGATCAGTTCCTCATCAAACCGCGGAAAAACCGATATAAGAACGAAAGTCACAAGTAACACAGCGGGAACAACTGTGATCTGATACAGCACATATTTTTTGAGCCGCTTTTTTCCGGCCTCCGGATCAGTTTTGATGTGTTCGAGAATATCAATCAGCCAGACACCCGGCACCAGCGCAGTGAAAATGTTGTTTGTGATATGCGGGAATTCCCTGCCGGGGAACCATCCGCCGAGAATAAACGGCACGACCGCAGAAAGGGCTGTCATAAGCAGACACATTTTATAGAGCCGGAGCAGATACTGTCTCCGGTCTTTTGTATGAACAGCGCCCTCTGCTGCGCAAAAGAAGAAAATCACCGCCGCGAATCTGCCGATATACCGGAAAGGAAGCGGCGCGCCGAGATATGTACTCAGGTGGTCGAGCGTCATGCAGATTACAGCGATGATTTTCAGAGCGGTTGTACTCATACGACAAATCCTTCAAAACGGCAGGGTAATGAGACGGAAAATGCTTTTTTCATCATAACGACACCTTCATGTCTGACAAAAATCCCCAGTGAGAACACGGCGTTTCAGAACATACCAACGCCGGAATTACATACCCATTATACAGCATATATTCTACGCTGTCAATGGCATCCGGCACATTTGCTTCGTAATCATGCTGATGAAATTCTATCTGTGCAGCGGACAAATGTGAGCCGCCGGTATGCAACACACATACCGGCGGCTCTCCCCTTTTTTCGTTGTTTACCCGTCTCCGTTTGTTTGCGGGATATGTTTTATTCTTCGTCACCTGCACCCTGCTTGACGCTTGCGACAACCTCATCAAGGAGGTTGGCCGGCAGCGGTTCGTAGCGCAGGAATTCAAATGTGAATTCGCCCATGCCCTTGGCGACCTGCCTCAGATACATCGTGAAGTCGTGCATTTCTCGCATCGGAACTTCTGCGGAAATGGTGGTCATGCCGTCGCCCGCAGGCTCCATGCCCAGCACTCTGCCGCGGCGCTTGTTCAGATCGCCCATGATGTCACCGGTCTTGTCGTCCGGGATCGTGACGGCGAGCGAGCCGATCGGCTCCAGCATGATCGGATTCGCCTGCTTCATGCCTTCCTTGAACGCGAGCGAAGCGGCGATCTTGAACGCCATTTCAGAGGAGTCAACCGGGTGATAGGAACCGTCCAGCAGCGTCGCCTTGATGCCGACAACCGGGCAGCCGGCGAGCACGCCGCGCTCCACGGATTCCTGAAGACCTTTTTCGATTGCAGGGAAGAAGTTCTTCGGAACGGAACCGCCGAAAATCTTCTCCTCAAAGACCAGCGTATCGGAATCGGTCGGCTCGAACTCGATCCAGACATCGCCGAACTGGCCGTGACCGCCGGACTGCTTCTTGTGGCGGCCCTGCACCTTGTCGGTCTTCTTGCGGATGGTTTCTTTGTATGCGATCTTCGGCTCCTCCAGCACGATATCGACATTGAACTTGGACTTCAGCTTTGCCTTGACGACATCGAGGTGCTGGTCGCCCAGACCTGCGAGCACGCGCTCCTTGGTGGTGGTGTCGAGCGTGTAGGAGAGGGACTTATCCTCTTCGAGCAGCTTTGCGAGGCTGGTGCCGATCTTGGACTCGTCGCCCTGTGCCGTCGCCTTGACTGCCATGCGGTAGGTCGGGTTCGGGTACTGCAGCGGCGCAAACTTCACGACATTTTCCGCTGCGCAGAGGGAGTCGCCGGTGGTGGCGTTGAGCTTGGTCACGATGACGATATCGCCGGCATTGGCCGCCTCCACTTCGATCTGCTTTTTGCCGAGCATCGTGAAGATCTTGCCGATATGCTCCGTCGCGCCGGTGGTGGCGTTGACGAGGTCGGTATCGGGCTTCAGCGTGCCGGTGATGACCTTGATAAAGCTCATCTTGCCGAACGGATCGGCGACGGTGCGGAAGACAAATGCGGAAACCGGAGCGGACGGATCGACCTTGACATCGACCGCCTCACCCTTTGCGTTCTCCGCCTTGCAGGCGCCGGCGCTGGTCGGATCGGGCATATACTTCAGGAATTCGAGCAGCAGGTCGCAGCCTGCGGGGTTTGTGCAGGAAACGGTGAAGACCGGATAGGCCGCACCGGTACGCATTGCCTCGTGGATGCCGTGCGTGATTTCCTCCTGCGTAAACGGCTCCTCGGCAAAGAACTTCTCCATCAGGTCGTCGGAGGTCTCCGCGACTGCCTCGGAGAGGCCGGAGAGCATATCGTCAGCGGTAATGCCTTCTTTATCGTTCAGCGTAATGCCGTTCGCGTCAGCCGCGACGGATGCGCCCTTTTTATCGTAAGTATAAGATTTCATTCTGCCCAGATGCACGAGCGACTTGAACTGGCCGTTTGCAATTTCCGGAACGATAACCGGGCAGACCTTTGCGCCGAAGTTGTCCTTCAGTGCGTTCAGGGTTCCGTAGAAGTCCTGGTTCGGATCGTCAATCTTGGTGACGACGAAGAGAATATGCTTGCTCTGCTTGACGGCGGCGCGGAACGCCTTGACCGTGCCGACATGGACGCCGGACTTTGCAGAGACACAGATCACAACGGTATCGCCGGCGAAAAGGCCCTCGCAGGTTGCAGCTGCGAAGTCGAGCAGACCGGGGACATCAATCAGGTTGATCTTGTAATCACCGTATTCAAAATTTGCAAGCGAGAGATTGATGGAATACTTCCGCTTGATTTCCTCTGCGTCAAAATCGCAGACGGTGTTGCCGTCCGCTGCTTTTCCGATGCGGTCGATCACCCCGGCGCGGTAGAGCAGGGCTTCTGCCAGAGCAGTCTTGCCGCAGCCGCTGTGACCGGTAAGTACAATGTTTTTGATTTTCGCGGTGTCAATGGTTTTCAAGGTTTATCTCTCCTTACTATGTCGCCGGGCAGACGCCCGATTGATGCGGGCACGCATGATCCCTTTACGGCGAATGATACTCATATTATACCATGCGGCTAAAATCCATGCAAGTATCCAAAAGAATTTCAGCGTTTTCCCGAAAATCGTCCCTCTGATTTGTACACTTTGACGAAAATGAACTGTGCTTTCCGGAAACCGGCGTTTTACGGGGGGCTGTTTCCCGAATGCGGAATGCGAAATGCGGAATGAACGGATCCGCTGCCGGAGCGCTTTCGGTCAGTGCCTGCGGGGGGGCTTGCAATTCACGCGGGTTTGTGCTATAATAGGAGCAGTGCCGCCGAATGCGGCGCAAAAAAGAACCGATGCCGTCCGTTCGGGGGCAGCATCCGGAATTGAACATCAGGAGGAATCCCCTATGAAAACCAGACTGCTCCGCACCGGTGCTGCGCTGCTGCTTTCCGCCGTACTCTGCGGCTCGGCGCTGTCTCTTGCCGGCTGCGGCAACAAAATCAGCCATAATCCGAACACCTCGGAGGCGTGGTCGCCGAATGTCCCGGACAGCAAGATCGACGAGAATGCGCCCGGCAAGCAGTACGATACGGTCATCGGCAGCCCGCTGGACTACGAGGGCAAGATCACGGTGACGCTGGACCGTGTCGTCGAGCTGGACGATGCCGCCAACACGGCAAACCGTGTCCTGCTGGCCGAGATGACGATTGTCAACCACACGGACAAGGAGCTGGACTGCAGCACGCTGACGCACTTTGTCGCGTATGTAGACGATGAAAAGGCGGGCGGCGTGGTGTCCGACATCCGTGCGGGCATCTCCGCGAGAAAGTACTACACGCAGACGCAGAGCTCGCTCCAGAGCTTCAACCAGGCGATTCAGCCGGGCGAGACGCTGACGGGATATGTGGCGATGTACCTGCCGACGGCATGGAAGTCGCTGACGCTGTGCTACATTCCTTACAAGTATTACAGCAACGACAATCTCAACTTCAGCATTGACGAGACGAAGCTTGTTCACTATACGGAAGCGCTCCGATAAACGCGAAAGCCGGCTGATTCATGCAGCCGGCTTTTTTGCGCGGAGCCCGCGGCGGGCAGTGCCCGCATCCGTTGATCTAAAGCTTTCCGGCAGCCCAAACTGAAGTTTCGGTCAAGCCCTTTCAAAGGCTTGCGTGGTTCACGCATCAAAGACTATGTCTTTGATGCCGGGCAGCGCCCCTCATCACGCTCCGCAGAGCGCGAAATCTGCATAAATACGCAAAATTCAAGCAGCCGGGATTGTTTCAGTGTAAGCCCTGCTGCAATGCATTGCCGGATTCAGACGGCTTTTGCTCCATTTTGCACCGTTTTCAGGTCGAGTTCCCGCACCGGTTCACATAACCGGTTTCCGCGAAAGATACGCTTTAACGGTTCCCGCAGTTTTTTGTTCTGCGGGACGGTTTTTTTACAAAGCATCTTGCAATTTGAACGGAGATGTGCTATAATGATACCGCTGGTTTGCATATGCTAACTGACGGCAGAGGAGGATGGGTTCGTACCGCCGCAGGTAATCGCTGCCGGAAAGCGCGTGAGACAGTGCATCCGCATACACGGATCAAAGCTGCACTGCACAGTTAAAATGTAAGGGAGAGGATCAATTATGGCAAGCAAGGTGTCGCTGAAAGGCGTATCTAAAATCTATAAGACCGGCTCTACGGAGTTCAAGGCATTGGACAATATCGACCTTGATATTGAGGCGGGTAAATTTGTGGTCATTCTGGGACCTTCCGGTGCCGGAAAATCCACGCTTCTGAATCTGATCGGCGGTATGGATACGCCGACTGCGGGACAGGTCATTGTCAAGGCAAATGAATAATCCCGTTCTGGCTGTAACTGCC
>JAILIG010000033.1 GCA_024695445.1 Oscillospiraceae bacterium
GGGATGGACGCACCTCTGGTGCACCAGTTGTCACGCCAGTGGCACAGCTGGGCAGCTATGTGCGGAACGGATAAACGCTGAAAGCATCTAAGCGTGAAGCCGCCCTCAAGATAAGATATCCCATCTGAAAAGAGTAAGACCCCTCAAAGACTATGAGGTAGATAGGTGCAAGGTGTAAGTATGGTGACATATTCAGCCAGCGCATACTAATCGGTCGAGGGCTTTTCCTTCGCGTGATTCTCCTTTGTGAATTCCGTTCCATTTGCTGTTCAGTTTTCAGGGTATTTACCCTTGACAAAATTCAGACTGTGTGCTATAATAAGTCTGGATATGCACCATTAGCTCAGATGGTAGAGCAACTGACTCTTAATCAGTGGGTCCCGGGTTCGAGTCCCTGATGGTGCATCTAAATGGCCCGTTGGTCAAGAGGCTAAGACGACGCCCTCTCACGGCGTAATCATGGGTTCGATTCCCGTACGGGTCATTCGCGGTTTCAAGAGGCGCTTGCCTTTGAAATATATATTGCAGAGCCGGTGTTTATTGCAATGAGGTTCCACCCGTTCCCATTCCGAACACGGCAGTTAAGCTCATTCGCGTCGAAGATACTTGGCTGGAGACGGCCCGGGAAAATAGATCGGTGCCGGCACTGCACATATTCCTCCATAGCTCAGTCGGTAGAGCACCTGACTGTTAATCAGGGTGTCACTGGTTCAAGTCCAGTTGGGGGAGCCAACAAGAACTCCGGTTTCATTGACCGGAGTTCTTTTTCTGTGTCCGGGATCCGGGGCGCTGCTCCGGCTTTTTGCGGCGCAGTCTGCGGGGAACGGTGAGAATTTTGCAAAAAAGGAGAACCTTTCTTGTGAACTGCCGCCGCCGCACTTGACTTTTTTGTCTGTTCATGATAAAATTGATTCGACGCAGCATAAACATATACTTTAGACGGGGTGAAAAACATGGTACGAGTCGCAATTGTGGACGACGACCGGAACTTCTGCGGCTTCGCAGAGCGCTGTGTGGAGGAATATGCAGCCGGCTCCGGTACGCCCATTGAAACAGAGGTTTTTTTCAGCGGAGAGGATTTCTTCGCGCACCGGCAGGACCGCAGTCCGTTTGATCTCGTGATGCTGGACATTGAGCTGGACGGCATGAACGGCATCGAGGTCGGCGAGACGATCCGCAGGGACAATCTCGACCGGCAGCTTCAGATTCTCTATGTCTCCGCGATGGAGCACTACGCAATGGATCTGTTCCGGAACCGCCCGTTCGATTTTCTCATCAAGCCCGTGACAAAGGAGCGGATCTTCCGCGCACTGGGCGAGTACATCAGCGAATATCACACCGAGACAGATTACTTTGAATACACGCTGGACCGCAAAAAACAGAGCATTTCCTCGGCGCGGATTCTCTATCTGCAAAGCAATCGCAAAAAGCTCATCATGATGACGACAGAAGGCGCCGTCGAGATCTACGACCGGCTGGACGATGCGATGAAATCGCCGATCGGCCGCCGGCTCATCCGGATTCACCGCTGCTATGCCGTCAATCCGCAGCATATTGCGGGGTTTTCCTTCGATGAGATTGTCATGGACAACGGCGAGCACCTCTCCATCAGCCGTTCCATGCGTCCGAGCGTGCGGGAGCGGATGCTGCTCTCCGCACACAACAAAATACTGGAGGAGAACCGGAAGATATGAGCTTCTTTACCGTCGTCAACACGCTGTACCTGATTTCCAACGCGTTCCGGACCTATGTCGTATACCGGTTCACCAATGTGTTTTTCAAGGAGAAGCGCTGCGCGTGGTATACGGAGCTGATCGTCTATACGCTGATGTTTCTGCTGAACAGCGCGGCGTATTTCCGCTATGCGAACCCGCTGCTGAATATGCTCTCGATGGTGGTTCCGCTGATCGCTATTACCTTCCTTTACAGCAAAAAAGTCATATTCAATGTCGGCATCTCCCTGGCGATCTTCATGATGATGCTGATTTGCGATGCGCTGATGGCGCCGCTGATTTCCTATTCCCCGATCGTCGAATCCGGCACGGCGACCGCGCTGATGTCGTTCTTCGTCTGTCTGCTGCTGGAGTGGGTGTTTCACAAGCGCGATTTTCAGGGCGTCCGCGGACAGGAGCTCCTTGCGATCTTTTCTGTCCCCGTCGGCAGCATCATCCTGTTCACGCTGACCGCCAAGACCTATCAGCCGATTGTCCTGATCGAAGCGATCGTGCTGATGGCAATCAATATCATCGTTTTCTATCTATTCGGCTCACTCGATCAGGCACACCACGAGCTGCGGGAACAGATGCTGACCGCACAGCAGGCCAAGGCCTATATGAACCAGCTCGACATCGTGTATCAGTCGCAGGAGCAGCAGCGCTATCTGCGGCATGACATGAAAAACCATTTGCAGCGGATGTCTGTGCTGCTTGACCAGAACGCGCTGCCGGAGCTGCGGGACTATATCCGCAAATCGACCGACTCCCTCACGAATCCGCGGGAATATGTGCATTCCGGAAACCGCGACATCGACAGCCTGCTGAACTATAAGCTCGGACAGGCGAAGGAGGAGGGCGCCGAGATCCATGCAGAGGTGATTATCCCGGACGGCCTGAAGGTCGATTCGTTTGACATTGTCTCTCTGCTCGGCAATCTGCTCGACAATGCGCTCGAAGCGCTGGACAAAGCGGAGGAGAAAAAGCTCAATATCTCGATCCGGTACGAAAAGCAGATGCTGCTCCTTTCCGTCCGGAATACCTGCGCCGCCGCGCCCGCCTTTGAGGGGCAGAAGCCGGTGCGCCGCCCGGAGGACGATCCGACCTATGATCCGTCCAGACGCGGCATCGGGCTGAAAAGCGTCGCGCACACCCTCCGCAAGTATGACGGCAATATCAAGTATTCCTACGAGGAGCCGTTCTTTAACGCCACTGCGATCATGTACCTGTGAAGCAGCCCGTCCCGCGCCTGCACAAAATGCAGTCCGGGACGGCTCTTTTATGCGTTTTCTGATTAACTGAAAAAATAATGTCACGGAGTGTTGACAAATACATCCGTTTGCGCTATAATGTACTTGTATAAACAAGATAAAACTGTACGATATGTAAAATAAAGAGACACATACCATGCACCGTCCGGCATCCGCCCGCGGCCGAAGCAGGTCGCGGACAGCGGTTTTTCACGCAGCTGCGTGCCGGAGGTGACAAATTGCCGCACATCATGTTTTTTACAAGGGGATTCAGATACACGGAAGCAGAGACAGCAATCACAAAAGCCGCTGGGTTCAGTGCCGTTGAGATTGCTTTCGGGCAGTGGCTTCATATGATGAATATGCTGAGGGTGATTGCTGTATGAAAACATGGTAATCATCTTTTTTTCGGCGTAAAAGCGGCAGAATCATTCAGGGCGAATCTCGGCCGGATTCGGTGCCCGATACCGGGGCCGGCGGCTGATCCTGCAGACAAAAATCAAGGGAGAAAAGCGTATTTGATGTGACAGCACGGAAGCACAGACAGAATCCATGCAGCAGCGGACCGGGAAAGCGGCCGAAAAATGCGGAAATACGGGCATCTGCGGCCTGCGGATGCAGTTCGTACCATTTTTCAGCACAGCTTGTGCCGGTTCAGAAAACAGAGAACAGTTTTATGCTATAATAAGGCTGTTCAAAGGTTATATTGGAGGTGTGATCTTGAAAAAACTTCAATCGAAGTTCATGCGCGTTCTGGCTTTTTTAGCGCTTGGGATGGCCGTGAAGACAGCGAATGCTGCCTGCGTCTGGTTCACCTATCAGCCTGAACTGCCGGAGCAGGTCCGTAAGCTCCGGAAATTCTGATGTTTTCAAGGCTGACAGACCGCATCACTGATTCCTTTGTTCAAACGCACACAATCCCCCAGGCAGATCGGGAAATCTACCGCTGCGGAGTTCAGCAACTCCTCCAATACATCACGAGCTTTGCAGCAACGCTCATCATCGGAATACTTTGCGGGATGCTGTGGCAATGCGCTGTGTTTGCGGCAGCTTATATGCTCCTGCGGCACTGCTGCGGCGGCTTTCACGCGAAGACACCCTTTCGATGTTATCTGTTTTCCGCTGTGCTGATTGCTGCGGCCATGCAGCTGATCCGGCTTTTGTCCGGAACAAGGCTCGGCTGCGGTACGGCAGTTGTGATTTCGGCAGTCTGTATTCTGCTCTTTGCGCCGGTCGGCTCGCAAAACAAGCCGCTGGACGGGACAGAGCGTACCGTCTTTCACAGACGCGCGTGTTTGGTAATGGCTGCGGAGTCCGCCGCTGCATTCGGACTGATGCTTGCAGGCATGGACAGGCTTTCCGCCTGTTTTGCCGCGGCACTGGCCGTCATGTGCAGTATGCTGCTGCTCGGCATGGCGAAAAACAAATGTACCAATTATCACGATATCACCTCCGCCCCCCGATCCGAAGCATCCGAAGAAGACGCAGAGTAAAAGGTCCCTGTTCCGGCTTCCGCACAGTCTCATCCAATATCGCAGCATCATCGGCTACATTTCAGCATCATCAGAGCGAAGTCGCAGAAAAATGTAATCTCTGTTTCAGAACAGCCGGACGAACATCGCAGCATCATTCGGTCAGACCGGCAGCACTGCCGCAGGACAGCCTCAGAAGATTCGCCGCAAGGAACAAGGACACTCTGCCTTCCTCGGTCATTTCCGATCGGTAGGTGCGTCCCGCACGGGACGCCTGCCGCAATCCGTTTTCTCTGCGGATGTCAGCACCGGAAGCGGTGCGCATCCGCGCCTCTCCCCCTCACCTTGATTTTCTGTTTGTGGTAACAGAAAAAAGAGCGGCAGCCTTGCTGATCGGCTGCCGTGTCCCCGGTTGCACTGGAGTCGCTGATTCGCCTTCTCAAAGCCGCAGTGCTGATATCTCCTGTCGTGAACGCAAGAACCGAAGCATCATATGTGTATCCTCTGAAGCAATATTCTCTCTCTGCACAGACGGTTCGGGACGGCAGAATCAGTGATTCCATTGTGATAAAGCTTCCGCTGTTTTCGTTCGCTGCGGGAGTGTCCTTTCTGTACTGTGTGTGCCGGAATGTACGCGCAGGACAATTTGTGTCTGTGAAAAAGCCTTCGCAAGCATTGGGTTGCTCCGGCTTTTTCCTGATATCTCCTGACTGGTGTGTTTTTTGCATTGATCTGATTTTGTGTGGACTCATGGCATCCTGTCATTCTGTGCGGGGGCTGATGAGTCTCTTTTTTTGGGGCGGGCGCGGAGCCCTGCGCCGGCAAAAAAGAACGGACGCTTTGACGGCGTCCGTTTTTTGCATTATTCGTTGATATAGCTCTCAATAAACTCCACAGCGTCACCGACAGTGCTGATCCGGTCTACGGCATCGTCCGAGACTGCAATGTCAAATTCCTCGGAGATGGTTTTCATCAGCAGTGTGATGTCGAGCGAATCTGCGTGGAGATCGTCGATGAAGTCCGCCTCCGGCGTGACCTCGTCCTCGTCCACATCAAGCTGATCGAGGATGATATCCTTCAGTTTTTCAAAGACCATGCAACTTGCTCCTCTCATTATGTGATTCCGATTGGTCTGATACCGTATTATAGTATAGCCCAGCAGAGGAAAAAGGTCAATATCTTTTCGGAGAATTTTCCAAAAATCAGCGTAAATTATTTCGGAGAAAGACGATTCCGTTTTGTGCAGTTTACCAAATGCTGTCGGTTTTGAGGCGAATTTCGGTGCGATATCCGGCGTTTCGGAGCTGCTGCTGCCGGATTTCCGCGGAACCGGCCTCTTCCCGAATGCCGTCGCGCAGGGCGGCCTCGTGCAGAAAGAGCAGATCGGCGCCGGCGTTCTGTGCGGGTTCGGTCAGGGCGGCTTCCAGCATCTGACGGAGGATCGCTTCGGCTTCTGCCGGCTGTCCGGTGCGGCAGGTGATGTCGGCGGAGAGCGTGAAGGTCAGCGCTTTTCCGCTTTGTCCCGTATATATGCGGGCGCGGACGGCCGTCACGGTGCAGATGCCGGTTGTCTGCGCAAAGGAAAAGCAGTCCCATCGTTTGCCGAGCAGTGCCAGACCGCGGCAGGCGTCCGCAGAGAGCATTCCGAGCACGCCGTTCTGATCGGCGAGCGCAAGTGTGAAGGCCTTGCCGTCAAAGCAGTGCAGCGCCGTGATGCCGGAGCCGCCGAGCAGATCGCCCAGTACGGCATCGGCGGTGCGGCAGGGTACCTGCCCGGAGGAAACCGCTGCGGCAATCTGTTCCGCGGTCGGGAGCCCGCCTCCGGATAGTGCGGCGCAGGCTGAATCCGGTACAAAGAGGACATGACCGGTCGGCGCAAGCCACTGCCGGCTGACATAGTCCCGCAGAAAGGCACAGGGGCTGCCGCTGACGGCCAGCAGCGAGAGATGTCCCGCCGAAATCTCTGCGCCGGAGGCGGTCTGCAGGGCGTCCGGCATCAGCAGGGGGCTGTCCGCCTCCGCGGAAATGAGCTCCTTGTCCTGCGAGATATGCGCCGTGAATTGTGTCCGGCTGCCGGCATCGACGGCGAGAACATCCGGCGAAAGACGGTTCCGGATATCCGTGCAGCCGGTCAGCAGCGTACAGCCGAACAGTGCGGAAAGAACAGCGTTTTTCATCCTTCATGCCTCCTGTGCGGGAAAAGCGGTCTGCCGCGCAGACCGGCGCACAGACTGCGGAGCCGCAGCATCCACGGAATTCCGATGCCGAGCAGCACTGCGGCGGCTCCGAGCCCCGACGCACTCTCCGGCACCGCGGCAAAGAGCAGCGCAAAGCTGCAGAACGGCAGGAAAATCCCGTACCGCAGACGGGTACCGGTGCCGTCCGCGGCGAAATGCAGAAAGGCCGTCAGGCAGAGCACGGTGCTGCCGACTGCGAGCAGCATCCAGATGCCGTCCGTGCGCAGGGCGTCCGAAAGCGGCGTGCGCGCCAGCAGCAGGAAAAACGGATTCCCGGTCAGATGCAGCAGTCTGCCGTTCTGCATCGTCCCGAAGATGACGGTCAGCGGCAGCACGGCACTGCGGACCGTCAGCCATGCGGCAGCCCCGCGGGAGGCGGCAAGCGGTTTGTTTTCACGGGACCGCAGCAGCGGCAGGAGCCCCAGCTCGCCGCACTGCTGAAATTCCCGCAGAAACGCGGCGCCGGCACTGTCCGGCTCGTGCAGGAAAACCGGTTTTGCCGTGCGGATGCCGCTGACGGGCAGCAGCAGAAAGGCCGCCGCCGTGACAAACAGCAGCAGCGAGGCCGCCCGCGCCGCAGCAGCCTGCGGGAGCCGCTGCAATTCCAGAAGCACCGGAATCAGGAGAAAGAGCGTCAGCAGCGGGTAGGGAGAGTGCAGCGCCGTCAGCAGCGCATACAGCCGGACGAGCGTCAGCGAGCCCCAGAGCAGCGCAAAGCCCCGGTACAGCGGGCGGAGCGCATCCGGCAGCGGCTCCTGCGGGGCAATCAGCAGCGGCAGGAGCAGTCCGGCAGTCAGAACGGCGGCGGTGAACATCCCCTTTGCGTATGCGGCGGAATACGGCTGCTCTGCACAGAAAAAGGCGGCGAGCCGGCAGAGAATCAGCACGGCGGCTGTCTGCACGGCGCTCCAGCCCGCCTCCGGACGGGAATGCGGCTTGGACATGAGATCACCTCGTGTTATTATTATATATAATAGTATCATCCGGCTGCAGTCTGGTTTCACTGACGCGGAAATTCTGCTGCGAGAGCCGCCGGAAGCCGATCCGTGCGAGGACATCGCTCAGGCGGCGGGGCAGCAGCGGCGCGGCGGGCGCACTGACCGGAAATCCGAAGGCTTCCGTCGCGCAGACATGACAGAGCAGCGCCGTCCCCAGTACGGCAATTCCCGCGATGCCGGCGGCGGAAGCGGCGAGGATGAACAGCGGACGCAGAACCGTCAGTGCGGCGTGATGCTCCGGAATGACAAAGCCCGATGTCGCGGACAGTGCGGCGACGGTCAGCACCGGCGTACTGATGAGACCGGACTGCACGGCTGCATCGCCGATGAGCAGGCCCCCGATGATGCCGACGGCGCTGCCGGTCGCCTTCGGCAGACGCAGTCCCGCTTCGCGCAGGATTTCGTAGACGAACAAAATGCCGAGCAGCTCGGCGGTCAGCGAGAACGGTGCGTTCTGCTCCGATTCCGTCAGCAGGCGCAGCAGCGTCTCGTGCATCAGCGCGGGGTGGTGCAGTGAGACGGCGAGATAGCAGGCCGGCAGCAGCAGGGCGGTCAGTCCGGCGGCGTATTTCAGCCAGCGGAGCAGCGTTGCGTAGGCGGGCGGATAGTTGTAGTCATCGAGCGTCTGGAAGGTCTCGCAGAGCAGCTGAGGGATGACCAGTGCAAACGGCGTGCCGTCGATGAGAATGCCGACTCTGCCTTCGAGCAGCTTGGCACAGAGGACATCGGGGCGCTCCGTCGTGCCGACACTGTGGACAAGTGCGCTGTCACTGTGTTCGAGAAAGGGCCGGATATATCCGGCGGAGAGCACGGTTTCGAGCGGCAGCGCCGAGAGCGTTTCCCGGATCTCGCCGAGCAGGCCGGCGGGGACGCGGTCGCGGAGCCAGCAGAGGCAGAGGTCGGTCTGCGAGACCGTGCCGGCAGACAGCAGCTCAAAGGTCAGCAGCGGCGATTTCATCCGGCGGCGCAGCAAGGACATATTGGTGCGGACCGGCTCGGTGAAGCCCTCCTTTGCGCCGTAGATGTTCTGCTCGCCGGACGGTTCCGCAATGCTGCGGGACGCATAGCCCTGTACACCGAAGGCCGGAGCCGTGCCGGCGCCGTCGATCAGCAGGACGGCAAAGCCCGCATACAGCAGCTTCAGCAGGGCGGGAATTTCCCGCACCTCCGTGCTGTCGGCGGAAAACAGCCGCCTTGTCCGGAGCATCTCCAGAAGCGCTGCGCTGTCTGACGGCGAAAAACCGAGCTGATTGAGCGGCTCTGTCACCAGCTCGGCGAGCAGGCCGCCCGCAACCATGCCCTCACAGGTGAGCAGGCAGCAGGGGACGCCGCCGATTGTGATTTCTGCGCTGAGCAGGTCTGCGGAGCCGCCCGACGCCGCCCGGACTGCCGCCAGATCGTCCGTCAGCCGGCCGCTGAGTGTGCGGAATGCCGTTTCCATGTGCCGAACCTCGTTTCGCTTGTTTCTCCTAGTATGCCGCAAGCGGCCGGAATCATACCGGAGACGGCGATTTTAAGGCATTTTTCATTTTCGCCCATTGAATTTCATGTTATAATATGGTATAATAGGTATGCTGCCTCAGTGCGGCCGGAAATCAGAACAGAAAGGAAACGGACCTATGAAATTTACAGGAAAGCTCAGCAGTGCGCTGCTGGCTGTGACAATGGCGGTCTGCTGCACCGGCTGCGGAATGTTCCGCCAGATCGGAGAAAGCAGCACCGGAACCACACAGACCGGTGTGAAAGGAAGCACCCCGAACGGTACCGGTACGGCTGCCGTGACAACCGGCACGACCTCGTCCGCGACGACAACCACGACGACGGAGACCACGCTCCCGCCCGCAAAGCCCGATATTACCGTCAGTATGCTGGCGGTCGGCGACAATCTCGTGCAGGAGGGCGTCTACAAGGCGGCGAAGAAGTGGGCGAAGGACGGCACCTACGATTTCACCAAGACCTATGAAAATGTCAAGCCGATCATTCAGGCGGCGGATGTGGCGATCATCAACCAGGAGACGCTGATCTGCGGCGAAAATTACCCGGTTTCCGGCACCAAGCTCAATTTCTGCTCGCCGGTACAGCTCGGCGACGCGATGGTCGATCTCGGATTCGACGTATTCACGATTGCGAATAACCATATGCTCGACCGCCGGATCGACGGCCTCGAAGCCTCGATCAACTACTGGGACGGCATGATGCAGAAGCACGACATTCTGGCGCTCGGCGCATACCGCAATGCCGCCGACCAGAACAAAATCCGCATCCGCGAGACAAAGGGCATGAAGATCGCCTATCTCGCCTACACGGAGCATCTGAACGGCTACAAGATCCCGGCGGATTCCCCGATCAAGGTCGGCATGACCGCGGACGAGGCGCTGATCGAGCGGCAGATCAAGGAAGCGAAGCAGCAGGCGGATGCCGTCATTGTATCGCCGCACTGGGGCATCGAGGACACGAATGTTGTCGCGGACCGCTGCAAGGTTCTTGCGAAGAAAATGATCGGCTGGGGCGCGGATGTCATCCTCGGCACGCACACCCACACCGCGGAGACGATGGAATTTATTGACCGCCCCGACGGAACCAGAGGCTTTGTGTTCTATTCGCTCGGCAACTTCATTTCGGCGCAGACGGACAACTTCAATGTTGTCGGCGAAATGGGCGGCTTTGATCTCGTGAAGCACGGCGACACCGGAAAGGTCACGGTCGAGAATGTCACCTGTATGCCGGTCATCACCCACTATGAGGCGCAGTTCGGAAACCTGCGGCTGTATCCGTACAGCACATACACGCCGGAGCTCGCAAACAGCCACGCGCTGCCCTATACCCACGTCTATCCGGAGACGGCAAAGGACTTCGGCATGAAGACCATCAACCGCATTGTCGAGAACAATATTCCGGCAGAATTCCGCAAGCTCAAGTGACCGGAAAAACCGCTTCAGAAAATCATGCGGGAATGTGCAGATTTTGCGGTGCTGTCTGTAAAAATCATTAAAAACAAAATCGCGTTTTGAGCGTATTGCATAATTCGGGACACTCCGTTTTATGAATAATCACAAAAACGGCACCGAAGTCTTGACTTTATACGGTAGGTTTATTATAATGGTAGTAGCCGCAGTGTCTGGATTCGTATACCCTTTTGCAGATACGATGCGACCGGCGGACAGCCGGCGGATTGGGTAAACGGGCGGGTGCAGGTACTGCGCGGAACTCGGGCGACAAGGATGCGGGTGCTCGGATTTCCTCCGAAGTGACCGCAGAGAGCAAGGAAAAAAGCTCTAGGCTCTCACCCCCAAACAGTATATATGAGGCGGAGCAGATCAGCGTGCTGCGCCGAATATATAAACATCATGAAAAGAAGGAGGAAAGGAATGAAGGCGCAGAAGGCGGCCGGAAAAAAGGTGATAGGCATAATGGCGAGTGCCG
>JAILIG010000036.1 GCA_024695445.1 Oscillospiraceae bacterium
GCGCTTTTTTGTCTCGCCTCGACATGTACCTCCGCTTCGCATTTTCATGCTCCCCTTCGGTACGGAATCTCAAGGGTTCTTCTTGGTTGCATTGTTCAATTTTCAAGGTGCTGTTGCCGTTCCGCTCTTGCGGCGACTTGAATATAATACCACATCCGCGAAAAAAAGTCAAGCGTTTTTTCGGAATTTCTCGCGTTTTGGATGATTGTCTAAAAATTCCCGTAGCTCTCCGGGAGCACCACAGCAATTTGACGGGCAGAATCCAATAAAATCCGCGCACCGTCGTGCATTCCGTTCTGCCGCAGGATCGCGCCGATTGCCGGATCCCGCTGGAGCATATCCCGCACCTGCATGAACACGCTGTCATTTGCGCACCGGAATTCCAGCACCTGACCGTTTTTTTGCCGTCCCCAGCCTGCGAGATTGACAGAAAGCTGCTGCGGCTCGCTCAGCAGATAGCCGTAAAGCTGATAATAGGTCTTCGAGGTTCCGCTGCAAACCGGCGGAATGAACGCCGTCTGATCGGCAATGTGGTCGCTAAAAAGCTGATCGGGCATCGCAAAGCAGCAGTGCGGCACACAGCCGCAGTAGCTGTCGTCGTCGTCCCATGTCACATCTATATTATAGTATGCGCCGTCAATTTTTGCGATATTCCAGACATGGAGCACATCGCGGGATGACTTTCCCGTTACGCACATCGCCTCCATCCCCAGTTTTCTCGCCAGATACACAAAGGTTTTCGCGTAGCCCTCGCAGAGCGCCATGCCGTTGACCAGGCAGCCGTATACCGAATCGGAAAACAGGAAGTCGGAATACCGGCAGCGCTCGGCAATCAGGTCATGCAGCATCAGGAGCTTCTGCGCCTCGGTCTGCGCCGACGAAATGCGGCTCAGGATCCGCTCGGCCTGCGCGTCGATCTGTCCGCGGATGCTCTCGGCCTGTTCCTGTCCGAATAAATAATGAATGACCGCGCTGTCCATTTTCTCGGACAGCTCGTAGACTTTGTCCACATAGAAAAACTGCGGCTCCTGCATCGTCAGCAGAAGGTAGACGCGCTCATACTCCTTGTCGGAATATGTATGCGGCAGGCGGATGGTGTCCTGATAGCTTTCAATGCCTGCATAGAGCGTGCGGTAGAGTGCCTTTTCCCGCGGGGTGAGCTGGCTGAACGGATAGCGGGCGGCCTGCTCGGCCTCGGTAAAGGATTTTTCACTGCTCGTTCCGCCGCTGCCCGGCTTCCGGCTGATCAGTGCGCCGACCAGAATCAGCAGCAGAATCAGCGCCGCCGCGGCTGCCTTTCCTATCCTTGTCATCGCTCACGCTCCTTCCGCTTTTGTCTGCACCTCCGCACGGATCCGGCTGATCCAGTTATCCTCACAGGACAGCAAAGTGTAGCGCACGCCGCCGTCCTCCACCGCAGGGCGCTCTCCCTCCTCCGGGATGCGCCCGATCAGATGCACGACATAGGCACTCATCGTGTCAAACTCCGCCGCCAGCTCCGGACGCAGCCCCAGCCGCGGCAGAATGTCCTCCGGATCCGCTGCGCCGTCAATGGAATACACGCCGGCGGAAAGCTCCGTGATCTCCGCCTCTTCGTCATCGTATTCATCCTGAATGCTGCCGACAATTTCCTCGAGCAGGTCCTCCATTGTCACCATGCCCGCCGTGCCGCCGTACTCGTCCGAAACGATCGCAAGCTGCATTTTCTCACGGCGCATCCGCTGAAAGACATCGCGGCATTTCGCCGTATCCGGCACGAAAATCGCGCGGCGCATGATTTCCGTCACCGTGCAGTCCTCGGCGCGTCCGACCAGCGGCAGCAGGTCCTTGACCAGCACGACGCCGACGATGTTGTCCACCTGTCCCTCGTAGACCGGGATTCTCGAAAAGCCCTCCGCCGTCGCCAGTGCAGCCGTCTCGGAGGCCGTGGCATCCTTCGGCACCGCCGCCATGTCCTTCCGGTGCGTCATGACATCGGAGACCGGCACATCGTCAAAGGTGAATATATTGTTGATCATCTCGCGCTGGCTCTCCTCGATGCCGCCCGTCTCGTTGCCCGCATCGACCAGCAGACGGATTTCCTCCTCCGTAACGACATCGGCCGTTTCCGCAGCCGGCGTACCGGTGAGCCGGCACAGCAGCCCCGTCAGGAACGAGGCCAGCCCCCAGAGCGGCAGCAGCAGACAGAAAAGCAGCTGCACAGAGCCCGCACAGAGCCGCACAAAGCGTTCGCCCGTCCGCCGCGCCAGCCTGCGCGGGAACAGATCCGTCAGCACCGCAAGCAGCAGCGTCACGCAGAGCGAAAGCAGCACACCGGAGAGCAGCGCCGCGTCCCGGAACGGAAACAGCGACGCCAGCCTCCCGCCGAACAGCCCGAAGGTCAGCACGCCGAGCCAGACCGCCGACAGAATGCGGTGCATCGTGAAGCCGCGCCGCAGACGCGCCGGCTGGGAAATCAGCCTGTCCGCCCGACGGAAGCGTGCATCGGTCTCCGCACGCGTGTGAATCACGGCATCATTCGCCTCGGTCAGTGCCGCCTCGCAGACGGCGTACCACGCCCGCAGCAGACAAAAGAGCGCCAGCAGGCCGCAGAGCAGCCATAATCGATCGCCATCGGTATCCATAAGATGATCCTTTCCTCATAAAACAAAATTCCGCCGCATCCGCTCCGGCGTATGCAGCTCCAGTTTCATTATAGTAGATTTTCCCGCATTTGTCAAGCGCGGCGCGTCCCGAAAAGCTGCGCCCTCTGTATACCGGCTTCCGTATGAAAAAGCTGCACCCCCGGAAAGGGGATGCAGCATCTTTGCTGACCGTATGCGCTGCGCGGCGCACCGGATTAACCGTTATACTGGTTCAGGAAGGCGTCGATCGTCGAGTACACGGCGCTGACGACCTCACTCCACTTGAGCGCACCCTTTGAGGTGCAGCCGATGCCGGTCTCGTTGGAGTCGAGAATGCCGGAGACATCGGTCGAAACGGCATTGAAGAAGTCGTACTGCGGATTTGCCCGCGCCATCTCGTGCAGCTTCTTGACCATCTGCACCATTTCATCCGTCCAGCCGTATTCGTCATAGAGCTGCTGCGTGCCGAGCTGATCGGCGCGCTCGTTCGTGATTGCAAGGCGCTTGCAGGCCGCAAATTTCGCAACGCCCTCCGGGTTTTTGCCGCCCTTAACCATGACATAGCCGTCCACGCCGCACGGGATATAGTATTCCGAGGCGTTCGGATCCTTCGGCATCGGCACGAACATCGCGTGCTCGCCGAAGTCGTTTTTCCAGGTGTCATTATACAGCGCCCAGCAGCCGCACGGATAGAAGAGCGTCTTGCCCTCGCCGATGTAATTCGGCTTTGCGGACCAGCCGTATTCGCCGTTTCCGATTGCGACGCAGTTCGAGGTGCCGAGCTCGTACATCCAGTTCTGGAGCCGTGCGATGGCCGGATCCTTCAGATTGTTGATGAGCTTGCTGTCTTTGAGGTCGATGTACGGCACGCCGCAGGTCGCGGAAAGGCCCTCCTCGAACCACCAGCCGTCGATGCCCCAGCGGCCCTCCTCCGGATCGCAGAACTGCTTTAACTGCTTTGTAAAGGTGTTCCAGTCCCACTTGCCGTCGGCAAAGAGCTTGGCCGGATCTTCGAGGCCGTTCTCCTCCATCGTGTCGCGGTTATAGATGACGACGCAGTAGTCGCCCGACACATTGTTTGCGATGACATAGTGCTTGTCCTTCCAGACAAAGCGGTCCATGATCGGCTTCATGTCCTTGAACAGCGGATTCTCAAAGTCGATGTAATCGTCAATCGGCACAAACATTTCCTTGATCGCGCCGCGCGGGATCACATCCAGGTCGGATGCCGGGAAGAAGTCGATGCCGGTGTCGCCGTTGATCGCATTGGCCAGCGCATCAAACTTGGAATTCCAGTCCACATTCGTAAACTCGACCTTGCCGCCGTAGCGCGACTGGAAGATCGCCAGCTCGATCGGCACATTCTTGCCAGTGCCGTCCGGGTTGATGTCCCAGTTCGCCATCCACTTGATCGTCTTGTTTTCCAGCTCGCCGGTCAGCAGCTCGCTCTGCGATGCGATTTCCGCGACCTCGGCTGCCGTTGCGGAGTCCAGCGATTTGTAGCTGGATTCATCGCCCTTGCAGCCTGCCAGCACGCCGCAGGAAACGGCAGCCGTCAGCAGTGCCGCAGCGGCATATCTTTTCTTTCTCATTATGGTACCTCCAGTCGTATAACCCCTTAATCAGGCGGAATGCTGCGGCTTCCCGTACCGGCCGGCCCCGCCCGATACCATTTTATCATATTTCACACGGGATGTCAACAAGCATCCTGCAAAAATGCGTGTCCGGCTCCGGAATGCCCCTTTTTCATCCTGCACAAAGCGTCCTTCCCCCCTTGCAATCGGCGGCGATTTATGCTATACTGAAACAGGCGGCGGCTCTCCGCCGCAGCACATAAAACAGGGAGGATTTCATCATGCAGGAAGTATACGAATTTCTGAAGAAATGCGGCACCTATTACCTTGCGACGGTTCAGGGCGATCAGCCCCGCGTGCGGCCGTTCGGGACGGTCGATCTGTTTGAAGGCCGGCTTTACATCCAGACCGGCAAATCAAAGGCCGTTTCGCAGCAGATTGCGGCAAACCCGAAGGCGGAGCTCTGTGCCTTTGCGGACGGCGTCTGGCTGCGCGTCGCCTGCGAGCTCGTGCGCGACGACCGCATCGAGGCCAAGCGCCATATGCTGGACAGCTACCCGCAGCTCAAAGCGATGTACGCCGCAGAGGATGACAACACCGAGGTGCTGTATCTGAAAAACGCCGAAGCGGTCTTCAGCTCCTTCACGGCACCGCCGCGCACCGTCCGGTTTTAAGCGGCTGTCCGTCAAAAAAAACATTTGACAAGCTGCATCGGGATATGGTATACTGTAAAGTGTCAGTTCCGGCTGACCATGATTCATAAGAGGACAGGAGGCAGTTTCATGCTGACAGATATTGAAATCGCGCAGTCCGTGCAGATGAAGCCGATCACTGAAATTGCGAAGACCGCCGGCATCCCGGAGGAGGCGCTGGAGCAGTACGGCAGATACAAGGCGAAAATCGACCTCTCAAAGCTCGGCCCGGCCGGCAGAGAGGGCAAACTCGTGCTGGTGACCGCAATCAACCCGACACCCGCAGGCGAGGGCAAAACCACCACCACGATCGGTCTGGCGGACGGAATGCGCCGGATCGGCAAAAAGGTCACGGTCGCACTCCGTGAACCGTCTCTGGGGCCGGTGTTCGGCATCAAGGGCGGCGCAGCGGGCGGCGGCTATGCGCAGGTCGTCCCGATGGAGGACATCAACCTGCACTTCACCGGCGATTTTCACGCGATCGGCGCGGCAAACAATCTCCTCGCCGCGATGCTCGACAACCACATCTATCAGGGCAATGCCCTCAACATTGATCCCAGACGCATCACATGGAAGCGCTGCGTCGATATGAACGACCGGCAGCTCCGCTTCGTGGCGGACGGTCTGGGCGGCCGCATCAACGGCGTACCGCGTGAGGACGGCTATGACATCACCGTCGCGTCCGAAATCATGGCGGTCTTCTGCCTGGCAACCTCGGTCAGCGACCTCAAAGCGCGGCTCTCCCGCATCGTCGTCGCGTACACCTACGACGAAAAGCCCGTCACGGCAGGCGATCTGCACGCCGTCGGCGCAATGACCGCGCTCCTGAAGGACGCACTGAAGCCGAATCTCGTGCAGACACTCGAAGGCACGCCCGCGCTCGTGCACGGCGGCCCCTTTGCGAACATCGCACACGGCTGCAACTCCGTCCTTGCGACGAAAACGGCGCTCCGGCTCGGCGATTACGCAATCACGGAGGCCGGCTTCGGCGCAGATCTCGGCGCCGAGAAATTCCTCGACATCAAGTGCCGCATGGCAGGACTGACGCCGTCCGCGGTCGTCATTGTCGCAACCATCCGTGCGCTGAAGATGCACGGCGGACTGGCCAAGACCGAGCTCGCGGACGAGAATCTCGCCGCACTGGAAGCAGGTCTGCCGAATCTGCTGCGCCATGTTCGCAACATCAAGGAGGTCTACGGACTGCCGTCGGTCGTCGCAGTCAACCGTTTCCCGACCGATACCGATGCCGAAATCGCCTGCATCATCGAAAAATGCAAGGCGCTCGGCGTGAATGTCGTCCTGTCCGATGTCTGGGCAAAGGGCGGCGAGGGCGGCGAGGCACTCGCCCGCGAGGTCGTCCGCCTCTGCGGGGAGGAAACGCCCGATTTCCGCTTCTCGTATGAGCTGGACGGCACGATCGAGGAGAAGATCACCGCGATTGTCACGAAGGTTTACGGCGGCAGCGGCGTCAACATTCTCCCTGCGGCGCAGAAGGAGATCGACCGCCTGACGGCACTCGGCTTCGGCGGACTGCCCGTCTGCATGGCAAAAACACAGTACAGCTTTACGGACGACAAGGATATCAAGGGTGCGCCGGAGGGCTTCACCGTCACCATCCGCAATGTCAAGGTCTCTGCCGGTGCGGGCTTCATTGTCGCGCTGACCGGCGATATCATGACGATGCCCGGACTGCCGAAAAAGCCGGCCGCAGAAAATATTGATGTCGATGAAAACGGCGTGATCTCCGGGCTGTTCTGAGACGCCGCTTTCCATATAAAGAAACATGAAACAAGGAGGATTCAGAAACAATGGACAGCAGTAAAATCGGCATTCTGGTCACAATCCTCGTCTATCTGGCCGGCATGGTCATGATCGGCGCGGTGTTCTCCAGAAAGAACAAGGATGTCAAGGACTTCTACTTAGGCGGCAGAAAGCTCGGCCCGCTCGTCTCCGCGATGAGCGCCGAGGCTTCCGACATGAGCTCGTGGCTCTTAATGGGTCTGCCGGGCGTCGCCTATCTCTGCGGACTGGCAGAGGCGGGCTGGACGGCAATCGGTCTGGCAATCGGCACCTACTTAAACTGGCTCTTTGTGGCGCGCCGTCTGCGGCTTTATTCGCAGAAAACCGCCTCAATCACAATTCCGGACTTTTTCTCCGACCGCTATCACGACAGCAAGGGCATCCTCAATGCCGTCGCCGCTGTCATCATCCTCATCTTCTTCGTCCCGTACACCGCATCGGGCTTCTCCGCCTGCGGCAAGCTCTTCAATGCACTCTTTGACTGGGAATACCACAAGGCCATGATCGTGGCAGCCGTCATCATCATCGCGTACACGAGCCTCGGCGGCTTCCTCGCGGCAAGCTTCACCGACCTGATCCAGAGCATCGTCATGACGACAGCGCTGATTATCATTGTGATCTTCGGCATCCACACGGCGGGCGGCTGGAGCGCGGTCACGGACAATGCCAAGAACCTGACCGACTACCTGCACCTGACCGTCACGCGCTCGCTGAACAGCGACGGCAGCTTCTCGCAGGCCGGATACGGCTTCCTGCCGATTGTCTCGACACTGGCCTGGGGCCTCGGCTACTTCGGTATGCCGCACATCCTGCTCCGCTTCATGGCTATTAAGGACGACCGCAAGATCAAACTCTCCCGCCGCATCGCAAGCATCTGGGTTGTCATCGCAATGGGCGTCGCAATCCTCATCGGCTTCATCGGCAATCAGCTCTCCGCAAACGGCAGCATCGAAACGCTGTTCGGCGCAGGCAAGAACGATTCCGAAACGGTCGTCATGAAGATTGCGCTGCTGCTCTCGAAGAACGGTGTCGCAGCAGCCGTCATCGCGGGCCTGATTTTCGCGGGCATCCTCGCCTGCACGATGTCCACCTCCGACTCGCAGCTCCTCGCGGCATCCTCCTCGATGTCCGAGAACCTCTTAAAGCGCACCTTCGGCGTGAAGCTCTCTGACCGTGCCTCGATGATTACCGCACGCCTTGTGCTGGTCGTCATCGCCGTGCTCGGCGTCATCCTCGCGTGGGACAAGGACAGCTCGGTCTTCCGCGTCGTCTCCTTCGCGTGGGCGGGCTTCGGCGCAACCTTCGGCCCGGTCATGCTGACCGCGCTGTTCTGGAAGCGTTCCAACAAGTGGGGCGCGCTGGCCGGCCTCGTCACCGGCGGCGTGATGATCTTCGTCTGGAAGTTCCTGATCCGTCCGCTGGGCGGCGCATGGGACATCTACGAGCTGCTGCCCGCCTTCATCTGCGCGCTGCTCGCAATCGTCATCGTATCGCTCTGCACCGCAGCGCCGGACAAAAGCATCACCGACGAATACGACGCTGTCCGCAGTGAGCTGAACGCATAAACCGCCGTCTGCCGGAAGGAGCCGCTCCGTCCGGCAGACTTTTTCCCGCAAATCTGACCGCAGGAGGGATTCCGCATGACCGCACAGGATGTCGGCAATATCATCTCTGTTCTGCTCAAGGGGCTGCTGCCGGCGCTGAAGATCTTCGGCTTCACGCTGCTGTACGCCATTCCGCTCGGCATGGTCGTCGCGCTGCTGAAAATGTCAAAGCTGCGCGCCGTCTCCTGGCTGACCAATCTCTATATTCTCATCATGCGCGGCACGCCGCTCATGCTCCAGATCATCGTCGTCTACTACGCGGTGCCGATGCTCCGGCTCAAAACCGGGGACGGGCTGTTCGGCTCGCTGCTCAATTCCTTCGATATCCAGAGCGATTCGTATATGTTCCGCGCGGTGCTGACGGCCTTTGTGCTGAACTACGCGGCGTATTTCGCCGAAATCTTCCGCGGCGGCATCGAGTCGATCCCGAAGGGGCAGTATGAAGCGGCAGCGTGCCTCGGCTTCGGCAGGGCGCAGACCTTTTTCCGCATCGTGCTGCCGCAGGTGTTCAAGCGCGTGCTGCCCGCCGGCACAAATGAGATCATCACGCTGGTGAAGGACACCTCGCTCGCAAATACCGTCGCCTACGCGGAAATCACGCTGAAGGCCAAGCAGCAGATGCAGGCCTATTCCTCGCTGGTGCCGCTGTTCATCGCGGGCGCGGTCTACTTCCTTCTCGCCATGCTGCTGACGGTGATCTCCGCGGCGCTTGAGAAGAAGCTCAGCTATTATAAGTAAAGGGGGTGCGGCGATATGGCCATGCTGGAAGTTCAGAACCTCAGCAAGCACTTCGGAAAGCTGGAAGTGCTGAAGGATATTTCATTCTCCGTGGAGAAGGGCAATGTCATTGCGATCATCGGCCCGTCCGGCAGCGGAAAATCAACGCTGCTGCGCTGCATCAACCAGCTGGAGCGCGCCGACGGCGGCAGCATCCGCGTCTGCGGCACGGATATGCTGACACAAAAGGACGGCAGGAGCGTTTACGCGGACGCCGGGACACTGCGCAGCATCCGGCTGAAGATCGGGCTGGTATTCCAGAATTTCAATCTGTTTCCGCATTTTTCGGTACTGCGGAACATCACCGAGGCGCCGGTTCATGTCCTGAAGCAGAACCGGCAGCAGGCAGAGCAGACCGCAATGCAGCTCCTCCGGAAAATGGGACTGGAGAGCAAGGCGGGGGCATATCCCTGCGAGCTTTCGGGCGGGCAGCAGCAGCGCGTGTCGATTGCGCGGGCGCTGGCCCTACAGCCGGAGATGCTCTTTTTTGACGAGCCGACCTCTGCGCTGGATCCGGAGCTGACGGGAGAGATCCTGAAAGTCATCAAGTCACTGGCAAAGGACGGGATGACGATGGTGATTGTGACGCACGAAATGGCGTTTGCGCGGGATGTGGCAGATCATGTGATTTTCATGGAGCACGGCGTAATCGCAGAGGAGGGGACGCCGCAGCAGCTTTTCGGCGAACAGGCGTCGGAGCGGACAAAGCAGTTTTTGCAGCGTTTCGCGGCCGGCAGCTAAGGATCCGGAGCGTTCCGGCTGTCTGCACGCGCATTCCAAACTCTCTATATACTTGGAAGTTGGAAACTGGAGCAGATACGCGCTTTTCCGTTCCAGGATTCCAAATTCCCCGACACCGGCATTCTGCGTTCACGCAAAGTATATGTGCAGTGTCTCCCCCTCCGTGAACATCCCGTTCACCAGAATCTTCGCAATGTCCCGCTTTTCTCCGTCCGTGCAGGCGTTCCAGTCCGGCAGCGGATTTCCGGAGGGAGCGGGGCTTTTTTTCTGCTCTGCCGTCCCTTTCTCCAGCGACCGGATCCGTACCGCAAGACGCCCGGCCGCCTCTGCGATTGCCTCCGCAGCACCGCCCGCCGGATCCGTCAGCAGCCGCAGCAATTCCTCCTGCCGTACCCGAAGCCGTTCTATTTCCCGCTCTGCCGCGGCGTCTGCCTGTAAATCCCTCTGTACCGGCGCAGGCAGCTCCGAAAGCCGCTCCGCCAGCAATTCTCCCGCCAGTGCCTCCGCCTCGGCCAGCCGCCAGACTGCCCCGGCTCCCGCGCATTTCCCGCGCTTTCTCCCGCCGCAGACCAGATAGGCCGCGTGACGCCCCTGCGTGACCGTCATCGCACTGCCGCAGGCCGCACAGTATATCAGACCGGAAAGCCATGTCCGCTTTCCCCTCCCCGACTGCCGGCGGTTGACCGACGCCGCAAGCCTCGCCTGACAGTCCAGCCAGAGCCTTGCGGGTACAAGCCCCTCATGCGGCGCGGAGATCGCCAGCGTGCCGGTCAGGCTGCCGAACCGCGTGTGACTGATTCTGCGGTCGGCATAGAGGTAAATGCCGTGACCGGCGGGCAGATGCTCCGGCAGACAAAGCTCCGCACCGCGCCGGCTCAGATGCGTCAGCACGGCACTGTCCGCCTGCACATAGACCGGATTGCGCAGAATACGGCTCAGCGTCCCCGTAGACCAGCTTTTGCCGCGTGCCGTCCGGATGCCCGCATGATTCCATGCAGCACAGATCTCCGAGAGGGATTTCCCCGCTGCGTACATCGCAAAGCCCTGCCGCAGCGTCTGCGCCGTGACATCCGGCACAAGCACCGCCGTGCGCCGTCCGGATACGGTTCCCGCCTCCCGCCGGAATCCGAAGGGCGCAGCGCGTCCCGTGTCAAGCCCCGCCCTTGCGCGGGCAAATGCCGCATCGCGCACACGGGCACAGATCGTCTCGCGCTCCAGCTCCGCAAAGACCATCAGCATATTCTGCATCGCCTGTCCCATCGGGGAGGCGGTCTCAAATCGCTCTGTGCGGGAGGAAAACGAAATCCCCGCACTGCGAAACAGCGTGAGCATCTGCGTGAAGTCCGCGAGATTGCGGCTGATACGGTCGAGGCGATAGACCAGCACCCGCCCGATCTTCCCCGCCCGGATATCGGCGAGCATGGCCTGAAGGGCGGGACGCTCGGTGTTTTTGCCGGAGAATCCGCCGTCGGAATAGACGCGGACGGGTTCCTCCGGCGCAGTGTCCAGACGGCAGAGCCGCTCCTGCGCGGCCAGACTGATGCTGTCGGCGCGGTCGGCCGACTGGCGGACATAAATTGCGGTCAGCAGATTCATAAAGAGCGGTTCCTTTTGATGCGGGCGCGGAGCCCGCGCGGACATTGATCTAAAGCTCTCCGGCAGCGGAGTGAGAACCGTGTGTCTGCTTTTCTACGGCAGAACCATGCGGAGCGCTGAGTCAGGAGTTAGGATTGAGAAACGAGGAGTTGTTCCGTGAAGGAGACTTGGAAATTGGAAGCCCGCCGGAAACGCCCGCAAATCATTTTTCGCCTATTTTCTACATTGCACAGGAGACAAAAGCGCTCCGTTTCAGCCTCCCGTAAAATCAGGCTTGCATTTTCACATACTCTGTGCTATGATTAAAAAAGCAAAGGCACAGACCGTGCATCCGTGCAAAGGAGGATCCATCATGGCGGAATTCAGCATCAAAACGCTTGCCTACGGGAAAAGGCTGCTAAAATGTATGCCGGAGAAGGGCGAAACCTCGGTCACCGTTCCGGACGGCGTCACCGAACTGGACACCATGTCCTTTTACAGGCTCGGCGAACTCGAAGAGATTATTTTGCCGGACAGCGTGGAGCAGTGTATGCCGATGGTGTTTGCAGACTGCACCTCGCTGCGGCGGGTGCGGCTTTCGGAAAACCTGTGCGGCCTTGGCAGCAGCTGCTTCCAGAACTGCCGGTCGCTGGCGGAAATCCGTCTGCCGGAGAGCATCCGGGAAATCGGCAATGAGGCGTTCATGGGCTGCGTGAGCCTGCGGGCGCTCGATCTGCCTGTCAACACAGAGCGGATCTGGTTCCGCGCCTTTTCGGGCTGCACGGCGCTGCAATGTGTCTCATTTCCCGCAGGATTTGAGTATATCAAGCCGGACGCCTTTGAGGGCTGCGCGGCCCTTTGCCGGCTCGATTTCGCCGTCCTGCCTGCGCCGGGTACAATGCTGCATCTTCAGCTTCAGCAGATCGCGGAGAAGCACCCGCAGCTCTGCATCAACGGACAAAGCTCAGGTCAGAAGTAATTGAAAGCTAGGAGTGAGGCGTTGTTCCAAAGCTCTGATTCCTGAATGGTTCTGCCGCAGAGAAGTAAACATACGGCTTTCACTCCGCCGGTGGAGAGCTTTCGATCATTGGGTGCCGGCACTGCCGGCTTGTGCAAAATGCCGAATGCAATCGGTAAAATTCGTACAAAAAAGCGCTTGATTATTCGCCGTTGTTATGGTATAATGATTATATTCGGGCATTCTGCACTGTATGCAGGGCGCACCGCAGAATCAGCGTCCCGCAGTGCGGAGCATCCGCTGAAATCAAAATTTTAAGGAGCGTATACCATGAAGAAGTTCGGTTACTTTGATGACGCCCGCAAGGAATATGTCATTCAGTCGCCGCAGACACCCTATCCCTGGATCAACTACCTCGGAACACAGGCGTTTTTCTCCCTGATTTCCAACACCGCAGGCGGCTATTCCTTCTATAAGGACGCCCGCCTCCGCCGGATTACCCGCTACCGCTACAACAATGTCCCGATCGACATGGGCGGCAGATATTTCTACATCCGCGACAACGGCACGGTCTGGAATCCGGGCTGGTCTCCGGTCAAAACCGCGCTAAACTTCTATGAGTGCCGCCACGGTATGGGCTATACCGTCATCACCGGCAAAAAGAACGGCCTCAAAGCAGAGGCAACCTTCTTCGTCCCGCAGAATTATAACGGCGAGGTGCAGCAGCTCGTCCTCACAAACGAGAGCGATGCCGCAAAGTCCTTCCAGCTCTTCTCCTTCGCAGAGTGGTGCCTCTGGGACGCGCAGGATGACTGCACGAACTTCCAGAGAAACTTCTCCACCGGCTGCGTCGAGATCGAGGGCTCGACGATCTACCACCGCACCGAGTACCGCGACAGACGCGATCACTTCGCCTTCTACACCGTGAACGATGCCATCGACGGCTACGACACCGACCGTGATTCCTTCATCGGCCTGTATCACGGCTTCAACGATCCGCAGGCCGTCACCGACGGCAAGGCGACCAACTCCTTCGCGGACGGCTGGTCCCCGATCGCGTCGCACTTCAAGGAGATCACCCTCAATCCGGGCGAGAGCAAGACGCTGGTCTTTATCCTCGGCTATGTCGAGATGCCCGCAGACAAGAAGTTTGCAGCGGACGGCAAGTCCATCAACAAGGAAACCGCCCACGCCATGATTGAGCAGTACAACAGCCCCGAAAAGGTCGCTGCCGGCCTCGCCGAGCTCAGAGCCGCATGGGACAAGCTCCTCGGCATCCTCAATGTCAACACGCCGGACGAAAAGGTCAACCGCATGGTCAACATCTGGAACCAGTATCAGTGCATGGTGACCTTCAACCTCTCCCGCTCCGCCTCTTACTTTGAGAGCGGCATCGGCAGAGGCATGGGCTTCCGCGATTCCAACCAGGATATCCTCGGCTTCGTCCACCAGATTCCGGACAGAGCAAAGGACCGCCTGATCGACCTCGCCTCGACGCAGCTCCCCGACGGCGGATGCTATCACCAGTATCAGCCGCTGACCAAGAAGGGCAACTCCGACATCGGCGGCGACTTCTCCGACGATCCGCTGTGGATGATCCTCTCTGTCGGCGCGTACATCAAGGAGACCGGCGACTGGTCGATCCTCGATACGATGGTACCGTATGACAACGATATGTCCGTCGCGCAGACAATGCTCGACCACCTGACCGTGTCCTTCTATCACATTGTCAACAACCTCGGCCCGCACGGCCTGCCGCTCGCCATGCGCGCAGACTGGAACGACTGCATCAACCTCTCCTGCTTCTCCGACAAGCCGGGCGAGTCCTTCCAGACCTACACGAACCCGAAGTTCAAGGCGGAGGGCGGCTACTCCAAGGTCGCCGAGTCTGTCATGGTCGCAACGCTCTTCACCTATGTCGGCCCGACCTATGTCGGCATCCTGAAGCACCTCGGAAAGGACGACGAGGCCGCAAAGGCGCAGGCTGAGATCGACAAGATGAAGAAGTGCGTCATGGAATCCGCGTTTGACGGCGACTGGTTCCTGCGTGCATACGACGCAAACGGCAGAAAGATGGGCTCGAAGGAGTGCGAGGAAGGCAAGATCTTCATTGAGCCGCAGGGCTTTGCGGTCATGTCCGAGATCGGCAAGGAGACCGGCGCGGACATCCGGACGCTGGACTCGATCGACAAGTATCTGAACACGCAGTACGGTCTGGTGCTGAACAATCCGGCCTTCTCGAAGTATTACATCGAATACGGTGAAATCTCCACCTATCCGGGCGGCTACAAGGAGAATGCGGGCATCTTCACGCACAACAACGCATGGATTATCTGCGCAGAGGCCTATGCGGGCAGAGGCGACAAGGCGTTTGAGTATTACTCGAAGATTGCGCCGGCCTTTAACGAGGACATCTCCGACCTGCACAAGACCGAGCCGTATGTTTACGGCCAGATGATCGCCGGCAAGGACGCTTCCCGCTTCGGCGAGGGCAAGAACTCCTGGCTGACGGGCACGGCGGCATGGAACATGGTTGCGATTTCGCAGTACATCATCGGCGTGCAGCCGGACTTTGACGGTCTGAAGGTTGATCCGTCGATTCCGCACGAATGGGACGGCTTCACGGCGGTGAGAAAGTTCCGCGGCGCGACCTACAAGATTACGGTCAAGAATCCGGATCATGTCTGCAAGGGTGTCAAGTCCCTGACGGTAGACGGCAAGGCGATTGACGGCTGTGTGATTCCGGCAATGGACGGCGGCGAGCATGAAGTTGTCGTAATTCTCGGCTGAACCGAACAGAAAACAGGATGCCGCATCGCGGGGGGAACCTCACGGTGCGGCGTTTTTTTGCGCGGAGCCCGCAGCCGGCAGTGCCGGCCTCCATTGATCTAAAGCTTTCCGGCAGCCCAAACTAAAGTTTCGGTCAAGCCTTTTCAAAGGCTTGCGGGTTCTTAGGGCAGAGCCCTAAGTCGCGCTCCGCAGAGCGCGAAACTCTCTGGACTTAAAAAGAGCTCCGCAGGGGGAGTGAATTGCCGCGCAGCGGCAAGAGAGGGGACACCCTGCGATAGAGGGCGTCCCCTTTTTATCGCATCCGCGAAGCGGATACCTTTTCCGCAGTCAAAATCAAAAAAGAATCCTGACTTGCAGCCCTCTGATTCGCATTCACCGGAGAGAACCGGATAAACGATTTTTCATTCCGAATTCAAAAAAAACGCCCCGTGCCTTTTCTGACACGGGGCGAAGCTGTTATCATAAAGAGAGGGTATCGGGGAAAAGAGGGATTACTGCTCGTAATTGGCCTTTTCTTCAAGCGTCACATCAATGTTGATGTCCTGACCGCTGCGGTTGACCGTCAGTGTGATCGTGTCGCCGGCCTTGTACTGATCCTTGACCTCCGCCAGCTCGGCGTAGGTTGTGACCTTCTCGCCGTTGATTGCAATGATGATGTCGTAGACTTTGAGGCCGGCCTTTTCAGCCGGGCTGTCCTTGATGACTTCGCGCACCTGCGGGCCGACCGGAATGCCGTAGGTTTCGGAGGTCTCCTCGCTGATGTCGCGTGTGGAGATGCCGATGAACGGCTTGCCTGCCACATAGCCCTTGTTGATGAGCTGATTGATGATATCCTTTGCGTGAGACATCGGGATTGCGAAGCACAGACCTTCGACGCTTGCCTCACCGCTGTAATAGTTGGAGCTGATCTTCGAGGAATTGATGCCGATGACCTGACCGTAGCTGTTGATGAGCGGGCCGCCCGAATTGCCGGCGTTGATTGCCGTATCGGTCTGGATGAGCTTCATCGTGTGCTCGTTGATTGTCATTTTGCGGTTCAGCGCGGAGACGATACCGGTCGTGACCGAGCCGAAGAGGTCGAAACCGAGCGGGTTGCCGATTGCAACGACCAGCTCACCGACCTTGAGGTCATCGCTCTCGCCGAACTCTGCGACCTTGAGCTCCTGTGTCGTGTTGACCTTCAGCACGGCGAGGTCCTCTGCCACATCATAGCCGACGATTTCCGCATCGAGATGCGTTTCGCCCTCGTAGTAATCCTCGTTCAGGACGACCTGCACGGACTTCGCCTTGCCCATTTTGTACTGCGAATCCGAGTCGTAGATGACATGGGCGTTTGTGATGATATAGCCTTCCTTCGACATGATGATGCCGGTTCCGGTTGCGGGGACTTCCTTCTCGATGGTCTGCGGCTCACCCCAGCCCCAGATGGAATAGGTCTGTCCCTTGTAGAGGAAGGTCGAGGAGACGCCGACGGTTGCCGGTGTGACCTTCTCGACGATCTCCGGAATGGAGAGTGCATTTTCGCGGGCGGCCGCCTTGATCCAGTTTTCCGCGGTAATCGGCTGGCTGCCGCTTTCGGACTGGCTGAGCTTCTCGGCCTTCTGCGCGCCGCTCTCGGCGGGTTCCTTTACGGTGTCGCTGACGGAGGAATCTCTGCCGAAGAATTTTCTGATCGACTCATTCTCGGTTGCGAACTGATAGCACTGAATCGACGCATAGGAGAGAAACGCGATGCAGGTAAAGACGGCCAGAGCCTTGAGGCCCTTATGGGATTTCTTCGGGGGCTCGTCGCCGCCGTCGGGGCCTACGCCGTAGGGCTCGCCGCTGCGCGGGGAATAAAAGCTGCCGCCGGTCGGGGCATCCTCCCGGAGGCTTTCTGTATTCTGAGAAAACAGGCTGTCAACCGTGCCGGTTTCGTCTCTGCGGTACTCATTTTCGTTGAACATCTTGCGCACCTCTTTCTGATATTTTGCGGGCTGCGCAACCGGACTTCCGTGCCGGAGCGCTGCCGTTTCGTTGTTCCATGCTTTTATTATACGCTTCTGTGTGAAAAATAAATGATAGTCCTCAAAAAACGCAGTTAAATCCTTGTGGCATAATCGGGGGAAAGGGGGAATGCGGAATGAATAGTTAGGAGTTAGGAATGAGGAGTGAGGAGTTGTTCCGAAAACCGAGAACCAACGAAAAAGCAGTCCGGAGAGCGAAAGGAGAACAACTAGGAGAAGGGGAATCAGGAAAGGGGATGCGCATTCGCGCCCCGCGGCCGGCAGTGCCGGCGGCCAATGATCTAAAGCCCGCCGGAAATGCCCGCAAATCATGTTTCGCCTTTCTCCTCCATTGCGAAAAAAGACGAAAGCGCTCCATTTCAGCTTCCCGTAAAACGCCGGCTTATGGAGAATATAGTATCCGCTTCGCGGATGCGATAAAAAAGGGGACGCCCCCTATCGCAGGGCGTCCCCTCTCTTGCCGCTGCGCGGCAATTCACTCCCCTCGGCAGGGCTCTTCTAAGGCGGGGAGAGTTTCGCCGCCTGCGGGCGGCGACGAGGGCGCTGCCCTCGACCTGCGAGCTTTTTGAAAAAAGCTCGACCAAAAACTTTAATTTGAGCTGCCGGCCCGACTTACGAAATCGTCGTCACA
>JAILIG010000086.1 GCA_024695445.1 Oscillospiraceae bacterium
CGACCGCATTTTCGGAACGAAGTAAGAGCGGTATCCGGCCGAGAGAATTCCAAACACAAAACGCGCAGACAATTTCGTGTCTGCGCGTTTTTTATGTTCGAGTATCGGATTACGGTCTGGGCTGACGCGGACGCTGCGGGCACTTTTTACGCTCCATCCGGAACCGTACTGCGGCGTAAATACAGATGCCGATATAAATCAAGCTGAGAATCAGTGCGATGATCCAGGAACGGCGCAAATACTTGGACTTAAAAAAGCCTGGAATTTCAGCAAGATTGTATTTCCAGAAAGAGCGTTCGATCGAAGTGCTTGCAATCAGATCAATCTCCGTCAAAGTTTCGCCGGAAAGCTTCAGCGTCAGAGTACCGAGCTTATCACCTGCTTTGACAGGTGCCCTTACCACATCGGAATCAAAGGATTTAATCTTCTGAATCGAACTGATGTCCGCTGTATCACACCAAATGCAGGAATAACCGGTCTTCGGCTTGAGAATGACAAAATCAACACCGTCAGCATTTTCGACCTTCAGCTCATCCAGTTCCGTATTTTCAGTGATTACGGTTTCATAGCTCAGATGCGTAAACGCCCAGTTGATAATCGTTTTAGCATCCTCAAGATGATAAAAATGCGTTTTCCCGTCCGAATCGTTGAGGGGAGCATTCAGGCAGACGAGCAAATAATTATTGCCGTCACGCGAAGCCTTGCAGGCAATCGAACGGCCTGCTTCCTGCAAATTTCCGGTTTTGATTCCGCGCACACCGTTGCAGTAATAATCCGATCCGCTCACAGCCATCGTATTGGAATGCTTCCAGTTCCATTTATCTGTCTTGCCGAGACCAGCCGCTCTGGACGGCGTATAATTCATGGCACAGGCGATCGACTCAAAACGCGGAACTGTCATTGCATATTTCAGCAAGGTCATCATATCGCGCGCCGTCGAAACCTGTCTGGCACTGTAAAGACCGGTTGCATTCGTAAAGCGGGTATTTGACATTCCGAGTTCTTCGGCCTTCGCGTTCATTTTATCGACAAAGTTTGACTCTGAACCTTCACCGAAATGCGTCGCAAGCATAATGGAAGCTTCACAGGACGAGGTCAGCATCATCGCATAGAGCAGATCCTCGACCGAAAGGGTATCCCCTGCATTGATTTCGGCATACCGCAAATCGCTCTGATATTCATAATCATAAAACGGAGCAAACATCTCTGTCGTAGCTGTTACTGTATCGCCGGAAATATCAGAGCAGTTTTCCAGCGTAATGACTGCGGTCATAATCTGTGCCAGCGCAGCCGGCATTTCCTTCATGTCAGCATTTTTCTCGTACACAATCGTATCGACATCAATATTATACAGCACCGCGGCATTGCTTTGAACGACAGTATTCGGTGTAAAAGACAGAGCAGCGGCTTTTTTCGGCGTCAGGCACTGCACGGCAGCAGTGATGCCGGTCAAAGCGGCTGCAAACACAGCAAAAAGGCGTTTGGGCATGGTTCCATCTCCTAATCAGATTCTCTTGGTTCGGACATATATTTCTATTATACCAGAAAAAACGAAAAAATGGAATACCCTTTTGCAAAAAAATAAGGAAATCTGAAGATTTTTATCTTAATCCGCCGCCGGTACCACGGAATATCCGCCGTAAAGGGCTGTCAGACTATGTAATTTCTCGATAAAGGCCTCCCGGATGTCATTCGGTGCTAGGATTTCCATATCTTCCCCGTATTTCAGAACCCAGTAGTAAAAGCGCTGACTGATGCCGACACGGGAACGGATCACGACGCAGTCTGGATTCTCCGGATCATCCCTTGTCTCAGCAAAACGGTCAAAGGTTTCCAGCATATCATCGAGCAAAATACGCTTCACACGCAAAGTCACAGTCCGAAACTCCTCCGGATCGAAAATATCGAGCAGAGCCCCTTCCGGTTCCGGCAGTCTGATCCGGATGCGGCAAACCTCACCGGGCGTAATCCGGCGCATTCTGTCAATGCGGTAAACGCGGCGTCTCCCGGACTGAACCTCCATACAAATCAGGTAAAACCGTTCGCTGAAATATACGACACTGGCCGGCACAATATCACGGGATTTCTGGTAGAAAACAGTTTTCCCGTTCACATCGAACTTTCCGTATTCAAAATTGATTTTCCGTTTCTCTGCAATGATCTGGTGAATCTCCTCCAGATTTTTCAGCAGATCGGAAGATGGGGCTCTTCTCGTAACAGAAACGCGGCTGATGAGCCGACGGACATCTTTGTCAGAGCACAGTCCTTCAAATTTGTGAATCAGTCTGCGCTTTTCCTCATCGGACAAAAATTTATTGATTGAAACAGAATCGACAATAAACCGGATTTCATTAAAAGTAAATCCACCGTTCACCAGATAATAGTATGCAGTGTTATGTGCACCGTTAGAACGCTGGATATTATGCCCAAGCATGACAAGCCGATCGAGATCGCGCCGGATTGTGACCGGTGAAGCATCTGTCAGTTCACTGTTCTCTGCGATATAATTTCGGATATCTGCAATGGTAACACCCGGCGGTTCTGCAGCAAACCGCGTCAGATAATCAAGAATCAGAATAATGCGCTCATGCTCCATCATAATCCTCTCTTTCAGTCATCTCATTTTAGATATGCAAATTATGAGCATCTAAAGGAATATAATACGGTCAAAGGGAAACAAACAGAAGCCCTTTACAAAAACATAGGAGGAGACAAAAATGAAAAACATCTTCTTTCAGCACAGCAAAACAGAAACCGGAAAGGAGGCGGCAGTATGCTGAAACTTATGATTTACGCAATCCTTTATATTCTGCTGTTTCGTGAAATCTATGCAGTTGTACTGCATGACCTCTACGGAGAAGATTCCGGCAGACAAACCGAACACTATGATGAACAGAAACGGGCGGCCCGCCGTACAGACCGCCCGCAGGAATTTATGGGTTCTGCAATTCTTCCCAGGTCACTTGAAATCCGATAAATCTGAGCGTAAAATAAACCAGAATATCGGTACAGTCTGACGGGTAAACCGCCCCGTCCTTGTTGACATCGCCGGCAATCCGCTGCAGCGGAGTCAGCTCATCGTCAAAACCGATCATTTCAAGGTTGATCGCGCAGAGTGCAACCGAAGCATCATACGCATCGACGCTGCCGTCCATATCGACATCGCCGAGCATGACAACATTGACCGCAGCAGAAACATTTTGTTCCGCAAAATACTTCTCAACTGCTTCATTTTTTCCGCGGTACAGGAACTGAAGCGTCACCTCGCCCACCATGCCGCTGGATTCATACGCATAAGGCGTTGTGTTCGGCGCACAGTCCTTTGTGATGTCAACATTGCTTGTTTTGCCGTTCTCGGACATAATTGCCGTAATTTTGAAATCGGACATGGAAAATTCAGATTCTTCCGTCAGCCAGACACTCCGTTTCATTTCCGTTGTGACGCCGATACAAACAGGCTTCGACTGTACCGCATCCTGAAGGAAGGAAACAGCAACCGTATGCGGGGCGGTGATATGCTCCAGAACCAGAGTATCCGTCACATTCTGCACAGTACCGTCCAGAATCACGGATCCGATCGAATACCCGCGATCCGGTTTGATCCGGACAATCAAACTGCCGTCTTCCGCCACCACGGTATCACCAAGCGGGGTCACCGTTCCACCGCTGCCGGCAGAAACTGTAATGCTGTATCCCGGAAGCATCGGAATCTGTTCACTTTTGATTTCCCCGCAAACAGAACATATCTTTTCACGCCGTCCCTCAGAGGTTAGTGTCGGCTCCTGAACCGTCTTCCAGTCTGACCATTTATGCCCAAGCGCTTCCAGTGTTTCCGTCTGCTTCGTGTGACAATACAGGCACTCCCGTTCCTTCTGACCGTCGTGCTCACAGTCAGCGGGATGCGTGACAGACCATTCAGACCAACTGTGTCCTGTTGCGGGAATTGATTTGACTTCTTTCTGGCTGCAGTTGGAGCAAGTCCGGACATATTCCCCGTCCTTTTCACAGGAAGCAGGAACTGCCACCGACCAGTCAGACCAATTGTGCTCCAGTGCAGAGATCGCTTCATGTTCTTCCGCACCGCAGTTGGAGCAGCGGTGAACACGGTCACCTTCTTTTCCGCAGGACGGTTCTCTGGTCACCTGCCAATCCGACCAGTTGTGAGACAGTGCCGGAATGGTATCATACTGCTTTGCATCACAGTTGGCGCAGACACGCACCCGCTCCCCTGCTTTGCCGCAGGTTGCCGGAGTTTTCGTTTTCCATTCGGACCAGCTGTGTCCGGTTGCCAGAATCGTTTCATATTCCTTCCCGCCGCAGTTGGAGCAGGTTCTGACTTTCTTTCCGTCGGAAGTACAGGTTGCTTCCAGTTCAACTTTCCACGCAGACCAGCTATGCTCCTTGGCAGCAATCGTTTCATACTCTTTTTCTCCGCAGTTGGAGCAAACACGAACCTTGCGGCCTTCTGTACCGCAGGATGCTTCCGTCTCCACCTTCCATTCGCCCCAGCTGTGCTCCTTGGCAGCAATCGTTTCATACTCTTTTTTATCGCAGTTGGAGCAAACACGGACCTTGCGGCCTTCTGTGCCGCAGGATGCTTCCGTCTCCACCTTCCATGCGCTCCAGCTGTGACCGGTAGCCGGCAAAGTTTCGGTTATCGTCTCGCCGCAAACCTTACAAATATAATACCGCTCACCGGCCTGTTCACAGGTCGGTGACTGTTTTATCACCCAATCGCCCGAATGCGTATGCGACTCTCCGCCGCCAGCCGAAGTAGAAACCGGGTTGCCGTGTTCTTTTGCGTAGCGCTCCGCTTCACTGCCTGCAGGCGCAATGATTTTCACAAGCTTTTTTGTAGTATAGGCTCCGTAAAAAGTGTTGCCCTCGGTATACACATAGTCATATGCAATGTTGAACGCGTTTGTACCGATTGACTTGACAGTATCCGGAACAGTCACAACGGAGAAGCATGACAAATCAAATGCACTCTTTCCGATTGTTTTCAGACCGTTGTTCAGTGTCAGATTCATAATATTATTGCCGTAAAACGCTTTCTCCCCGATACTGACAGTGCCCGCCGGGAGCTCCAGTGAGTTCAGTTTGAGGCAGTTCAAAAAGGCATTGGCATCAACCGTCGTCAGCTTGGAAGGAAGATCAACCGTTTCCAGCGACACACACCGAAAAAAAGCATACGACGGTATTTCCGTCAGGGAATCCGAAAAAGTAACTGTCTTCAGATTCGGACAGTCATAGCAGAAATAGCTTCCGAGACTGTTCAGAGTATCCGACATTTTCACGGAAGTGAGCTTGGAAAAGCCGTTAAAAGAGTTTTCCGGCATACTGGTAATTCCGTTTTCGATGATCACAGACTGCACCTTCGTAACCTGTCCGGACCATCCGCGCGCGACTACAGCACCGGTTCCGCTGATCCGAAGCACACCGTCTGTCAGATCCCAGTTTGAATTTTCCCCGCATTTTCCGCCAAGTGCCTGCACCGGCATCGGCATCCACACCTGTTGAAACAACGCAGCAGTCAAACAAAAGGCAGTCGCAAGTGCTCCTGCTGCATGGATTTTCTTTTGCCGCATATTCGGCTCCTCCCCATGATCATTGTCATTCTCTGAGTCATCTGACACGAGTGCTGGCACAATAGCGGGCATTGACAGTTTGATATCTTTCTGCTATAATGACAGTAACAAATATTTATGATGTATCAGCAGGAACGAGTAATCGAATTCCTCCGATACATCCGATGCCGTATAACTCATTGATATTATTGTACCACAGTTTCATGAAAATTGCAAGCCTTTTTGATGAATTCGCACAATTATTTTGGAACAGGAGTGATTCTAATGCCTCATTTCCCGGAACCGGTAGCCGTCTTTCGATATTTCACCGAACTGTCTGCCGTTCCGCGCGGCTCCGGAAACACCGCCGGAATCCGGCAGTGGTGTCTGGATAAAGCGGCTGCTCTTCATATTCGCGCCTTCGCTGACGAAGCGGGAAATGTCATCCTGAAAAAGGATGCATCCCCAGGCTATGAAAACCATCCTGTTGTCATTTTACAGGGACATCTGGACATGGTTTGCGCAAAGCTGCCTGACTGTCCGATTCATATGGAAACAGAACCGCCGAAACTAATCTGGACAGACGAATTCATCTCCGCAGACGGCACCACGCTTGGCGGGGATGACGGAATTGCCATAGCATACGCCTTTGCACTGCTGGAGCGCAATGACCTCCGGCATCCGCCGCTGACTGTTTTGTTCACCAATGATGAAGAAACCGGTATGTACGGAGCCAGCGGGCTCTCGCCGGACGCTCTGACCGGTGAGCTGCTGATCAATCTTGACTCAGAAGAAGAGGGCATCCTGACTGTCGGATGTGCAGGCGGCGTGCGTGTCCATATGAAGATTCCCTATGAAACAGAGATGTTCTCCGGCACAGTTGTAAAACTGACACTTCACAGCCTGATCGGCGGGCATTCCGGTACAGAAATCCATAAACCGCTGATGAACGCCATAACCGCTGCTGCCGACATATTATCAGCCGTTCGCATTCCGTACCGCATCGTCTCCTTGCAGGGCGGTGTCCGCGATAATGTCATCCCGACATCCTGTACTGTTTCGATCACCTGCCAGAGCAGTGAAATCCGCAATATTTGCGAAATTGTCTCCAGTGAATTGGATAAACTGAAAAATGCGTATCCGCTTGAAATTTATGCAGCGCTGAGCAGCGAGTCCTACCCTGTGCAGCACGGCAAAACATTGACAGAACAGGCTACATATGACATGATCCGCTTGATCCGCAGAATGCCGAACGGTGTTCAGGAATTGAACGAAAAGCTGAAAATGCCTGAGACCTCATTGAATCTCGGCATCATTCATCTTGAGAACGGCATTCTGGAGACAGATACTCTGATCCGCAGCGGAAATAATGCAAAAAAGCAAGCGCTGGCCGCATTGCTTTGCCAGACGGCAGAGCTGGCCGGAGGCGAAGCGGCAGAGTCCGGCAGCTACCCTGCATGGGAATATCAGCCTGACAGCAGACTGGAACAAACAGCCTGCCGTGTTTTCCGCACTCATTTCCGCAGGGATATGAAAATCGAAACGATTCACGCCGGTCTTGAATGCGGCATCCTGGCAGCAAAAAAGCCGGGTTTACAGTGCATCTCAATCGGTCCGGACCTTTTTGATGTTCACACACCGAGAGAGCGGCTTTCGATTGCTTCTGCCGCAAGGACCTGGGAATTTCTGACAGAATTGCTTGCAGAACTGTAAGCCCATACCATTCGGAGGTGCCTCATGCGACTGCTTCATCTTGCAGACCTTCACATCGGAAAGCTCCTGCACAAGCACAGCCTGCTGGAAGACCAGGCTGCGATTCTGCAGCAAATCCTGCAAATCGCCGAAACCGAACATCCGGACGCCGTCTTGATTGCAGGTGACTTATATCAGCGAAGCACCCCTTCCCCTGAGGCCATGACGCTGTGCAGCCGTTTTCTGACCGCGATTTCGGATTTGAAGCTCCCCTGCTATATCATCAGCGGTAATCACGACTCTGCTGAACGGATCCGGTATTTGTCTGAATTTGCTGACCGCTGCGGAATCCATATTGCCGGCGGGCAGCCGGGAGATATCACGGAATTCACACAGCATGACGATTACGGCACGGTTCATTTCCACCTTCTCCCCTTTCTGACACCGCTTCAGTTCCGCAGAAACAATCCGGAAGAGGCATCTGAAATCAGAACCTATGAAGACGCTGTAAAAGAGGCATTGCACGCACATCCTCCGCTTCCGGCAGAAGACCGTCATGTCATGATCTGCCACCAGTTTCTGACCGGTGCCAATCTTTGCGACTCCGAGGAACTCGCAGTCGGCGGGATGGACAATGTCTCTGTTTCATTATTTGACGGATATGACTATGTTGCGCTCGGACATCTGCACGGTCCGCAGCACATTGGCCGTGAAACGGTTCGCTATGCCGGTTCGCCGCTCAAATATTCCTTCTCAGAACTCAATCACAAGAAAAGTGTCACTGTGGTTGATCTGCTGGAAAAAGGCCATACGGAAGTGCGTCTGATTCCGCTGAAGCCGCTGCATGAAATGCGTCAGCTCACCGGCTCTTTTGTAGATCTGATGCAGCAGGATGTATGTGAAGATTATATCCATGCAGAGCTTACCGATCTGCTGCCGCCGCCGGATGCTGCCCGTCAGCTCCGCAGTGTCTTTCCGAATCTTCTGCTGCTCTCCGTCCGGAACGGCAAACAGCAGGAAGACGATCTTGTGGAATCCGTATCGCTTCCTGAGCAGTCCGATTTCATGACACTGCTTAACGAATTCTATTCTTCTCAAAACGGCGGAGCCGATATGACAGAACAGCAGACCGCTTTGGCTCAGGAGCTCGTACAGTCGCTCGAACAGGAGGTGTATACCGAATGAAACCGCTGCAGCTGGTATTACAGGCATTTGGACCGTACCCCGGACGGGCAGAAGTCGATTTTGAGCAGCTTGATGTCAGCGGACTGTTTCTGATTACAGGCGACACCGGCGCCGGAAAAACAACCGTCTTCGACGCAATCTCCTTTGCCCTGTACGGAGAATGCAGCGGCGGAAAAAGCCGCAGAAGCAGCAAATCCTTCCGGTCGGATTACGCTTCCCCATTCGACGAAACCTATGTCGAGCTGACATTCTCTCACCGCGGCGAACGGTACACCGTCCGTCGTATACCTGAGCAGCAGTGTGCCGGTAAACTTGCGCGCAAAAAGCATCAGAGCGACACGCAGACAGATCACCGTTTACCGACCGAGCAACTGGTCAATGTGTCCGCCTCAGCATATATCCGGCGTCACAGTGACGGCGTCCAATATGAATCCATCAGCAGCGTAGACGAAATGATTCGCCAGACGATCGGGCTTGACCGGGAACAGTTTTCACAGACAGTCATGATTGCACAGGGCGATTTTCTGAAAATTCTGAACGCCAAATCTTCAGAACGCCGCGAGCTGTTTCAAAAACTGTTTGGCATGGAACGATACGCGAGATTTCAGGAGCTTTTGAAACAGTCAGACAGCGATGCCAGACGAAAGCTTGATGATATTGATACTGCTGTTCAAAGGGAAATCACGCGGCTCTCATTGCAGGAGCCTGCGCTTCTGGCACTGCGCGATGCCGCTCAAGCTGAACCGTCACAAGCCGTAAAGCTGCTCGCACCGCTCCGGAGATTCTGCAAAGAAACAGATGATGAACTGCGCTCTGTCCGCGAATCAGCTGCACAAATCCGTACTGAGCTGCAAGCCAAAAGTGCTGCTGCGGAACACGGAAAACATCAAAACGAGCTGCTTGAAGCACTGCGAAAAACACAGCAGGAATTCGCATTGCTCGAACAGCAGACCGATCGGCATCAGGCTGAAAAAGCAGAGCTGGCAGCAGCCGAGCTGGCAGCAGAAATTCAGTCCCTTCAGATAGCTTTCCAGCAAGCAGAAAAACAACATCAGGCGGCTGTAGAATCATGCAAACGGCATCAAAAGCTCCTGCCGACTGCCCAGGAACAGCTGCAAAATGCGCTTGCTGAGCTGGCAGCAGCACAGGAGCAGGCGGCAAAGATTCCCGCGCTCCTGGAACAGAAAGCGCAGGCACAAAAAGGGATCGAGCTTTTAACGCAGAGTGAACAGGTCAGAGACCGGCACAGACAGGCTGTCTCCAAAAGGAATGCTATGCTCAGCGCATATCAGCGTGCCTCCGCAGAACACACGGCAGTGCTAACAGAGTTTACGAAAGGACAGGCCGGTCTGCTTGCGAAGAATCTGCAAGAAGGTATGCCGTGCCCCGTCTGCGGCTCGGTAACACATCCCCTGCCCGCCGCTGCCGCGGAGCATCAGCCGACTGAAGCGGAAGTCAATGAAGCGGCACAAGCTCTTCAGAAAGCTGTATCCGATTATGAAAACAGCAAACAGTCTGCTGCCGTTCTCGAAGACAAGCTGAAGGAAACCCTATCGGAACTCCGGGCGGCCGTCGGAGAAAATGTCCCGTCAGCAGCGGAGTTGCATCAGTCTGCCGAAGAAGATGCACAGACGATCGAACGGCTGCAGTCTGAACTTGACAAAGCAAAGGCAGCACAACACATTGCCGAAACCACGCTGCAAGGGCTTAAAGGAAAATATGAAGAAGCGGAGGAAAACGCTGCCCGCTGCAGGCAGCAGGCGGAAACCGAAAAAAACGCCTATCTAGCAGCTCTTGCCGCATCTGTGTTCGCAGATGAATCCGCATATCTCAATGCTCTGCGCACCGCGCAGCAGCAGCGGCAGCTCCGCCAGTCCATCCGGAACTATGAGAGCCGTCATCTGGCACTGTCCGGTCAGATGGTCTCCCTCCAAACTCAGTGTGTAATTCAGGAACCGGTATCCGTTGAAGCCATCCGTCAGGAAATGCAAGAACTGAATGAGCAGGATTTGAAGGTTCAAGAAAGGATAAAGCAGCTGCAAATCGCACAAGACCGCAACAGCGGTGTGCTCAAAGCATTGGAACAGCTTACAAAGGAGCGTACTGAGGCTGCTGCGCGGTATGCCGCAGTCAACGATCTCTATAAAACAGTCAGCGGACAGCAATCCGGGCAGGCCAAGCTCAGCTTTGAAGCGTATGTCCAGCAGTTTTACTTCCGGCGGGTTGTGCTCGCCGCAAACCGAAGGCTGGAATTCCTGACCAACGGACTATACAACCTGCGCTGCAAAACAGGGGTCAGAAATCTGCGTACACAGTCCGGTCTGGATCTGGAAGTCTACGACAGCAACACCGGCGTCTGGCGTGATGTGTCCACCTTATCAGGCGGTGAATCCTTCATGGCATCACTCTCCCTTGCCCTCGGACTTTCGGATGTCGTACAGGCACAAAACGGCGGCATAGCGCTCGATGCCATGTTTATTGACGAGGGCTTCGGCGCACTGGATGAAACTGCATTACAGCAGGCAATCCGGATGCTGCGCTCACTGGCTGACGGTTCCAGACTGATCGGTGTGATTTCGCACATCTCGGATCTAAAAGATCAGATCCCGTCTCAGATTCGCGTGACAAAGGACAGCAACGGCAGCAAGCTGATGCTGTTGGTTTAATCTCATCGGAGGTGATTGTATGCGGATGCTAAAATTCCTGGCAGTCATTATGACGGCAGCAGTGATTATGTTGTGCGGAATCCCGGCGTACGCAGCGGAAGCACAGGTCCGCGGCGACTGTAACGGCGACGGGACAATCGATCTGAGCGATGTCACAGCACTTCAGCAATTCCTGACCGTCCGTTCCAGCAAACTGACTATAGGTGCTGACATGGACGGAAACGGTCATATCAACGCAATTGATCTCAGTCTGCTCAAAAGGGAATTGCTCAAAAAAGAGGAAAAGGCTGTTCTGCTCGTGTATCTGTGCGGTGCAGATCTGGAATCTGTCAACAAGGAAGCAACTGCTGATTTTCTTGAAATGCAGAATGCCTCATATACAGATAATCTGACTGTGGTTGTGCAAACCGGCGGTACGGAAACATGGCACACAGACGGTCTGACTGACGGCGGAAACGACCGGATTATATTCAGCAAAGACGGCATGGAAATCCGAAACGGCACAGGCAATGTCTGCTATATGAATCAAATTGCAACACTGTATGATTTTATTACGGAAACCACAGCCGAATTTCCTGCCGATCATTACGGACTGGTGTTCTGGGGACACGGAACGGGCTCTGTATTCGGTGTCTGCTATGATCCGTTTTCCGGTCAGCCGATGACCTTGCCGAATCTGCATTATGCACTTCAGGAAGCCAGTGTACGCTTTGACTGGATCGGATTCGACTCCTGTCTGATGGCAACTGCCGAAACTGCTTACGCCGTCCATGAGTATGCGGATTACATGATTGCATCTACAGAATCCATCAGTTCATACGGCTGGGACTACACGGCTTTTCTGACACTCTGGGCGGAAAACCCAGGTATGGAACCCAAAGCACTTGCAGACTGCATCACCGACGAAATGATCGCTGTCAACAAAGAAAATGAACTGCCCGCCACGATTTCCTGCTTTGATCTCCGGCAATCGGAAACACTGATGCAGGCACTGTACCGTTATACTGACGAAGTTTACATTGCTTTTCAACAAGACGGCATAGAGCCGATTCTCAATGCAAGAGGCAGCGGCGTCGATTTCGGGCAGGAGGTTTATGACATGACCGATCTGAAATCCCTGGTTTCCGTTCTGCAGAATGAACAGTCTGATGCCGTGCTGACGGAGCTTGACAAGATGGTTATATTTAATAAGAGTTATCAGCTTGATTATTCATCCGGCATGGCGATCTGGTTCTTCGAGCGGCATCCTGAGGACGGCATCACACTGATTTCTCGGATGTTTACCCCGATTGGAATTGACGAAACCTACATCAGTCAGCTTGTCGAAATGTCAAAAGCCGCGTATGCCGCAGCCAAATCTGACTGAATATACTGCATCAGCGGTGCCGTTTCATACAGACGGCACCGTTTTTTCATTTTCGACACACGCCCCTCTTGCACTTTTCGCAAAAATGTGGTACAATGGTAGAAATCAGAAAGGAAGTGAAACAATGCAGGAGCATAAACAGACTCCCTCTGACGAACAGAGCAGCAAGAAAACACCAAGCCGTCCGCAGGGGGAAATTTCTGTATTTCATAACGCATTGGAGCTGGAGGCGGAAGCACGCAGAAAAGCAGAGCTTGCCGAGCGTGAACGCCAGAAACAGGAAAATGAAGCCGCATATCAGGCAAGAGAGGAATATGCAAAAGAATTAGCAGAAGAAAAGGTCGATTTAATCCGGTTAAAGCAAGGCGTCATTTCTGAAGAAGAACTGAATCTGCCGCAGGAGCTTGAAAAGCACTATACAATCTGGCAGAAAATCGGCAACTGGTTCTATCATTCCAAATGGTGGCTGTGGGGCGCGATTTTCTGTGCTCTGGTAGGCGGTTTCCTGATTTACGATCTGGTAACAAGAAAAAATCCGGATATCCGGGTTCTGCTCCTGAGTGAAAATCCGTATTTCGATCAGCAGTCCGTCAGTCTCGAAGAATGGATCAAACCTGTCTGTGAAGACTTCAACGGTGACGGTGAAATTCTGGTCGGAACAGTCTATATTCCTGTTACAAAAGAAAACATGGAATCCACCAGCAATATCTCCGCAGCTTACAACTCACAGCTTCTGGTTCAGTTCCAGTCAGACACCTGTATGCTCGTCATACTGGACGAACGCGCAGAAGCATATCTCAACCCGGATGAAATGTTTGTCAACCTGGAAGAACTGTATCCGGACTGCGAATTCGCAGACGGCATCCGGCTACATCTCAATGAGACAGATTTTGCAAAACAAATCGGCATGACGGAACCGCTGCATGAAGGCTGCTATCTGGCACTGCGGCGTCCGCTGGAAAACATGACATCCCTGAAAAAAATGCAGAAGGCATATGACAAAGCCAAAGTTGTTCTCGACGGCATCATTCCGATGCTGCACCGCACGCAGGAGGCTCAAAGCAATGGATGAAACCGCCAATACCACTCATCAGAATGAACCGTCCGGAATCTTTGATCCCAAGCCGATTCAGACGGACAAGCTGCCGCTGACCGGTCCTCAAAAGGCAATTCGGTTACTGATTATCCTCTCGGTTCTGGTACTGGCCGGTCTGATCTGGATTTTGACACGCAATCAGTTCATGAAGCCAATCAAAGCCTTTTACCGCGGAATGTCTCACAGCGAAATCAGCAGTATGACACAGGCGTTTCCGCAGTGGCTGGCCAATGCGGATGTTCCGGAAGAAATGGTCTCGGTCAACGATATGTGCTCCACTGCACTGACTGAAATGATCATGAAATACGGAAAAGGCGCCAAGGTCAGCGTATCACTCGCCTCGAAAACAGAAGTCGGAAAGGAATATCTGGAGCGTATCGCCAACGGCATTCAGGTGCAGTACAGTCAGGAAGTACGCATCACTGAAGGATACTGGGTACGGCTTCATGTCTGTTACCGGTTTAACAACCTACAAGCGGAAGAAACCCGTTATGCACGGGTATACAAAATTGACGGAAAATGGCGTATGCTGGATATTCCAAGCGATTCACAGTAACAATCAGCAGCTCTGCCGCTGAAGCAAAAAAGAACGGAGGAATCATTTATGCCCTTTATCAATGTCAAAACAAATGTGCCTGTTTCCGCAGAACAGGCCGAACAGGTCAAGTCTGCATTCGGGAGTGCCATTACAGCGATTCCCGGAAAATCCGAAGGCTGGCTGATGGTCGGTATCGAAGGCGGTTCCATGCTGTGGTTCAAGGGAACTGACAAGCCGGCTGCGATGACAGAAGTCAGCCTCTACGGCTCGGCTTCCCCCAATTCCTTAAATCAGCTGACGGCCAAAATCACCGAAGTCCTGAGCGGTTCACTCGGCATCCCGTCAGACAGAATCTATGTCAGCTATCACGCGACACCCAACTGGGGCTGGAACGGCTCCAATTTCTGAAAGGAAAAAGCTCGGCTGCACTGCCGAGCTTTTCTGTTATCTTCATTACATCAGCGGTGCAATCAGCTTCATGAAAGCGCCCCGGATTCTATAGGATATTTTTTCGCTGCGAATGGATTCTTCGGTCACAGCCCGGCATTTCGAAACTGTCTCCCGAAAGTCCTGCTCAATTTTACTGATGCACGCGGTCTGATACAGATACGCCGCACATTCAAAATGGTGATACAGGCTTCTGTAATCCAGATTGATTGTTCCGACCACGGCCTTCTCCCCGTCACTGACAAACACCTTGGAATGCACAAAGCCAGGGGTATATTCAAATATTTTCACTCCGGCGCGTATCAGTGCGCTGTAATGCGTCTTTGCAAGGGAATAGGCCATTTTTTTGTCCGGAATTCCGGGTAGAATCAGCTGCACATCCACGCCGCGTTCCGCGGCATATTTCAGTGCGTTTTCCATTTCATTGTCGAGAATCAGATATGGAGTCATAATATAGACATAGTCCCTTGCCCGATAGAGGATATCCATATAGACATTTTCGCCGACTTTATCATCATCGAGCGGAATGTCCGCAAAGGGCATCACATACCCTTTTCCGTCATGAACTGGCTCGCTGACCAGATACTCTTCCCACACTGGATGCTCCACACCGATATTCCACATTTGCAAAAACATCAGAGTGAAGCTGGAAACTGCCTCTCCTTTGAGGATAACGCCGCAATCCTTCCAGTGTCCGAACCGTTCTATAACATTGATATACTCATCCGCCAGATTAAAGCCGCCGGTAAATGCTGTTTTTCCGTCAATGACAAGCACCTTGCGGTGGTCCCGATAATTGTAGTAGGTTGAAAGGAACGGCCTGATCGGCGAAAACGGTTTCGCCACAATGCCGAGCTTGGCAAGCCGTTCCGGATAATCGGCGGTCAATGTGGACATTTCACACATTCCGTCATAGAGCAGCCGTACCTCAACGCCCTGCGCAACCTTGTCCGCAAGAATCTTCAACACTCTGCCCCACATGGTACCTTCATCAATAATAAAGAATTCGAGAAAGATGAACCGCTCCGCACGGCTCAGCTCTTCCAGCAGCGCATCGAAGGTCTCCTCGCCTGACGGAAAATATGTTACGCTGGTGTTTTCATAAATCGGAAAGCAGCCGCTTCTGTTGATATACCGGTATAAATCGTCCGTTCCGGAAAGAATCAGATCATTCCTGTGAAGAATCTCAGGGTTCTGATGAAGCTTGTGCTGTGTTTCATGAATCAGCTGCGTGACACGCTTTTTCAGTTTGCGGTGTCCGACATCATGCTGTGACAGCCACAATAAAACAGTTGCCGGCAACGGAAACAGCATAATCAGGATCAGCCAGCTCAGCTTTCCCGTTGCATCCATTTCACAGTTAAACAGATAAAAAACCATGCCGACCGAGAACAGCATATGCATAATCATATACAAAGTGTTCTTTTCACTGAACCACTGATCCAGACCGGCCAGAACAATAATTTCCAGCAGCAAAAGAAGCGCAATTACACCGAACCGGCTGAAAATCAACCGAAAAAAGCCTTTTCTCTGCTCCGGTATTAAACAAATGATATCTTTATTTTTCCGCATTCGCCCGTCCTTTCTGAAAGTATCAGAGACGAAGAACCACCTGTATTTCCGAGCCGACCGCATCGGCAAAATACCGGCCGTCCTCCTTCTTCCCCACAATGGAACCGTAATGTGTCGGAATTACGGCCTGAGGCTGTATTTTCCTGGTCAAAGCCGCAGCCTCTTTGTAATTCATAGTATAAGTTCCGCCAATCGGCAAAAGCGCGAGATCGCATTGCACGGCGGCAGCTTCCGGCGTGGCATCGGTATCGCCGGCAACATAAATCCGGCAGCCGTTCACAGTCACAATATACCCAAGCCAGCCGTTTGATTTCGGATGAAACGGTTTGTTCAGATTATAGGATGCGACTGCTTTGACCGAATATCCGGAGACATCACCGGACTCCCCTGCCTGAAATGCCTTTTGGAGCATAAAACCGGCCTGCCGCAGTTCTTCCCGCATGGATGCAGGTGCAGCAAGGACAGTATCCGGTTTCATCACCCGCCGAAGATCTTCCGGTGAAAAATGGTCATAATGAGCATGTGTCAGAAATACGATATCGGCATCATGCGGTGCCCCGTCAATCTGATACGGATCAAATCGAATGACTGCACCGGCAGCCACCCGTATACTGCTCTGTGTATTGACTGTAATCTGTTCCAGCATTCTAATCCCTCCGTAATATAGAAATAGCTGCTGTATCCGTTATGTTTAGTTTACCATATTTTGATTTTCTTGTCAATCATTTCGGATGCAATCATACAGCATAAATGATTTCCGTATATTGACTCAGCCCGCTCCGCACGATACAATAGAAACATATAATATATAGGGGGAATCCGTATGAAACGAAATCGAATCTGCTCCTTTCTGACAGCAGCGATCCTGTCACTGACCGTAACTTCTGCGCTGCCCGGACAAGTTTTTGCTGCCGACTACACAGCCTCCAAGCAGAGAGTCTCTGTTCACGATCCGTCTGTTGTGAAAGACCTGTCATCAGGGAACTACTATATCTTCGGCTCACATATTGAAGCGGCCAAAACATCAGATTTACAGAACTGGCGCATCTTTTCCAACGGATATGCACGAACCGGCAACAAGCTGTTCGGAAATCTGTCCGAAAACCTGAAAAAAGCCTTTGCATGGGCAGGAGAAGACCTCGGCGACTGTGAAGGCGGATTTGCAGTCTGGGCACCGGATGTTGTCTGGAATCCGGACTATGTCAACGAAAACGGCAGCAAAGGCGCCTATCTGATGTATTTCTGTACCTCGTCGGATTATCGCACATCCGTAATTGCGTATGCGGCATCACAGGACATTGAGGGGCCGTATTCCTTTGTGGATACCCTGATCTATTCCGGCTTCACGGACACAACAGTCAACTGGGGAAATGCCCGAAAAACTGTGAGCCGCCGTTATTCCAACACCAACATCTCAGAACTGATCGACAGCGGAGCCGTGACATTCAACAGTCAATGGTTTGACAATCACTATTTTAACAACAAGATGTTCCCGAATGCGATTGATCCGACAATCTACACCGGCGCAGACGGGAAAATGTATATGTGCTACGGATCGTGGTCCGGCGGAATCTTTACCCTTGAAATCGACAAGTCAACCGGCAGGTGTATACATCCGGAAACCGGAACTACGACGGACGGCAGAATGGTAGACAGCTACTTCGGAACAAAAATCTCCGGCGGATACGGAAAATCAGGCGAGGGACCGTTTATCGAATACAATGCAGATACAGGGTTTTATTATCTCTGGGTTACATACGGCGGTCTCACCTCTTCAGGCGGCTACAATATGCGTGTCGGTCGTTCCAGAAGTCCGCTCGGCCCATTCGTTGATGCAGCCGGCAGAAACATGGTTCTGAACAGCGACACCAATCTCAACAGCATCGGGCTGAAGCTGATGACGAACTACAAATTTTCCAGTCTGCCCCGTGCATATATGGCCTGCGGTCATAATTCCGTGCTCAAGGACGATGACGGCAGATGGTATCTGATCTATCACACAAGATTTGACGACGGTGCAGAATTCCATGAGGTACGGGTGCATTCAATGCAGTTCAGCGAAGCCGGCTGGCCGGTTGTGATGCCGTATGAATACAGCGGCGAAGCATGGAGTGAAGCCGGCTTTGAACCGGACGCACTGGCAGGCACCTACGAATTCATCAATCACGGCACAGGAACAGACGGAAACATCACCACAGCTTCCGAAATCACACTTGCGTCAAACGGCACAATTACCGGAGCAGTAACCGGCACTTGGAAACAGGACAGCCGGAGTGCTGCTGCGGAATTCCAAATCGGGAATGATCGCTACACTGGCTTCTTCAACACGCAGTACGATGAATCGGGAACAGGGAAATGCGTCATGACCTTCACAGCATCCGGCAGCAGCAACCAAAGCATCTGGGGCGTTCAAACAGCACCCTGGACCGGATCGGAACGCCGGGAGCCGCAGACCTTTACCGGCAGCGGTCAGCTGTGCTACGATCAGAAAGCTGTCACGGATACAGCCGGCAGCCTTTTAATCTCCGACACCGCTCTGCTGAGCAATGTCCCGTATACGATCACAAATGTCAACAGCGGTCTGGTACTGGAGGCGGCAAATCCAAACGGCGCAAAACCCGGAACCGGCATTCAGCAATGGGCCAAACGCGGCAACAAGTCCGGTGATGCCAACCAGGACTTCCGCCTGACCGATATCGGAAACGGATGGTGCAGAATCACATCCATGCAGGATGAAACACTCTGCATTGCCGTGCAGGAAAGCACCGGAGAGAACGGGGTTGCCGTTGAGCTGCAAACATATAACGGCTCCGACAATCAGCTCTGGAAGCCGGTAAAATCCGGAAGCTACTACGGCATCGTATCAAAATGCTCCGACGGCACTGCCGCCCTCGATGTCTATGAATGGTCCAAAGAGAACGGCGGCGTTATCAAGCAATGGGAATTCTGGGGCGGAGAATGCCAGCTCTGGAAAATCACGCCCACCTACGCAGCGGTTCCGTCACGGGCTTATGCACTCCGGAACACGGCAACAGGTAAATTTGTTGGAACGGACGGCACTACACTGATTCAAACAGCCCAGGCAACAGGCTGGGAGCTTCAGAAGGATCCGGAAAGCGAACTTTGCTTCCTGACGGACGGCAGAAAATATGCCGTCACAGCACGGTCTGACGGTTCATTTACCGTGCAGCCGTATCACGGCAGCGACGGACAGTTGTTCCGCATCAGCTGCAGCCGCGACGGAAGCTATACGCTTTGCTTCGGTAATGATGAGCAGAACGGTGTGTTCCTGTCTGCAAACGGTTCCGGGCAATTCATATCAGAAAAAACACCGGAGGGTGATGCAGCACAATTCGTTCTGTCTCCGTGTGACGCCCCAATCCCGGAACAGGCATTGACGACAGCGGACACCACAGAAACAACTAAGGGCCAGACTGTAATCCTGCCGGGAGATGTGGACTGTGACGGTTCTGTCAGAATCGCAGATGCTGTTTTGCTTGCACGCTATCTTGCGGAAGACAGCGAGGTCACAGTCACTGCAAACGGCAAAATCAATGCTGAGCTTGACAAGCAGGAAGGCCTGTCCTCGGATGAATTAGTGCTGCTTCTGCAACACCTTGCAGGAACTGTCTCTCTCTGATGCACTTATCACAATTACAGCAAAAGGCTGCGAAACCAACGCGTTCCGCAGCCTTTCCTGTTACATATCGTGAACCTCAGTCGCGGGGATTTCCTTCCGAAGAATTGCAATCGGCAAATCACCGGGTTCAGGTAAATCATCCGGTGTTTTGGCGTGACGAGCATTTCTGCTCACTTCATCCTTCGCCTTGTTCAGCTGTCTGTTCGGCGCATGAAACTGTTTATCGTCAAACGGTTTTCTGCCCATATTCTCACCCCCGCTTTCATTATCTGCGGAACGCGAACAGAATATGCGGTCTTACAGAACATAAAACAAAATCGCAATCGCCTGAAACAAACTGCCGGCATTCACAAACAGGTGAAATATGCTGTGCATATAACGGTGTTTCTTGCCAAGTCCGTACAGCACTGCCCCCGCTGTATAGCATATACCGCCGGCCAGCAGCCAGAAAAAGCCCTTCAAAGTCATGACGTGGAGTGTCTGCGGCAGAATCATCACCACTGCCCAGCCCATTGCCAGATAACAGATCATGCTCAGTTTGCTGTATTTTTTGAGATCAATCGCCGTGAAAACAGCAGCAGAAGCCGCCGCACCCCACTCAATCCCGAACACAGTCCACGCAATCGCCGGAGAATCCGGACGGATAGCAGTCAGAAGAATCGGTGTATAGGTCCCGGCGATCATGAAATAGATCGTACAGTGATCAATCACCTGCATGACACGCTTTCCCATTCCATCCGGCAGCCCGTGGTACACACTGGAAACGACAAACAGCACAAGTGTCAGAAAGCCATAGATGCTGCCGCTGACAATCGCCCACGGGTTGGCGTGCTTCGCACCGATCAGAACACTGCCGATCAGAATCAGCAAACCGACTGAGCCGCCGACAATATGCGTCGTCATATTCATCAGTTCTTCTCCGCGTGTATAGTCCGGTAAAATCCGGTCACGCAGCGGAGTCCGTTTTGTATCAGTCATTGTCACAGCCTGACATCTCCTTTCGCCAGCTTTTCTGATATTATCATACCCCAAAGCACGGCAAAAAACAACCTACCGCTTCACAAAAGGCTCTACACACGCATCCGGGTATTCTACCGTAAAAAAAGCGTATCATCAATGATTCCACAATTGGTAGAGACTGAGAACAAGCCGTAGAATCCAGCGATTCTACTGAGAAACATTACTTTCATCAGCCGCAGGCAGCCGTATCATCGCATATAGGTTCGGAAGCGCCATGAAAGCATTACAGCAATCACTGAACGCCCAGACAGCATCCGGTCGGCTCAATGCACCGGCAAAACCGATCAGCACCCACATTGCCAGATAATATTTTTCAGAACCGGATCCGAACAAATAACGGAATGCAGCAGCTCCGCACGGAAACCAGCCGATTGCCGTAGCCAGCGCAAACAGCACCAAAGAAATCGCAAGAAAATATTCGGCAAAGGTGCCAAGTCCGGTACGAAAAGCAGCAAGCAGCACAGATGACGGATCCTGTTCCGGACACGAAGGCGCCGTCAGCACCACCAGTGCAGTTGCAGTACAGCAGATTACAGTATCTGCAAACACCTCAACAGCAGCCCAGTCCGCCGGATGCAGTCCGTCAGAGATTTCCGTTTCTGTATGCAGCATCCCGGAGGTTCCAAGCCCCGCTTCATTGGAGAAGATTCCGCGCCGCAGACCGACGGACATTCCCCGAAGCAAAACTGAGGCCGAAAAGCCACGTGCTGCGCTCCGGATCCCGATTGCTTCTCTCATAATCCTGCTGAAGGCAGCCGGAATCGCATCTGCATGCCCGATCAGCAGAATGAGACATCCAAAGCAATAAAATGCACACAGCAGCGGCATAAGGACGGACAGAAAACCGACCGCTCTGCTCCCCCTTCCGCTGAGCAAAAGCAGCAGAAGAAGTGCTGTCGTAATCCCGGCAGCTGTACGGGAAATGCCGAACACTTCCGCTGTTCCGGCAATCGTACCGGACTGTGTCATATTTCCCATGCCAAGTCCAGCAACCACACAGCATCCCGCAAACAGGACCGCAGGAATCCTCTGACCAAGGCCGTCGTGAAGAAGCGCCAGTGCGCCTCCGCGGAATGTACCGTCCGGCATCATTCGCCGAAACCGATAACCGAGCAGATTTTCTGCATACACCAAAACCATTCCGAGCAGCGCAGAAACCCACATCCAGAAAATGGCGCCGGCTCCGCCCGTCATGACAGCCAACGCCGCACCGACCAGATTTCCGGTTCCCATTGTAGCAGCAAGCGCAGATGCAAAAACCTGTTTCTGTTTCCGGGAAGCGCCTCTGCAAAACAGCGTTTTTCCGATTCTCAATAAAATTTTGCCAAATCCGATCACAGGACGGCCATGCAGCCGCACGGCCCAGCACAAAGCGGTCACTCCAAGCAGAGGGGGTAAAATCCACTGCCAGAGCAACTGACTCAAAATCTGAAACACAATCATGCCCCTTGACCACTTTATGCGGGATCACGACAACAAATACCACTTGACGGAACTGATTTCATATGGTATACTAGGTCCATAACATTGATGGAGGATCATATGCACTTTGTTCAAGCAAAGACGATTCTATCCGCTTCCAACGGAATGAATATATACCGCGGCTGCCTGCACGGCTGTATCTACTGTGACAGCCGGAGTGCCTGCTATCAGTTCACTCATCAGTTTGAAGACATTGAAGTCAAGCAAAATGCACCGACACTGCTCCGGGATGCCCTGCGAAAAAAGCGAAAAAAGTGCATGATCGGAACCGGTTCCATGTGTGATCCGTATATTCCGCCGGAAGAAGATCTGCTTCTGACGCGTCGATGTCTTGAAACAATTGCAGAGTATGAGTTCGGTGCAGCAGTGCTGACAAAGTCCGACCTGATTCTGCGCGACATTGATTTATTCAAGGAAATTGCCAGCAAACAAAAAGCGGTTGTTCAGATGACACTGACAACCGCCGACGATACGCTCTGCAAAATCATTGAACCGAATGTCTGCCCGACCAGCCGGCGCTTTGAGGTACTCTACGAGATGCGGGAGGCTGGAATTCCGACGATCGTATGGCTGACACCGCTGCTGCCCTACATCAACGATACCGAAGAAAACGTGCGAAACATACTAGAGCTCTGCATACAGGCCGGCGTTCGCGGAATCGTATTCTTTGGAATGGGCATGACACTGCGCACAGGATCCAGAGAATACTATTACCATGCATTGGATCGGCATTTTCCCGGATTGAGAAAGCAATATGAACACGAATTCGGGGAAAGCTATATCATTGAGCGTTCATCCCAAAATCAAATCAATCAACTGTTTCACGATGTATGTGAAAAAAACGGTATTTTGCATCGTCCGGATGACTGTTTCCGGTATTTACAGGAATTGCCGGAGCAGTATACACAGCTTTCCTTATTCTAAAAAAACAGACCAATGTCACACACCGGTCTGTTTTTTGGTTGGGGCAGCAGGATTTGAACCTACGAATGCCAGAGTCAAAGTCTGGTGCCTTACCGCTTGGCTATGCCCCAGTATAGAAAAGGAAAAGCCAGAGAAGGAAATCTCTGGCTTGGTGCCGGCACCGATCTATTTTCCCAGGCCGTCTCCAGCCAAGTATCTTCGACGCGAATGAGCTTAACTGCCGTGTTCGGAATGGGAACGGGTGGAACCTCATTGCA
>JAILIG010000145.1 GCA_024695445.1 Oscillospiraceae bacterium
GGCACTCTCGTTGGAGCGGATGACCTCATCGGGAATCTGCTCCTCGCCCTCGGTGAGAATGCTGCCGAGGAGCGTAGTCATAGTGCTCTGTGCGATCACCATATTGGAGCCCCACCAGTAGCCCCAGTCCGGGAAATCCGTACCCCAGTTGTCATAGCTAAGCGTGCGCTTTCGCCACGGCACGAATTTCTGAAACACTTCTGTGATCTCCGGAGCGGCTTCCGCGTTGTGATAGAGATAATGGAAATAGCCGAGGAAGGAGCGTCCGTGCGAGTGGTAGCCTAACGACGCGCCCGTAAAGCATTTGGACACATTTTCCGTTTCGCAGTTTTCCAGCAGATAGGCTTCATAAGCCGAGGCATCCCTGCCGGCCGCCTTCACGGCCCTGTAAATCGCGCCGGCCGCCCAGTACATACTGCGGTCCAGCTCCTCCTGCGTGTAGGTATAGGTGCGGTTTGCGGCGCCGATGGACGGATGCTGCGGATGGTCCGGATGATTGATCCACCTCCAGGCCCGGAGCGCAGTCTCCAGACAGGTTTCCGCAAAATCCGCATACGCAGGCACGGTTCTGTAAATGAGATACGCATGGGCAAGCATCGCTGCCATGTCGGATGTGGCAAGATGCGATCGCAGATCTGTTTCATCTGCGCCGGAACGGTAGTCCGAGGTCTGGTACAGGGTATCCTCAAGATAAATGACACCGTCCTTATAATTTGCAGCCACATAGAACGAGCCGTCCCTGTCGGCGTGCTCAAGCTTTAGGAGCATATCTATTTCCCATTTGATCTCGCTCAGAAAGCCCGGCGCATCCGCATATGCGGGATTTGTCCGATCGGTCTCCGGTATATTCAGCGCCATATCCCTGAAAACCTGCGGGAACAGATCATATGCGAGCAGCAGATTTTCAACCGAGGTGGCCGCCGGCGAGGTGTATTTGCCGTAATCGCCGGCATCGTACCAGCCCTGCGTGATGTCATAGGTCACTGCATCGGGATTGTCGCGGTCGGACCACTTCCGGACCTGTGCGTCATTCGGGTGCAGGTTCTTCCGGGCAAAATCGCCGGCATATTTCGCATCCAGATCAAGTCCCTGCCGCTGAAGGTAATAGTATTTTGTCAGATCGGAAAGCAGACTGTCATAAATGCGGTCGCCGATCTGAAACGGGAACGATGTCAGCACATCGGTTTCCAGGCCGTCCTCGATGTCTCTCGGCGAGCGTGCGGATGCGGACAGTCCGGCATCCGGTACGCGGATGCAGTATGTTCCGGGCACAGTCAGCTCATCAAAATGAATGATGTGTACGGATTCGCCGGACAGATGCTCATTCCGCTCAGCAGCCGGCAGCTTGCCGGTAATCACAGCCGTTCCCGTGGAGGTGTCAACGATCTCATAGGCCTTGCCGTCGAGCGAACCGAATTTTTCAAAATAGCTGATGCGGGCGGTTTTGGCGCCGTGTACGCTGTATCCGACCTGATTCACTTTGATGAACGGGTACTGCCGTTCATCGTCGGTTGACGATATTCTGACATTCCGGAAAGAAACCGTCTCGCCCTTCCTGACCGCAGACACGCAAACCTTCCAGAGATTTGCAAGGTCAAATCCGCTGTCGGGATTTGCGTCGAGCAGCTCTTTGATCGGCAGGGAATAGCTTGTCCAATCCGTACCGGCAATCAGCTTTCCCTTGTACTGCGCAAGGTCTGTCCAGTAAAGCGAAACCGTCGTGGTTGCGTGATAATGAGAGCTTAATCCGATCCAGAAGCTGAGCGGCTCGGACGCATTGCTTCTGGCCTCAAAGGACAGCTCGCCGTTGTAGTAGTAATCATAGGCGTCCGTTGTCGTCCAGCTAGTGTTCGGCAGGATATTGGCTCCGCCCCAGCTTTCGGTCGTCCAGAGGTTTTTTCCGTCGTTGTCGATCAGAATGGTCTGAAGCTGACAGCCGGGCGTCTCTTCCGCATTTCCGGCACGGGCCGGGTACGCCGACAGCATCGAAGCCGCCAGCACCGCACTGAGACAGCACGCAATGTGTTTTTTCAGATTCATCGTTTTGCCCCCCCGCACCTTGATTTTTCAGCGGCATATCCGCGCCTTCAGGTTTATTATACCGCACGGGAGCGAAAAAGTCAATGAGACAGGGGTTCGGTACCGCAGCGCAAACAGAGCCTTTTTACCGGTTCAACCGGTTCAGTAAAAACTGCGCGCACAGTCCGGTAAACAGTCCGGCCAGCGAGCCCGTCACGAGCAGCAGCGGCAGATAGGCTATGACGCCAAATCCCCGCATGATGATGACCGCTGCCGTGATCTGCCCGATGTTGTGCAGCATTGCGCCGGCGACGCTGCACAGCCAGATCTGCTGCTCCGGCAGAAATTTCCGCAGCAGAAGCATCCCGAGCAGGCAGCAGACCGCACCGGCTGCGGAATAGAGCAAAGCGGACGGATTTCCGCTGAACATCGCGCCGAGCAGCAGCCGGACCGTCACGATCATCGCCGTTTCGGACGGGCGATAGCGAAATACCGCGTAGACCGTGACGATATTCGCAAGCCCCAGCTTGACACCGGGAATCGGAAACGGGTTCGGAATGCGCAGTTCGATCACAAACATAATGAGTGCGGCCGACGAGAGCAGCGCGAGCTCCGTCAGCCGTCTGATGCTCACGGTGTGTCCTCCGCAAACCGCACGATCAGCCTGTGCGGCAGACAGACGATCGGCAGATAATCCGATTTCAGCGTCCCCATTTTCACACAGGTCTGATCGGGACAGTCCGCCTCGGAAATACAGACCGTTCCGTTCGCTATTGTAATCAGGTTGTACCCGCCGTCCGCAGCCGGCACGCGGATTTCCCTGTCCGCTGTACGGCGCAGGTCAAAGGTATCCAGCACCTTGCCGTCCTGCACGATTTCAACCGTCTGTTTTTCGGAACGGCGCAGAATCCATACGGATAAGCACGCCGATACGAGAAAAATCCCCGCGGCTGCAATCAGAATCCTACGGTTTTTCATCACGCTGCACCACCCTGCAAGGCATCTCTTTTTTTGCGGTATAATCTGCGGCGATTCCCTCTGTCAGAAGCAGCTCCCCGTCCGATGTGACAAGGATCATTTCAAAATCGCCGCTTCGCCGCCAGTGCTCTGCCGCCTGCTGTGTTCCCTCTACAAACAGCGCCGTCGAAAGCGCATCGCACTCCGCGCCGCTGCCGCCGATCACGGTGACGGAAACCAGTCCGTTATCCGCCGGACAGCCGTCTGCCGGATCCAGAATATGCCAGTACCGCCTGCCGTCTTCTCCGGTAAAATATCGCTCATAATTGCCGGAGGTGATGACCGCCCTGTCTGTGACGCTGACCGTCCCGATCAGGGAATCCGGCGCAAACGGATCGGTGATGCCGACCGTCCATGCGGTGCCGTCCGGCCGGCTGCCGCGTGTCTGCACATTGCCGCCGAGGTTGATGATTGCCGAGGAAATCCCGTGCGCCTGCATGATTTCCATGACCGCATCGCCGGTGTATCCCTTTGCGACCGCACCGAGGTCTATTTCCGTATCAGCCGGACATCGGACAGTCCGGCCTTCCGCGAAAATCTGCGTGTCGTCGGCATTACGCAGCAGGGCTTTGATTTCGTCAGCGGCCGGGATGCGGTATTCGCCGGTCGTGAAGCCCCATGCGCGGAGCACCGGATACAGCGAAATGCAAAGCGCACCGCCGCTCTCGCGGTTCATCTTCTGCGCCGTTTGCAAAACAGAAACCGTGTCCGCCGAAACAGCCACAGGCTGCCCGTCCGCACGGTTGATTTTCCCGATGTCACTCGCTTCGTCGGTAACGGAGAAGGTCTGCTCCAGTACACGGATTTTCGCTTCAGCTTCCGCGAGCGCCGCGTCCGCCTCCGGGCCGCAGGCCTTGATGCTCATATAGGTGTCCATTGCGAAAAGATCGGCAGATTGCATCGTATCTGCGCGGTTTCCGCAGGCAGTCAAAAGCGGCATCACACAGATACCGCTCAGGACCTTCATATACTTGTTTTTCATAATCTGGCTGACTCCAATGCCGCCCGGACTGCCGCCATGATGCCGTTCGAGCTGTATGTTGCGCCGGAGCAGGCATCCACATCCGCCGCCTGACTGCGGATGATTGCCGGAATCACGGCGCTTTTTGCGTCAAAGAAATACGAATCGTCACTTTCTTCCGTTTCGGCGGTGATGCCCGTAATCCGGTCATCCTGCACCGTCACATGGACGGTGATATCGCCGTCGTAGCCATAGGCTTTTGCGGTGAAGGTTCCGTTCCGATAGACCGAAGCAGGCTCCGTTTTTTTCTCGGATGTCTGTGTCACCGAAGCGGATTGCTTTGTCTGACTGTCCGGCTGTGACGACTCCGGCCGCTTGGTCTGTTCGGTTGCTGTGACCGTGCTGACGGTCTGCTCTGTGCTGTCAGTTTCCGTCGTCACGGTGCGCTCTGCCGTGCTGTCCGCCGCCGTGCTTTCCGTGCCGGATGCTGAAGCCGTTTCACTGCTCTGCGCGGAAACCGTTTCGGTCTCATCGGTTGCAGCCTCTGTCTGCGCGGATGTCTCCTGCACCGGAGTTTCCGCAGACAGCACGGTGCGCTCCTGCTTTTGCGGAGCTGCCGCCGCCGCGAATGCCGTCATGCAGATAAAAAAAGCACCCCATGATGCAAGCTTCAGCCCGATCATCCGTTCCGGCTTCTTTTTCAGCTGATACCATTTGTTGATCCGGCAGACGGCATATCCGAGAAAAACAACCAGATACAGCATCAGGTTCAGCAGCACATCTTTTCTGCCGCCGTGCGCCTTTGCAAAGTTCAGCACGATGACATGAAGCGGGATCAGCGCATAAAACAGATATGCCCAGCGCTGCACCGACTTCCATGTTCTCGCCTTCATTTTCCGGCGGATCTTCTGCACGGAAATCACGGTCAGCGGCAGCATAATCAGCAGCAAAGCAATGCAGACCGTCAGATTCGGCACATCCGCTTTTTTCAGCCAGCGCGGGAGCACGGAAATACCGAGCCCGACGACATGGCCGAGCGTCAGAATCGCCGCGAAAATCGAGAGCTGACCGCGCTGCGGCATCAGTCTTTTCATCAGAGCGGAGCCGTTCGGAAGTGCGCCTGTCCACATAACGACCGCCCAGAATGCCGCCGCGAGAATACCTTTTGTAAACAGTGCGATCACATTCTGCTGCACAAACGCCGGAATCTCCGGGATGCGCATATTTGCGAGCACGGCTGTGCCGATGCTCAGAACCGCCGCCGTCAGATAAAACGGCGAGGGCTGCCTGCGGAGCGCCTTCCCGCAAAGTGCGGAGAAGGCGGCCGCAAACAGTAAGGAAAGGAGAAACAGCATATCAGCTTCTGCGCTTTCTGCGCGTCAGGGCAGCAGAAAGCACGCCCGCTGATGCCAGAGCAGCAAACAGGCCCATGCCGGCATCTCCGGCCTTCGGTGCAGAGACCTTTCCGTCCGAGGCGCCTGCCGAATTGCCGCCGCCCTGTGCGGGCTGCTCTGCCTGTGTTTCGGTGGTTTCACCTGCGGACTGATCCGCCGCAGCAGTGGTTTCCGCTTCTTCCTGCGGGAGCTGAACTGCCAGCGGCTTGCGGTAGCCAGTCGCGGTGATGTTCAGCGTATAGGTGCCGTCCGCGCCGTCCGCAAAGACCTTGCCGTCTCTGGATTCTGCGTCAAAATTGATCGCGCCGGTCTCGTCAAAGATCTTGACCGCGCCTCTGCCGGAGGCGTTGTAGGCCTTCTCGCCGACCTCGACCTTGGACAGATTCCTGATGAAGTTTTCAGCGTCGGCATCCGACGCGCCGTCCGCTTTCACGAGCTTGCCGTCCTTAAACTGCACCGGAAGTGCATCGGTCTCCAGCACGAACGAGGTGCTCAGCGGTGCATATTTCCCGGCAGCGTCCGAGACCGTCAGCTGATAGCTGCCCGGCTTTGCGCCGGTATAATTGATCTTGCCTTCCGTGACGGTAAAGCCGTCAGCCGCTTTGTATTTCTTCTGATAATCTGCCGGAATGCCCTCTGCGGCAAATGTCGTGCTGCCCGTACCTGCCTCGCCGTTTTCGGCAGTCAGTGAGCCTGCGAATTTCACCGGAATATAGGTGTCGGTCTTGACCGTGACATAGCCGCTTTTCGTGATGAGCACGATCTCCTTGACCGTGCTGCCCATCAGGCCCTCATACATCTTGTAATCAAGCTTGTTGCCGTGCGGCTCCTCGGTCTTGATGCCGGACGACCACGCGAGCTCGCCGCGCCAGATGTTCTGCTCGTGCCGCATGGCGTACGCTTTGCCGTCTGCGGTTTTGAGCAGTGCGCCGCGGTACTTCGTGTCAAAGCCTTCCGGCTGCTCGGTCAGGTCGATCAGATAATCGCCCCACGGGGTTTCCGTCGAGAGCTTCACGCCGAGCGACGCGGTCTCCGGTGACTTGTCCTGCACAGCGGAAAAGCTCGCTTTCCCGCCGGAAACCGTGACAGTTTTGTAGGCCTCCGGCTCCGCGTCCAGCTTGGTAAAACCGTAGTTGTTTGTGCCGAGTGCATCGAGGTCGGCCTGTGTGACTGCAACCGGATAGGTCACGCCGAGAATCGTGTCCTCGCCGTTGTTGTACGAGCCTTCAAACATCTCGCCCTCACCGTTTCTCAGCACCTTGTTTTTCGTTGCGGAGGTCACGGCATCCACCTCGCCGGCGGAGCTGCCCATTTCTGCCGCGTAAAACTCGGTATACGGAATGTTCATCGTGCCGTAGATCACGCCGTCCGCAGCAGATGCGGACGCCGGAACGGCCACAGCCGCGGCTGCAAGTGCCGCAGCCGAAATCATCGCAAGTTTTTTCATTCAGATTCTCCTTTGATAATAGTTAGGTATACCTAACTCACGGTTATGATTATGCGCCGGCAAGCTCTGCGCCGAGTGCCTTCAGCTTTGCAAGGTCGTCGTCCGACGGTGCTTCGTTTACGATATAGCCCTCGTCGCCGAGCAGCGCAGCACCTGCTGCCTTGACGCGCTCCGCCCAGCTGCGCATCCATTCGCCGTCGCCCCAGCCGTAAGAGCCGAAGAGCAGCACTTTCTTGCCGCTGAGCTCCTGCTCAATGCCGGCGAAAAACGGCTCAAACTCGTCCTCCTCAAGCACCTCCGCGCCCATTGCCGGGCAGCCGAATGCCAGTGCGTCAAAGTCCGCGATACTGCCGCTGAAATCGGAAACGGTCACGGCCTCTGCGCCTGCGCCCTCAGCAACCGCATTTGCCATTGCTTCGGTATTGCCGGTGCCGCTCCAGTAAATGACTGCTGTTTTCATTATGATTCCTCCAAAAAGTGATATTTTCAAACAGATCGCTCTGTATTGAACAATGTTATCCGCTGTACCGGTACTGCTCCAGCAGCTTTTTCAGCGCACTGACGCTGGCGCTGTGGATATGCTTCACCGGGATGCCGTGCTTCTCGGAACGGTTCTTCACGCCGGCAAGCATTTTGTGTGAACAGGTGCTTGTGAATACGACCAGCAGATCCGGCTGACCGATCTTGTTCTCAAAGTCCGCAGGCATTTGTGTGAAGACTTTGGATTTCCAGCGATACTGTTTACAGATGTCCTGATAGCGTGTTGCCATGCGGTCATTGCCGCCTACGATGACTAAGCTCATAGATACCTCCTTTGATTAGTTTATGCTAACAGCGTTTCAAAAGAACAGAGCGGGCGCGAACCCGCCCTGCTGTCGGTTACCTTACGCTAACCTATAGAATTATACCACACTTTTCCGGATTTGTCAAGCCTTATTCAAAGTTTCTTTTCTCTTGACAGGAGCGGGATTCTGTGCTATAATAGATGCGGTTAGCATATGATAACTCTGTTCAGGGAGGCGATTGATATGTCCGAGGAGGCAATGGTCCGCAACTGCGCACCGACGCTCGCCGGCATCAAGACCGGCAGCCTGTTCCGCTTCCGGTATGACAGCAAAGAGGAAATGCGCGATTCTGTGCGCTTCTGGAACCGCAGGTTCCGTGAAAAGGGCGTGCGCATTCTGCCGCTGCGGTACCGCGGCCGTCACGCGCTGATCTATGTTTACCGGCCGGCGCAGCTTGCGGACGATCTGCATAACGACGATGCAAAGGCGATCCTCCGGCTCTGCGGCTATCCGCCGGACCGCGCCGAGAAATGGCTTGCAAAGCTGATTCAGCGGCTAAAGGAAACTGATGATTTTCCGCATGAGATCGGGCTGTTTCTCGGCTACCCGCCCGAAGATGTATCCGGCTTTATCTCGCACCACGCCTGCGGTTATAAGTGCGCCGGCTGCTGGAAGGTTTACGGCGACGAGGAGAAATGCCGCTGCTTTTTTGCGAAGTATAAGCAATGCACGAGAATCTACGAACGCTGTCTGGCCCGCGGAAAGGACATCGTATCCATGACCGCAGCGAAATGACGAAAGCAGCAGTACACCGCGATGTACTGCTGCTTTTTTTCGGTCATTGCTGAACAAGCCGCCGCAGATCCCGTTCCGGAATCTCTGCGAGAAACGCAAGAATCGCATTCTCCCGATGCTGAAAATCCGGAAAGCCCTGATTGATTACGGTATCGACGGCGCTGTAATAGGCCTGATACCGGTCAGCCGTATCTGCGCCCTTTTCGGTCAGGCGGATGATATTGCTTTCGTCCTTTTCGATCATGCCGGCCGCCGCCAGATGCTTAAGCATGGCGTGGATGCTCGATTTTTTGTAGTGAAAATGATCCGCAAGCGTAGAGTTCCGGATTGTCTGATCGGCAGCAGCAAAGGCTTTCATGGTAAGCAGATAGCGGATATTTGCCGCAGTGAGTTTTTCGTTTGTATCCATAGTAATTCTCCTGAACCGGGCGGCAGAAGGCGCCGCCCGGCTTTCTCAGTCTTTACGGCAGGAGCCGCAGCAGCCGCAGTGTGCGCAGTCGCAGCCGCAGGACGATTTTCCTTTTTTCCTGTTCCGGATCATCGAGATCAGAATTGCAGCCACAACCGCAAGCAGAATCAGCGAAATGACAATCGTTCCGAGATTGTCCGTCAGCCATGCAGGCACTTCGATCAGCTCCTCTGTGTACGCAGCTTTTCCGTCAGCGTGGTAGACTCCTTATATTTCTTGACAAACAGCATATACACCATTGCAGCGAGCATCAGGAATGCAAAGACCAGACCGACCGGATTTGCATTTCCGGTGACCATTCCGCCGAACTGGTTGATCATAAACGCAATCGCATATGCAAAGCCACACTGATAGAGAATTGCAAACCATGTCCATTTCGCGTTGTTCATCTCACGCTTGATCGCGCCGATTGCCGCAAAGCACGGTGCGCAGAGCAGATTGAACACGAGGAAGGAGAAGCCGGTCACACCGGTGAATGCCGCGCCGAGCGTCTGCCAGACTGTCTGATCGCCGCCGCCGTAGAGAATGCCCATCGTACCGACGATGTTTTCCTTTGCGACCAGTCCCGTGAACGATGCGACAGCCGCCTGCCAGTTGCCCCAGCCGAGCGGTGCGAAGATCCATGCGATGCCGCTGCCGATCTTTGCGAGAATCGAAAGGTCAAGCTCGTCCTCGGAGAGCATCCGGAAGCCATCGTCCGTGAAGCCGAAGTACGAAGTGAACCAGACAAAAATCGTCGAAAGCAGAATGATCGTGCCGGCCTTTTTGATGAATGACCAGCCGCGCTCCCACATCGAGCGGAGCACATTGCCGAGTGTCGGCATATGGTATGCGGGCAGCTCCATGACGAACGGTGCAGGCTCGCCTGCGAACAGCTTTGTCTTTTTCAGCATGATGCCGGACACAATGATCGCAGCCATGCCGATGAAATATGCAGACACCGCAATCCACGGAGAACCGCCGAAAATCGCACCCGCGATCATCGCAATGAACGGAACCTTTGCGCCGCAGGGGATGAAGGTCGTTGTGATGATCGTCATGCGGCGGTCGCGCTCGTTTTCGATGGTACGGCTCGCCATGATGCCCGGAACGCCGCAGCCCGTGCCGACCAGCATCGGGATGAACGACTTGCCGGAGAGTCCGAATTTGCGGAATACTCTGTCAAGCACGAATGCAATACGCGCCATATAGCCGCAGGCTTCGAGGAATGCCAGCAGCAGGAACAGCACGAGCATCTGCGGGACAAAGCCAAGCACCGCGCCGACACCGGCAACGATACCGTCGAGAATCAGGCCCTTGAGCCAGTCAGCTGCGCCGACCTTGTCCAAACCGCTCTCAACGAGTGCCGGAATGCTCGGTACAAAGGTGCCGTAATCGGCAGGATCCGGCTCGTCAAAGCCGTTTTTCTCAAAATACTCGACTGCATCCTTGTACGAAACGCCGAGCACCTCGTCCTCATTTGCGCCTTCGGGGACTGCATCGAAATAGACCGTCATTTCGGTGATTTCGAGCGTTTCCTCATCTTCGAGAGAAATGACCGCGGTGTCCTCACCGGCAACCGCCTTCATCTCTGCGAGGACGGTTTCCGCATCAAAATCCTCCGCCTCGGTGTCCAGCTCATAGAAAGCACCGACCGCATTTGCGGCGTCCTCGTACTCCCCCTTCTTTTCCTCATATTCCGATGTTCCCATGCCGAACAGGTGGAAGCCCTCGTCAAAGAGATTGTCGTTTGTCCAGTCGGTCATCCATGCGCCCGGCCCCTTCATTGCAATCAGATAGACAAGGAACATGATCACCGCGAAGATCGGCAGGCCGAGCACACGGTTCGTGACAACCCGGTCGATCTTGTCGGAAGTGGTCAGCTTTCCGGCATTGTGCTTTTTGTAGCTCGCCTTGATGACCGAAGCAATGTATACATACCGCTCGTTCGTGATGATGCTCTCGGCATCGTCGTCCAGCTCCTGCTCGGCGGCCACAATATCCTGTTCCACATGGCTGCGCGTCGATTCCGGAATGTTCAGCTGTTCGAGCACCTTGTCATCGCGCTCAAACACCTTGATCGCGTACCAGCGCTGCTGCTCCTCCGGCATATTGTGTACGACCGCTTCCTCGATGTGGGCAATCGCGTGTTCAACCGGTCCGGAGAAGGTGTGCTGCGGAATCGTTTTCGTGCCCTTCGCAGCCTTAATTGCAGCCTCAGCCGCTTCCTTGATGCCCGTTCCCTTCAGCGCGGAGATTTCAACGATCTCGCAGCCGAGCTGACGGGACAGCTCTTTCGTGTTGATCTTGTCGCCGTTCTTTTTGACGACATCCATCATGTTGACCGCAAGGACGACCGGAATGCCCAGCTCGACAAGCTGCGTGGTCAGGTAGAGGTTGCGTTCGAGGTTCGTGCCGTCGATGATGTTCAGAATCACATCGGGGCGTTCGCCGATCAGATAGTTTCGCGCCACGACCTCCTCCAGCGTGTACGGCGAAAGCGAATAGATGCCCGGCAGGTCGGTGACGGTCACGCCGTCATGGTTTTTCAGCCGACCTTCCTTCTTTTCAACGGTGACGCCCGGCCAGTTTCCGACAAACTGATTCGAGCCGGTCAGTGCGTTAAACAGTGTCGTTTTACCCGAATTCGGGTTGCCCGCAAGAGCGATGCGGATATCCATATTCATGCTTCCTTTCTGCGGTTAGTTGTGCCTAACCGCTGCGCAAAATAAATTATACGACCTCGATGAGTTCGGCATCCGCCTTGCGGAGCGACAGCTCATAGCCGCGCACCGTGAGCTCCAGCGGATCGCCGAGCGGCGCGACCTTGCGCACATAGATCTCAGTTCCGCGTGTGATTCCCATGTCCATGATGCGGCGCTTGATGGCGCCTGCGCCGTGCAGCTTCACGACCTTTGCCTTGCCGCCGACCGGGACTTCTCTGAGCGTTTTCATATCCGGTTCCTCCTTACACCATGATTTTTCTTGCCATATCCGCGCCGATTGCGACGCGGGATTCCTTGACTCTGACGATCACATTTTCACCGAGATTGCTGATGAGCGTGACCGTTTCCCCGACCGTGAAGCCGAGGTTTTCGAGATGCAGCTTGAGTGCCGGCGTTCCGCCGATTTTCCGGATCGTCAGCGGTGTGTCTGCATCTGCCAGACTGATCGGTATCATAGACAGACTCCCCTTCCGTGCAATTAGCCTTTGCTAATCATCGAACAAAAATAAAACGATTAGGCCTTGCTAACCGTTAGTATTGTATCACTTCTGTTTTGATTTGTCAAGCGGTTTTTGGATGTCAACCGCATTTTTGTGAAATTGAATAATAGTACGCCTGTGCTAACTCGCGGAGTTGTACTGTTTTTTCAAGGGCCGGCATTTCACGGAAACGCCGGCCCCTTTTCTCCTCAAAGTCACTGTTCGGGAAGCGCCCTTTCCGGTAGCTTTGCCGTATACAGCAGATATGCGCCGGCGATCACAAGCTGAATCCCGGCCATAATCAGCACCGCCGTCTTTTCACCGGTTCTGTCGATCAGAAATTTTCCGGTGGTAAAGGCAGTCAGGCAGTTATTGAACGCATGGAACGCGATACACGCGAGCAGGCTGGAGGTTCTCATGAATATGAACACCATCAGGAATCCGACCGCAACCGCATAAACGACCTGCAAGGTATTGCTGAACAAATCGCTGCCGTTGAGCAGATTCACAAAGTGTCCGACGGCAAATGTGAGCGAAGAAATCACGACAGCCCGCTTCAGGCTGTTTTTGGCAATTCCCCTGAACAGAAATCCGCGGAAGATCACTTCCTCCAAAAAGCCGACGCAGATCATCATAACCGTCCGCAGCAGCGAAATGACAGGGGAAAACTCCATGCCCGTGCCGAAGAAGGCGGGCGCCGCGGCAATCAGGAGCAGCGGAATGTAGTACAGCATTTTTGAGGCGGAAATCTCAGGCTTTCTCAGTCCGACATAGTCAGAAAGCCTGTTTTTCCGGATAAACCAAAGCAGCACCGCAGACATCAGAAGATTAAACAGCATCTCGGCAAGAAACGCGATTCCGACCGCATCGGAAACGCTCTGCATCACGGAGCTGCCGACTACATATATCACAATCAGCAGAACGGCAAACAGAACCTCATTCTTTTGAAACAGTTTCATCAGGCTCCTCCTTTCAGCGCGGCAACGGCATTGTCAAACGCGCTGCCCAGCATTTTCTCAAAATGTGCTTTCTCATACCGGATCGAGTTGTTTGCAATCAGGCTGGCGGCACCGTGTACGCAGATAAACAGCACTTCAAATATCTCCCGCGCCTGTGCCTCCGTGATGTCTGCCGCCGCACGCAGCGAGGCGATGACAGGCGAAATGTCCTCCGAGCGCAGCAGGTCCTGAAAGCCGATATTCTGAAAGCTGTCCGACTGGAACAGGAACCGGAACAGATGCTTTTCCTCCGCGGCAAACTGTATATACCGGAGCCCGACGGACAAAAACGGATTCTCCGCATCCGCGTCCGGCGTCATGATAAACTCTGTATGCAGCTCGTCCGCGGCATCGTACACGGCGGCTTTCAGATCACTGACCGCCCGGAAATGATACATGACCGGCTGCGTGGAGCAGTTCAGCTCTGCGGCGGCACGCCGGACATTCAGGTTCTCCGCGCCCTCCCTGCGCACAATCCGCAGGCCGGCGCTGACGATCATTTCTTTTGTAATCTTTGCTTTCGGCGGCATCCGATCCCCTCCATAAAAAAACAGTTGTTATATAACATCTGTATTATAACATATCCGACGCTGCCTGTCAAGCCCCCAAAAGAAAAAAACCGTGCGCATCAGGGAAGCCGCCCTTTGCGGTCATCTGATGAAAAAGGCGGCGGACCATATTGCATCGGCGGCGCAAACCGCGGGATGCTTCCGCAGCCGGTTTTGTGCGCGGTGGTTGACTTTTGCAGGCCGGTCTGCTATAATGAAATCAACCGGCAGGCGCACGGCAGATACTCCCGTCCCTTCCGGTTATCACTTAAAATCAGTCAGGAGGAAATGCTATGAAAATCGCAATTCTGAACGGAAGTCCGAGAAAAGAAAACACGGCTGCTATGGTCGAGGCGTTCAGGAAGGGTGCAAAGGCAGCCGGACACGAGGTCGAAGTGTATCAGGTCGGAAAAATGAAGATTGCAGGATGTCTTGGCTGTGAATACTGCCACACGAAAGGCAACGGCACCTGCGTCCAGAAGGACGATCTGAAAAAGATCATGCCCGCTTACACGGAAGCCGATCTGATCGTGTTCGCATCGCCGATCTACTACTTCACGATGACCGCGCAGATGCAGGCAGCGCTCCAGAGAGTGTACTGCGTCGGAAAGCCGGCTGCATCAAAGGCAGTCCTGATGCTGTCCTCCGGCTCTGACGAGGTGTTTGACGCCGCGATTACGCAGTTCAAAGATTACATGGATTTTGCGGAAATCGAAATCGCCGGCATTCTCACTTCCTACGGCGAAGAAAACAAGTCTGAGGAAAAGCTGAACGAGATCCGGGAATTTGCAGCGTCCCTGTAAATGCCACTGTAAAAAAAGAGTGCCGGTCCCGCACGAAACCCGTGTGAGACCGGCACTGTGTTATGGGAAAAGAAAACAAAGTCCGAAGCGGAAGCGCTCCGCGCTTACCGGACGGTCAGCGTCGCCGTCTGGGAATTGACATAGTTTCCGAGGCTGTTCTTAATGACGCACTTGTACTTCTGCCCGTTTCTGGCGGCGGTCACCGGCACACTCAGATTGGCAGTCTTGGCGCCCTGCATGGTCGAGTTCACCCATTTGCCCCTGGCCGTATTGTAATACTGCCACTGGTAGACCAGACCGGTTCCGGTCGCAGTCACGGAAAACTTTGCCGTTTCCCCGACGGATGCGGTCACGCTCTTCGGATGCGCCGTGATTTTCGCAGTCACCTTCAGCAAGACGCCCGCAGTCGTCACAGCGTTGCCGAACTTGTTCTTGATGATGCAGCGATACTTCTGACCGTTTCTGGCAACCGTCGCCGGCACGCTCAGATTGGCGGTCTTTGCGCCCGTCATGGTCGAGTTGATCCATCTCGACTGCGACGGATTGTAATACTGCCACTGATAGGTCAGGCCGGTGCCCTTTGCGCTGACCTGGAACTTCGCGGTATCTCCGACAGCCGCTCCTGCGTTCTTCGGCTTCGCCAGAATCTGCGGCATGACAGTCAGTACCGCGGCCTCGCTGGTGAACGCATCACCGTTGCGGTTCCGGACGATGCAGCGGTACTTCTGACCGTTTCTGGCCTCCGTCGCCGGTACGCGCACTGTGTCGGTTTTGCAGCCCTCCATCGTCGAGTCCGCCCATTCACCGGTGCTTGTCTTGAAATACTGCCACTGATAGGTCAGGTTATCGGAAAGCACCGTCACCTTGAATTCCGCCGTACTGCCGAGCTGCACAGTCTGATCGGCCGGATCAGAGCTGACACCCAGATTCCAGAAGGATGTATGATACTGATGCAGACGGGACAGAATCACCGGCAGCTTGCCGTTGATGTCTGTATCATAGCCGAAATGCCACACCTGCTGTCCGCAGAGCATCTGGCGCGCAAGCGTATCCTCCCAGTAGTCCGCATCCCCGGCGGCACCGTCCAGATCGTAGTCATTGTCCAGAATGCCGTCCGAATTCGCATCCTCGTAGGAAGCGGTACAGAGCGCCAGCTTTTCGGGAATGTCTGCGCTGTATATTCCGAGCAGAATGTGATCGGAGCTGTCGTAGTCAACAGGCTGCGGATCGGCGTGCTCCGCTCCGTGCAGGCTCTCCATATCCGCATTGCTCTTGAGGAAATGCGTATATCTGGTCGAATACGCATCCTTTACATTGTCGCCGCCGCCCATCATAATCGGATCGTCCCATGTCACATCGACCTGATAGTATTCATCCGCTTCCTCGCCGATGTTCACGAGATTCCACTGATGCGTCGGGCTGTTGACGCGGTAGGACTCGATGCCGGCCTCCGCCAGCAGCATGGTGTACGCCTTGGCATAGCCCTCGCAGACGCTCTCGCCGATGCCCGTTCCGCGGACATTCAGCGCATAGCTGAGGAACACCGAGGACGGCACATGGTTTTCGCTGTCCATGTAGGTCTCATCGCCGTTGCAGTCCTCATACTGGCAGTGGCGGACGAGCCAGTCGTGAAGCTGACGCGCCTTCAGGGCTTTGTTCATCCATTCGTCGGTCTCTGTCGCAACAAGATACTTGCAGAATGCGGAGCAGTAGTCATCCACGAATTTGACATTGATGCTTCTGGCAAAATGATTCCGCACCGCGGTTTCAATGTCGGAATTCAGCACCGGACGGACATTGCCGCTGCCGTCCGTCTGATAGGACAGCGGCTCCGCACCGTTTACTTTGGTAATCGGACAGTTGATAAAGGCTTCCCGGCTCCTGTCGGTCGAGGAGCTGTCGGAGAGCTGTACCTCGGCCAGCGATGTGCAGTTGCGGAAGGCGCCGTAGTCCAGCACGGCCGGGCCGCTGATTGTCAGACCGGTGATTCCGCTGCATCCGTAAAAGGCATAGGTTCCGACCGAAGTGCAGCTTGCCGGCAAAGAAACCGTTTCCAGCGAGGTGCAGCCGTAAAAGGCCATCGAACCGATGCCTTTGATCTGCGGCATCGCTGCCTCAGCCAGAGCGCTGCACTGATAGAAGGCATAGTCCGCAACGGTCTCGGCCTTCGGCAGGGAAACCGACGCCAGCGCGCCGCACTGGGCAAAGGCGTGGTCACTGACGGTCTTTGCCTTCGGCAGAGAAACCTCCGTCAGCGCGGTACATCCCCTGAACGCATCGGATTCCACGGTCTCTGCGCCCTTGATGACCGCAGAGGTCAGATTTCTGCAATACCAGAACGCCGAATCCGGAAGCGTCGTGACACCGGCCGGAACCGTAACGGTCTCCATGCGGTTCCAGCCGAACGCATTGTTCCCGATGGTCTTCACGGTGTCCGGAATGGTGATTTCCGTCAGATACTTCTGCCAGAATACATTTGGGCCGATTCCCGTGACGGTACAGCCGCCGAGTGTCTCAGGAATCTCGGCTGCAATATACTTTCCCCCTTTGTATTCGGTCACTGTCGCTTCGTTCGTGTCCGTGTCATAGGTGTAGCCCCATGTGTCCGTTTCCCCGGACTGCTGGGCTGCTGCGGCCCGGATGCCGTTCCCGCCGGACAATGCCGCAAAAGCGGCCGTGCCGATACCGAGCATTGCGGCGGAAAGCCATGTGCTGAGCTTGCCGTGTTTCATGTGAAAGACCTCCTTCAGATTTTATATTATGCTGTCTGAAAAACAGCGGATGTCCGGCCCGGATGTCTGTGATGCGCGGAATCTGCACCCGCACCGTTTGGTCCGGCGCAGATTTTTGTTTATATTCTGTTCATAATTATACAGGAATTTTGCCGGAAAAGTCAATAGGCTGTCCGTGAGTTGCATCTGCGCGGCGGTAAGTTGCTTTTTTCAAGGGGTAAGTTGCATTGACAACTGCCGTGCGCTGTGTTATCATAATATAAGCCCCGGTTGATTTTTCACAGCCGCTATGCTATAATAGATTGAACAAACTGCAAAGGAGCTGATGATCTATGCCGGAAAACGAAATCCGGATTACCTGGTACGGTACGGCTTCCGTCCGGATCACGGCCGGAGATTCCCAGCTCCTGATTGATCCGTTCTTTCCGCTTCCGGACAGCAAAATCAAATTAGCGCGGAACGCGTTTGACGGATGCAGCCGGATTCTGATTACGCACGGACATTTCGATCACATTGGCAGCATCCGCGAAATCGTCCGCAGCGACACGGCGGTCTACTGCACGAAAGCGCCGTATCAAAGCCTTCGCAGAAAGGGCGTCCGGAAGGAAAACCTGCGCCTGATCCGGGCCGGCTCTGTCTTTTCGGCCGGAGATTTCACAATCACGGCCTATCAGGGCAGCCACATCAAATTAACGCTCCGGGACGGGCTGAAGGCAGTCTTTTGCAGGCGCGCCCGGCAGAACCGCAAAGGTCTCCTCACAAAGTTCCTGAAATTTACCTCCTGCCGCGAAAAAAAGGAAGCGCTGTGCTATGTGGCGGAGGTGTACGGCAGACGCATCCTGATCCTCGGCAGCCTGGCGCTCGCAGAACACATCCGGTATCCGGCGGGTGCGGACCTCGCAATGTTCCCCTATCAGGGCTCGGAGCAAATTTTCGACATTGCAAAGCGTATTTACGAACAGCTCAGACCGCAGGCTGTTCTGCTGACGCATTTTGATGACACCTTTCCGCCCTTCAGTCAGGAGATCGACACATCGGAAATCGAGCAGTATCTCAGCAGATATACCAAAGTCATAAAACTCAGACAGGGCGATTCCTTTACGCTACCAAATACAGCTTCCATATCATCACACACCGGAGGACAGCCATGAAAATTATCATCGAACCCCCGCAGCCGAACGACGAAGACACCGTTATCATCCGATGTGCCTCACCGGATCCGCGGCTCGTATCCATGCTGCTTTCCTTTCAGACAGCAAAGACCGAGCTCACGGGCTATCTGGACAACCGGATCGTGCGCCTCAACTATCAGGAGGTCTACTACTTTGAGGCGAACGAAAACCGCGTATTTGCTTACTGCAAATCCGATGTCTATGAGGTGAAGTATAAGCTTTACGAGCTGGAGGAGCTGTTCAACACGCTGGATTTCGTGCGGTGCTCCAAATCCATGATTGTCAACATGGAGAAAATCGACTATCTCTCGCCGCTGTTCGGCGGGAAGCTCGAAGCACATCTGAAAAACAGCGAAAAGATTGTGATTTCCAGGCAGTATGTTCACAGTCTGAAAGCGAAGCTCGGTATTCAGGAGGTAGAATGATGATCAAAGAATTCCTGATTTCACTGCTGCATTATTTTGTGGACATCACAACCGCTGTCCTGATTGCAGCAGCCGTCTATCTGTCATTTTCGGGGCAGCAGCCAAGCAGCACCCTGCTCTGGGAGATTCTGCTCGGCGGATTTGTCACGGCGCTGCCGTCCGCGGCACTGCTTTGCTTTGATCCGAAGAGCGTCCGGAAATCGCTCCTGCTGTGGGTGATTCACTTTCTGCTGATTTTCGGCATCACCCTGCTGCTGCTCAGACTGTTCGGCTGGTGCAGCATCACGCCGCTGTCGGTGCTCCTGACCTTCGTTGCGGTCATGTGCATCTATTCCTTCACCTGCTTTGTGCATTACCTTGTGGACCGGAAGCATACCGCGCTGATGAATCAGCAGCTGAAAAAGCGGTATGCCGAGGATGCGCGTACAGGCAAGGAACCGCCCGCCGCACATCCGTAATTCCGAAAAAGAGCAAAACCGGCGCTTTCCTGCTGCGGGAAGCGCCGGCTTTTTCGTCTGATGCCGGCCCCGCGCCCTTTACATCAAGGTCTGCTCGTTGATAATCAGGTGAAATTCCAGATTCAGGAATCTGGCGGCTCTGCGGCAGAGCAGCATCCGCTCCATGAAGATCTCAAAGTATTCTCCGATCTCGCCGTACCGGGTGTCGATCACGAGCTTCAGCTTGATGGCGGTCTGCTCCCGGTTGATTTTGAGCTGCGAGGATGTCACGGAATAATTCACGCGGTCGTGAATGTCGAAATCCTCCGGCAGATCCTGCACACGGTTGCGCCGGACATCCGATTTGTCGGCAAGGATCAGTGCGGCCGCGATGTCGCTGACCGGCACGCCGCTGCCCTCGTCATGGTTTCCGATGGCACGGATGACCGGCGCGATATCCTCCGCTGCAAGCCCCATTTTATCGAGCAGGTAAAAGGTCATCAGCGCACCGGACTGGCTGTGGTCCACGCGGTTGACGACATTGCCGAGGTCGTGCATCCAGGCCGCAATCAGCGCGAGATCGACGGTGTGGTCGTCCTTGCCGAGCGTTTCCAGAATATAGCCCGTCCGCTCCGCTACCACGCCGATATGCGCGAAGCTGTGCTCGGTATAGCCGAGCGCGTGCATCGACTTGTTCTGCTCCTCGATGTAAACACGGATATCGTGTTCATTCCGGACTCTGTGGTAGAGCGGAAACCGTTCTTTGTTTTCCGAATATTCCGAGCTCATCGTTCAGTCCCCTTTCACTCTCCCTGCTGTTTGAAAAGACTTCGGTTTGATACTGAAATTATAGCATAGAGCTGCACAAAAGTCAATGACAAAAGCTGCAGTCTCATTGATATTTCCGCAGCGCCCGCCCCCTTTCCGCCTGCGGAGCCGGCGCAGAACGCGGCCTTTTCCGGAGGCATATACAGAAAACATTTTTGACAGCTTTGTTTTCAAAGCAGATACATTCTTTTTGTTACAATTAAATGTATTATATTGCGAATTGTAACATTCATTGAAAATATAAGAAAAAAAGAGCATACAAAAGAAAACATCATGAAATTTCATTGCGAATTTGCTACGGCATTTTCCCGGAGTTTGCCAGGCGTGCAAAAAAGTAGTATCATATGATTGTCGGGGGAGCAAAGGAACCGAACCCCCGCAGACAAGGCATCACGGGAAAGACAGCAGAAACTGACAATTTATGCTGACAGTCTGCAAGGACATCACGGTTCTAACATACGCAGCACACCGTCATTCTGCGGAGCATATCCGCACCAAACAGGAAAGGAAAGATCATAATGAAAAGAACACTGACTGCAGCACTTCTGGCAATGATGATGACCGCTTCACTCTGCGCGTGCGGAACGGATACGGATTCGGCCGCGTCCAAGCCCGCCGGGACCTCTGTGTCCTCAACCGCCTCTGCTTCTGCATCAGACGGGAAAACAACTGCCGCCGCAGAATCCGGCACAAAAGCAGCGGCTGACCGCAGCTACGGGGAAAAGCCGTCCGCAGACGACGAGCTTGCAACTGTGAAGTATCTGGCGGATACCTATTTCAAAGCTGCCAAGCAGAACGATTATGAAACGCTGGCAGACATTGTCGCAGTCGATCTGCTCTGCTGTGTTTCAGACGGTGAAGCCGGCGACAGAGACGCACAGATCGAGGCTGTAAAGCAGCTCTGTACGACTTCGGATGCCGACGGTGAAAAGGAGGTCAGTGATCCCCAAAAGGAAACCTCCGCAGCAGAGGATTACAACAAATTTTTTGAAGTGCTGGATCAGGAGAGCGGCGGGCTGACTCAGTTTGCAAAGACATTCAAGGTGGAGGATGTTTACACGGTCCGTGTCAAGACGAACAGCGATGTCTCTACGAAGGTCAACACCAACAGCAGCGGACTGGACCTGACGGTGGATCTGAGCGGCACATTCAGCGCCGATGTGGATCTCCCGATCATCAAAATCAACGGTGAGTGGAAGGTCGAACCGATGGTCAATTTGCTCATGATGTTCTACGATTTGGCAAGCGATCTTTCGGACACGGTCTCCGCGGCAGCCCAAAAGTAATACCGGCAAATACAGTCTGCCGCGGGGGTTCTGCTCCCGCGGCAGGTCTTCTTCCCACTCAATTACGGATACCGAAACACCTCCGGCGGAAAGCAGCGCCCTGCTGCTCCGTCGGAGGTGTTTCATACGCCGCGGAACCGGCGGCGGTTCTCAGGCGGCTCATTCGGATCCTCGGCCTGCACGATGCCCTTCTCGCAGACCATGAGCTCCAGCGCTTTTTGGGCAATTTCCGCGGGATCGCCGTCCGGCCGCACCCACTCTGCAATGCAATCCTTCGGCAAAACCAGCGGCATCCGGTCGTGCAGCGTCTCGACACTGAAGCTCGGATGCCGCGTCAGCACGGCAAACACCGGTACGCGGATTCTGCCGCGTTCTTCATACCGGTAAAGCCCCGCCAGCCATGTCACGGTTTCGCCGGACGGCTGTATCGCATATTTTGCGCCGATGATCCGCTTTTTTCCGTCCGGCGACGCGAAATGCTCCCATTCATAATACCACGAGGCGGGAATAATGCAGCGGCGGCGGAACCACGAATCCTTCCAGAGCGGCTTGTAGCTGGCGGATTCGAGCCGGCAGTTAATCAGCGGCGCATCGGTCTCCCGCACCGAAAAGCCCCAGAGCATCGGGAATGCCGCGATGCCGCCGCGCTTGTCAGGCGCCAGAACCACCGTCATATCGTCCGGATACATCTCGCCGTACATATCCATCGGCTTGGCGAGCTGCTCCATCATCTGATAGGCCAGCGGCAGCCTGCGCGCCCTTTCGATATACGGGCGGAACACATCCTCCTCCACATAAAACCGCGTACACATCTCCTCACCGCCTTTCCGTCTGACGGGCCGTTATGCGTTCGCCCGCAGGGCAAGGTACTGCGCGGCATCCTGTTCGCTCGCAATGTCGTCCGCATCCAGAATGCCGAGCACGCGCCCGATCAGGTACACGCTGTCGTCCTCTGCAAATTTCATGGTCCTGTACCGCCGGTTCAGCGAGTGCAGGCCGTCCTTTTCATACACCTTAATGTAGGTACTGTTTCCGATGATGAATGCGCCGACCTCCCCGTACCGCAGTGCGGGACAGCCCGGATACCGCTGTACGAGCACCAGATCGCCGTCGTGATATACGGGCTCCATGCTGTTGCCGCTGACGGGAAAGACAAGATCCGCCTGCCGGACAAGATCGGAGGTGTAGAGATAAACCGGCTCGCCGGCGTCCTCAAATTCCGCACCGGGATCAAAGCCGGCGGCGAGCTGCTTGCTGCACAGCGTCAGCTCGGTGATGTCGGGACATTTTCCGGCCTGTTCGGCGTCCTTCAGCGACTGCATCAGCCGCGTGACCGCAAGCTGATGTCCGGCGGAGAGCGACCGGTATGCCGCGACAAGCTGCTCCTCCTGCGCGGTATAGCGCGCAGGAGGCGTGCCTAGGCCGTAGAGCTCATACAGCGTGATGCCGAGGAGGTCGCAGAGCTGCGGCAGAAGGCTGAGGTCGGGGCGGGTTCTGCCGCTTTCCCAGCTGCATACCGCATAAGGGGTGATGCCGAACCGGAGCGCGATGTCCTTCTGCTCCAGGCCGGCACGGATTCTGTAATACCGGATGCGCCTGCCGACGGCGTGTATCTCACTGACCGGAACCGGTGCCGCCGGATGCGCTGCCCGTTTTGGCTGTTTCATGTACGGTACTCCCCTTTCGCCGGATGTTTGATTCCATTATATCATACAATTTGTTGTTTGTCAAGATGTAAATTCATCCAAAAAGAAACAGATAGTATATCAAAAAGGCAGTGCAGCTTTTCACCCGGTTCCGGCACAGGGAATGCAATTGCCCCGCAGCGGGAGGTCGGATACCCGTATAGAAGTTTTGCCAAAAAATATTACAAAACACGCAGGGGCATAAACAGCACATTCTCTCTGCCCGGTCAACGGAAACGCCATCGCACGCCCGACTGCGAGTCGAAAAATCTGCGGCTTGGGATTCCTGTATGCGTCACGGCATTCCCTGCGGAGCGGTTCTGCGTGCGGCGGAATGCGTACAGCACGCAAAATCCGCAATTATTAAGAATTGCAGACGAAATCCGGCAATTATTAAGCAGCGCGGCTCCGGAACGGCTCTCCGCACGGATAAATCGCGTAAAATCGCCGTAAATTCGCGGAAATCGCGGGTGTCTCCCTGCCGTTTCACATCCGTTTTTTAGAAAAAAAAACAGACTCCAGCATCATTCTGTGCATAAAATCTGCGGAATCTCCACTTGCGAAAAAAATATAGCGTGTTATAATTTGGGCAAGGAGTACTATTTGTATAGTCTCCGCAAAAATAAATTTATTTCATTCATTCTTTTTAGGGGGTCACATTATGGGACACAAAAACATCAGAGGAGCGGTCTGCTCTTCCGCGACAGCCCTTGCGCTGCTGCTGTCGGCGACCGCGGCAATGCCGGTCTGGGCGGCGGACGATGCGGACTGCATCTTCCGCGACAGCTTTGACACAGACGACTGCGGCTGGGGCGGCAGAGGCAGCGGAACTGCGGTTGCGGTCAGCAGCGACCAGCCGTATCAGGGCAGCGGCGCGCTGCTCGTCTCCGGGCGTGGTGCCGAGTGGCACGGTCCGCAGAAGGATATCTCGTCTGTCTGCTCCGCAGGCACCGCATACAGCTTCAGCGTATGCGCCCGGTGTGACAGTACGCAAAATGTCACCTTCCTGCTGTCGCTCGCGTACAAGGACGCCAGCGGCACAACCGTTTACGACCACCTCGCGGAAGCACAAACCATGAGCGGCAACTATGTGCAGCTCGCCAATGCGGAATACACGATTCCGTCCGGCGCGACCGACACCGTGCTCTATGTCGAGACAAAGAGCGGCAGCGCTTCCTTCCTGATTGACGAAGCAATCTGCGCGAAGAGCGGCACTGTGATCGACGGACCGAAGCCCGTGAAATTCACGCTCGGCGATGTCAACACCGACGGCACGATCAATGCGGTGGACTTCGCACTGGCCAAGCGGTATATGGGCAGTAATTTTCCGAACAAGACTATGCAGCGCGCTGCCGATGTCGATCAGAGCGGCACGGTCGATCTGGACGACATCACATGGTATCAGCGCTTCCTGACCGTGCAGGAGACGGCGTATCCGGAGCCGGTCAAGCCGCCGGTCGAGCCGTATGACTACGACCCGGCGATGAAGTTCCACGCGTTCAACGAAAGCGTCTATCTGAGCAATTCCGCACAGGCCGGCAAGGTCGTCGAGGAATATTACGACGGACCGAAGGGCAGAAACCGCCTCTATGTCTATCTCCCGTACGGATATGACGAAAGCAGGCAGTACAACATTCTCTATCTGCTTCACGGCGGCGGAGAGGACGAGACGACACTCTTCTTCCACAAGGATACGCAAATGCAGCATATCTTCGATCACATGATCGAAAACGGCGATATGGACCCGATGATCATTGTCACACCGACATGGAACCAGACCGGTGCGGAATACTTCTCGTCCGAGCTGCGTGAACGGGTGATCCCGTTCGTCGAGGGCAAATATTCGACCTATGCGAAATCGACCGACCCGGCAGACCTGCAGGCCTCGCGTTTTCACCGCGCATACGGCGGCTTCTCAATGGGTTCGATCTCCACATGGGGTGTTCTGACGAACTGTCTGGACATCATCGCGTACTATATGCCGCTCTCCGGAGAATTCCGCTTCAACAACTACAACGCCTCCCAGATGGCAAGAGCAGTCGCAGATGCGATTGACAAGGCAGGTCTGCAGAAAAACGAGTACTTCATCTTCGGCGCGACCGGTTCCAACGACATGGCACAGCCGAACATGACGCCGATGATGAACGAGATGCGGAAGCTCAGCCAGTTTGTTGAGACCTCCGATTTCTCGCAGGGCAATTTCTGGTACATGATCGCTGACGGCAAGGAGCACTGGTGGCAGCATGTCCGGCATTATGTTTACGACATCCTGCCGACCTTCTTCCACGAAGGACAGTAAACAGGAAAACGAAAGGGGCGTCTCTGCAAAGAGACGCCCTTTTTGCTTCTGCGCGAAATAATGCGGAATGAAAAGTTAGAAGTTCGGAATGAGGAGTGAGGAATTGTTCCGAAAACCGAGAACCAACGAAAAAGCAGCCCAGAGAGCGAAAGGAGAACAATAAAGGGGTTAAAGGTAAGGAAAGGGGAGCGCGAGGGGAAAACCTTAGGGGATAGGGGGAATGAGCTGCGGAACGCAGCGGTTTTCCCCCTGTCCCCTGTGGTTCTCCCCTCGCATTCGCGCCCCGCGGCGGGCAGTGCCCGCCTCCAATGACCTAAAGCCTGCCGGAAACGCCCGCAAATCATTTTCGCCTTTCTCCTCCATTGCACAAAAGACAAACGCGCTCCATTTCAGCTCCTCGTAAAACGCCGGCTTATGGCGAATAAAGTATCCGCTGCGCGGATGCAATCAAAAAAAGGGGGACGCCCTCTATCGCAGGGCGTCCCCCTCTTGCCGCAAAGCGGCAATTCACCCCCTTGCGGAGCTCTTCTAAGGCGAAGAGAGTTTCGCGCTCTGCGGAGCGCGACCAGAGGCTCTGCCTCTGGACTCCGCAAGCCTTTGAAAAGGCTTGACCGAAACTTTAATTTTGGATGCCTTACCACGATTTCCGCTGCATCGCTTCCGTGAGCATGGCCAGATAGCTCTCATACCGGCTCTTCGGAATCGCGCCGTCCGCGACCGCCTGCCGGATGACGCAGTCCGGCTCCTTCTGATGCCGGCAGTCCGCAAAACGGCAGGTACCCGCCGTCTGCCGGAACTCCGGAAAACAGTCTGCGAGCTCCTCCGGCGCAATCTGCGCATAGCTCTCCGTCTCAAAG
>JAILIG010000166.1 GCA_024695445.1 Oscillospiraceae bacterium
ATGCAGTCAGAACAGTCACCGGATAAGCAATACGAGCCGAAAATCCGGAAAATGACCGATTCCACCCGTGCAAAGGAACGGCGCAGTCACCGCAGGCCGACCGAACCGCTCCCCTATCTCAAGGATACGCCGGTCGAAACCCTGCAGTCACTCCCGTCCCGGAAAAAGAAAAAGCGCAAGTCGCTTCTGATGACCGGCGAGCTGGACCGGATCCCGGAAAAGCTGACCGAAACCGACTCGGCAAAGACACCGAAGCAGAAGCACACCATTGCGGACGCATCTGAAATTGATTTTTCAGTCGGTACGCCGCCCTCTGAACAGGTACGCGATATTCCGGTCCGTGAAAAGGATCTGCGGAAAAAGCGCGACGAAATGCGCCGCGAAAAGAATTTCCAGCAGCCGGAGGACCGCGCAACCGTTCAGAATGACCTCAACGAGCTCAGCACCAGCCTGACGCTGCGGGCGGCGCTGATCGGCCTAATTTTCGTTTGCAGTGCGGTCATCACCGTGCTGGACTGGATTCCGCAGATTCCTCTGCCGCAGTTTCTTTCCAGCAAGGAGGCTCCCGTCAGCTTTCTGACCATTCAGATTCTGCTCGGACTGCTTTCTCTGCCGTTTTCCGGCGATCTGCTGCGGACCGGCTACATGAAGCTGATCCAGCTCCGTGCCGACAGCGATTCCCTGACCGCCATGAGCATGGTGTCCTCCATGCTTGCAGCAATTCTCCTGCTGCCGAGCCCCGGAATGCTCAGCAGCGGTCTGTGCTCTACCTACATCTCCGTCGGGCTGCTCTCGCTGTGGCTCAATACGATTTCCAAGAAAATGATTGTTACGCGTGCGACGCGGAATTTTGCCATTCTGTCCGACAATTCACAAAAATACGGCATCCGCTATGTCGAAGACGAGAAGCGCGCTGAAAACCTCACACGCGGCACAATCGGTGATTTTCCGATTCTTGCGGCCATGCAGCCGGTGGACAACCCGAAGGATTTTCTCAAATACACTTTCTCCTCCGATCTGGGCGACCGGTTCTGCCGGACGGCTGTCCCGCTGATCTTCCTGTTCTCCGCCGCCTTCTCCATTATCATGTCTGTGCTGCGGGCGGGAACGGTTGAAAGCTCCGTCTGCTACGGCACCTCACTCTTTGCGCTGTGCTTCTCGGCGTGTGCCTGCACCGCCATTACCCTGATTTCCAATCTTCCGATGGAAAGCGGCACTAAAGCCTATGTGCGAAACAGCGGCCTGCTGCTCGGATACCAGAGCGTGGACGATTTCTACGATGTCAACACGGTCATGGTCGATGCCCGCACGCTCTTCCCGAAGGAGAGTACCAAGCTCGAATCCGTCGAGCTGTTCGGCGATGCCCGCACGGAGGATGTGATCTTTTACGCTGCGGCACTGACCAGACACGGCGGAAGCATCCTGCGCGGAATGTTTCTCTCTGCGATGGAGCATGATGACCGGATTCTGCCGACCGTTGAAGACTATGCCTACGACGAGGGAAAAGGAATCAGCGGCTGGATTCACAATCAGCGTATTCTGCTCGGCACCAGAGAGATGATGTCCGCGCACAACACCGAAGGACTCCCGCCTGCGGCCAGAGAGGATGAAGCTGCCGCAGTCGGAAACCGGATCCTGTATCTGTCCGTGTCCGGCACGGCGGCGGCCATGTTCACGATCCGGCTGACAGCCGCCAAGACCATCAAGCACTGGCTGCGCGCGCTGGACCGCGAACAGATTTTCCTGCTCATCCGCAGCAACGATCCGCTGCTCTCTCAGCGCGGCATTGCTAAGATGTTCGCGTTCCCGGAAGACCTGCTGAAGGTCATTCCGTCCCGTCTGGAGCCGGAATATGCTGCCGAGACCGTTCCGATGAAAACCGCCCGCCCGTCCATGCTCTGTGCCGGCAGACTGCCCGGATTCATTCAGACCATTGTCGGCGCGAAACGAATCCGCTCAGCCGCAACGCTCGGCCTGATTCTGCAGATCGTCACGGCCTGCCTCGGTTTTCTCTATGTGCTGCTCTTTGTTCTGCTGCATGATTACGAAGATATCAACGGCGGCCTGCTGCTGGTCTATCATGTAATCTGTACGCTCATCACGGTCTGCTCGATCCGGCTCAAGGACACCTAAAAGGAGGGGTTTCATGCCGCGATTCCGGCGATTCTCTTTGCTCGCCGCCGCGATGCTTCTGCTGACCGGCTGTGATCCCGCCGATCTGTTCCTGACCGCGGAAGACTCTGCTGCCATGATCTCCGATCACAAGGAGCAGAGATATGACACAGACAGTGTCCGGACAATGGTTTCAGAGCTTCAGTCGGCATGGAATTCCGACGACCGGGAAACCGTCCGCAGTCTGGTTGACCGGCTCACCGGTGCTGTCGATGACGCGTCCGCCGTGTTTCTGAAAGCGGAGATCGGATACTACACTGACTGGAATAACAAAGACCGCGCTGCACTGCGGGATCAAACCATGCAGGATTACTGTGAAACGGCCGAAATGGTCCGTTGGGCTTTCGCAAACGGTTCCCGCAAGTCGCGGTATGCCGAGCTGTTTGAGCCGCTGATTCAGCCGGAAAACACCGACTACTATCTGGCCAACAGTCTCAGCCGCGTCTGCTCCAGTGCCCGTTCCGAAGCAAACAGCAGCAGCGAACGGCTGGACGAGTATTATCAGACCGCTTACAGCAGTGAATCGGACAGTGCGCAGACCAACGAAGCCTGCGCAGCGCTCTACCTGGAAACGGTCAAAGCGCTCGACACGGACGACCTGCTCTATGAGCACTACGCCCGCGACTATACCCCGAATGAAGCATCGTCGGCCTGGCAGGTCATCCGCTCGGAAATCGTCCCGCTGTACCGGTCACTGTATGACAGCATCCGGACGGACAAGCGTTACAATGATCTTGCGGACAAAAAATTTGCGGTTTCCAAGCCCTTTGAGGTCATTCAGAAGCACGCAGCAGCAATTTCACCGCAGCTGGCGGAATCCGCCGAAAAGCTGCTCGGTGAATCGCTGTATACGGTCGCATCCGGTGAAAACTGCTATGACGGCTCCTATACGGTCAACTTTCCAAAGGAACGCTCCGCCCGGATCTATTTCTATCAGGGCAGCGACTTCTACGACTTTTCCAGTGCCGTGCATGAATTCGGCCATTTTCACGGAGACTGGCGTGATCAGACTCCCACGCTCCTGCAAAAGACCTGCATTGACATCGCAGAAATCCAGTCACAGGGACTGGAAATGCTCTATACAAGCTTTTATGACGACATCTACGGCGCAGACGCCGGCTACCTGGAGCTGATTCAGATTTTCAATATGCTGGATTCCGTCATCACAGGTTTTTCCGTCGGGGAATTTGAGCGGGATGTCATGCAGCACAAGGACAGCTATACCGCGGAGGATGTTCAGCGCATCTTCGGGGAGTACAAGGATCAGACCGGCTTCACACTGGAGCTGTATCAGGTCACGCATCTCTACGAGCAGCCCGGATACTACATCAGCTACGGCGTTTCCGCACTCGCCGCCCTGCAGATCTATACGGCTATGCTGCAGGATTTCCGAAAGGGCACTGACCTCTATGAGAAAATCGCAGAGATCCCGACCTTCTCCGGGGAATACAAACTGGAAAAAGCGCTGAGGCAGTGCGGATTTGACGACCTGTTTTCGGCGGATTCCATCCGGTCGGTTGCGGAGAATCTCACAGCCCGCACGCAGGCGATTGCGGCACAATAAAACAGGAACCGCCTCTCTGATGTGAGAGCCGGTTTTTAAGTCTGTCGAAAAAATCATTGCAGTCTTTTTTAAGGGGACGCCCTCTATCGCAGGGCGTCCCCCTCTTGCCGCAAAGCGGCAATTCCCCCCCTTGCGGAGCTCTTTTTCAGTCCGGAGTGTTTCGCCGTCTGCGGACAGCGACGAGGGCGCTGCCCTCGACCTGCGAGCTTTTTGAAAAAAGCTCGACCAAAAACTTTAGTTTTGGTATCCGGAGAGTTCTACAGGAACCGGCTCTCTGATGTGAGAGCCGGTTCTTTGTATGTGCTTACGAGTCAAAGCCTGTGACCTCTCCGGTCAGGAACTTGACATACCAGACCAGATCGGAAATCGAGGCGGTGCCGTCAAGGTTGACATCCGCCGCACGCGCTGCCGCAGGATCCGTAAAGCCGCTCAGCAGACCGCGCTTGACCAGTGCCAGATCAATCGCATTGATTCGCCCGTCGTTGTTGACATCGCCGCGCAGATACCGGACGCTTCCGCCGGGGCCGTCAATCACTGTTCCGGCCGGTGCGGCAATCACTTCATCGAGATAAAAGCTGTTTTTGCTCTCCGCAGTTTCCACATAAATCTGCATGGAGGAGGCACCCGCCGGGATTTCAAAGGACGGATTGGAAAGCTGCACCCACTCCCCTTTTGCCGCTGTTTCCGTCGCAATCTTCAGGTACTGCGGCTCGTTATCCGCATCCCGGTAGAAGAATGTAAAATGGAAGGTATCGGTGTCCGTTTCGCCTTCCGTATACTTCGCAACCGCGCTGAAGCTGAACTTCTCCCCCGGCTTGAAAATACCGCTGTTCAGCGAATGGACCGGTCCCATCCAGCACTCTCCGCGATCCGAAACATACAGGGATTTCTCGCCCTGATATGCTTCTGCTGCAGAAACCGCAATGCTCTCGCCGGCGCGTGAGGAGAAGCTGTCTGTATTCTTCTCAAAGGTGCAGTGGAACCAGTAGCCGTCCGCATCGGGCTCCACCGTCAGCGGCAGATTCCATTCTGCACGCTCATAGTCAAAAAAGTCGATGTCTGCGTAGCCGCCCGTCGTTTTGGTCGGGTAGCTGTAAATCGCACTCCGGTAGCCGGTGAACAGCTTCAGATCATAGGTCATGCCGAGCGTCTCGCCGATTTTCGTCCAATTGGAGCCGTCGTAGGAGTAGAAGAAATTGGCGCGGTCAATGTTGTTGGAGACATTGTAGCTGCCGTCTACCGTTGCGAATGTGAACTCAACCTTGAGATAGACCTCATCGCCGTTCATCGGCGTCTGCTCGATGATCTTGTTGCTGCTGTTCTCGATTTCCGAGCCGCCGTTTTTCGCCATGTAAACCCGCTTGCTGCCGTCGTCGCCGACATACACGCCGACATTGCCGTAATTGAACTGGAACGCGGAAAGGCCGGCATAATCACCCGCTTTCATGCCCTTGGTATCCAGCTTGATGACGCTGGAACAGGCAGGGCCTTCCGTGCGCATCGTCAGCGTATTGCGGGCACGGAGCAGCTCGCTCGCAACCGTTTTGTTTTTCAGACGCAGATAACCGGGGCGCTCCGTCACAGACCACGCGCTGTTGTCCGGGTTGTGATTCCACTGCCATTCCAGCGCGAGCTTGTCACTGTCGTAATCAAACTCGTCGTCACGCGCCATGAATGTGCCCTGATAGCTGCCGGAAACCTCCAGTGTCACGGGCGCTTTGCCGTTGACGCCCATGACAGGCCATCCGTCCTGCCATGAGAACGGAACGAGCACCGGAACACGCCCGACTGCGCCGTGATCCTGGAACAGCAGCGCATACCAGTTTCCGTCCGGTGTATCAATGATGCCGCCCTGTGCCACGCCGCTGCCGTAGGTTCCGAGGCCGGATTCGAGAACCGTCTTGCCTTCCCATGTGCCCTCCAGCGATTTGCTGCGGTAGCAGAGCTCAATCCGCGGATGTCCGTTCGGCCATGCGATGATAAACACATAGTACCAGTCGCCGACCTTGTGGATGTGGGAGCCCTCGCCGGCCAGACCGGTCAGTCCGGTGCGGAACAGCGTCTTGTCAAGGCCGCCCCATTTGAAATCGGTCATCTCATCGTTGAATTCCTTGATCTTGATTTCACCGGAGCCGTATACAAGGTACTTCCTACCGTCGTCATCGAACAGCATCGAGGCATCGTGGTACATTCCCCGGATCTCGGTGCGCGTCCACGGGCCGTTTTCAATGTCCGCGGTCTTGTAAATATAGGAATTGCCGGTGCCGTAGCTGCCGAAAAAGACATAGAACATTCCGTCGTGATAGCGCAGGCTGGTCGCCCACTGGCCGTGCGAATAGTCATGCTTTCCCTGCGAAAGCGTCTGTACCGGGCCGTCTGCGTAGGTATCAAACACATAATTGCACATTTCCCACGAAAACAGATCCTTCGACTTCATGATCGGAGCACCCGGCGAAAAATACATCGTCGTATGCACCATATAATAGGTGTCGCCGACGCGGATGATATCGTCATCCGGCACATCCGAATAGATAAACGGATTTGCGATCGTGTCTGCCGCCGCTGCGGGCAGGGCCGCTGTTTTCGGCATGGCTGTCAGCATCCCGAAGCCGCAGACCGCGGCGGTCAGGATGCTCAGCAGTCTGTGTATTCCTCTTTGTTTCATCTTCAAATTCCCCCATTTCTGATTTCAAGCCGTGCAGAATGATGCTGCCGTTCTGCACACCGGCACAACAGGAACAGATGCAAAGTCAGTCCACCCACTGATTTTACACCACATCTATTATAGCACGACTTGTATCACCTGTCAGTAAAGGATTTGCAGGAATGATGTATAATTTACAGAATTTGTCCGTACTTTTCTGTTGAAAGCAGTCATCTCGACGAATAAGATTGCCCGAATATTGCGATTTTGATACAATACAAACGCCGGCTGTTTTTCGGCCAGCCGGCGTTGATCGGTTGATGATGTTTTTCGGCGGAAATCACTCAGCTGAGCGTCACTTCCGCTACGGAACAGGGCGGGAGTGTCAGGTGCAGCACGCCGTTCAGCAGCTCTGCCGTACCTTCCGCGATCCGGACAGCTTCCGGTTCTGCAAAGGTATTGTGGCTGTGCGGATCACCCGCCAGAATCCGTGAAGCAACCGTCCGGACGCTGAAATTGCAGATATCACAGCAGATCTCGGCCGCCGCGTCCGGTGCGCAGTTTGCGAGCGTCACCGTCAGCACACCGTCCTTCACGGAAGCAGACGACGAAAGCATCGGTACTTCGCCGAAAACCGTTTCATTCTGCGAGAAGCAATAGACCGTCTCTCCGCCCTGATGCGCCTGAAACAGATCAAATACATGGTAGGTCGGCGTCCGCAAAATCTGCGCACCGTCCGTCAGGATCAGTGCCTGCAGCACATTGACCGCCTGTGCGAGATTCGCCATCACCACACGGCCGGCATAACGGTTGAACAGATTGAGCGTCATGGCCGCCGTGACAGCATCCCGCATCGTGTTCTGCTGATACAGGAATCCGGGATTAGTCCCCTCTTCCACTTCGTACCAGTTGCCCCACTCGTCCACGACCAGTCCGATCCGGCCGGCGGGATCATAGCGGTCCATAATCCCGGTATGGCGCCGGAGCAGGGTTTCCATCTGATAGGCGCATTGCAGGCTGCGGGCGTAATCGTCCTCTGAAAACACGGTCGCGGAGCCCTTCATCTCCCAGTTTGACACCGCATAATAATGCAGGGAAATGGCATCGGTATGCTCCGGACTGAGATTCTGCATCAGGACTTCCGTCCAGCGATAGTCCCCGCCACAGGGCCCGCAGGCAACCCGGAACAGCTTTTCGCCGGCGGCATTCATACTGAAGCACTGAAACTGCCGGTACAGATCGGCATAGTATTCCGGCCGCATATTTCCGCCGCAGCCCCAGTTTTCATTTCCGAACCCGACATATTTCAGCATCCACGGATCGTTGCGGCCGTTTTTCCGGCGGAGCTCCGCCAGGTCGCAGTCGCCGTCCGAGGTGATATAGGTCAGCCATTCGGAGAGCTCCCGCGGCGAACCGGTACCGAGATTGCCGGCCAGATATGGCTCACAGCCCACCAGCTCGCAGAGATCAAAAAACTCATGGGTGCCGAAGCGGTTGGTCTCCGTCACGCCGCCCCAATAGGTGTTGACCGTCTTTTTCCGTGCGGAAGGCGCACCGATTCCGTTCTGCCAGTGGTAGATATCGGCAAAGCAGCCGCCCGGCCAGCGCAGAACCGGCACATGAATCTGCCGGAATGCCTCTACGATGTCTTTTCGGATTCCGCGGATGTTCGGAATCTCTGAGTCTGCGCCGACATAAATGCCGTCATAAATACATCTGCCCAGATGTTCCGAAAAGTGGCCGTAAAGCTCCGGCCGGATATGTGCCGTGCGATCGGCTGCATTAATCAGCATCTTGAACTGTTTCATACAGCACCCCCTTTTTTTCATTATATCATATGTTACGGGTGCTGTCAATCAGCAATCATGCGCATTGCCTGTCTGAAAGCAATGCGCATGATTTGCGAAGTTGTACGGTTCTTGTCCGGTGCAAATCCGTCAAGATGTTTCATCTGCAGAAAGAACAGCCTGATAAATCGCCCGCTTCGGGAATCCGGTTTCTGCCGCAATCTCGCGGCATACATCTGCGGCGCGTTCGCCGGCAGCAATCCGCTGCTGTGCGGCACGGACGGCGGATTCCATAGACGGTGCGTCAGAAGCATCATCGAGCGGCGCGCCGGCGATCACCAGAACAAATTCACCCCGCGGCGCATTCTCCGTATAGTACGCAGCGGCCTCTGCGAGCGTCGTTTTCCGGACCTCCTCGTGAATCTTGGTCAGCTCGCGGCAGAGCGTCACGGAACGGTCGCCGAATGCCCCGTACAGATCCCGCAGCGTATTGAGCAGCTTATGCGGCGCTTCATAAAAAACCATCGTGCGCGTCTCGCGGCGGAGAGATTCCAGATGGGCATGGCGCTGTTTCTTATTGACCGAGAGAAAGCCCTCAAAACAAAAGCGTCCCGTATCCTGTCCAGAAACCGCCAGTGCGGAAATCACCGCACTCGGCCCCGGAATAACGCGCACCGGAATCTGCTCGGCAATCGCACGCTGTACGAGCAGAGCACCCGGATCGGAAATACAGGGCATTCCGGCATCGGTGACGACGGCACAGCTCTCACCTGCCAGCAGCCGCTCAGCAAGCCGCACAATCACACCCTCCGGACTGTGTTCGTGATAGCTAACCAGCGGCGTATGCAGGTCAAAATGCGTCAGCAGGCCGCGTGTCACACGGGTATCCTCGGCCGCGATAAAATCCACGCTGCCGAGAATCTCAAGCTGCCGCTGCGTGATGTCGCCGAGATTGCCGATCGGTGTACCGACAACATATAGTGTCCCGCTCATAGGTAATTCTCCCCGTAATGACAAATTTGAGCCGCTTCGTCTGTCATGCCGGCACCGGATCTCATAAACAGCGCCGGCTCCACCCGAAGAAACGGCTTCGCGCCCTTCACGCCCTCCACCAGGAACAGCCACGGAGCGGATTCCGGTGATTTGCAGACCATGCGCAGGCGCTTCGGTTCCAGACCGGCCTGCCGCATCGCGGTCATCACATCGGTCATGCGCTCCGGGCGGCAGCAGAGACAGAAGCGGCCGTGAAATTTCAGAAGCTTTGCCGCTGCCGTACAGACATCGGTCATGCTGCAGGCCGTTTCATGCCGCGCAATGCGGTCAGACGGCGCATCGGACAAAAAGCCGGCGTTTTCTGCAAAATAAGGCGGATTGCAGGTCACCAGATCCAGCATTCCGCAGGGCGCATCCGGCCAGAGTGTCCGCAGATCCGCGCAGACCGGATGAATCACCGGCACAGGATCGCAGGCATCCAGCGCGGCTTGCAGCTGGGAAATTGCCTCCGGCTGGATATCCACGGCATAGATCTCACGCGGCGGAAGATGCCGCTGCATCAAAAGCGGAATAATCCCGCAGCCCGTCCCCAGATCACAAGCGCGGTCTTTTGCCTTGTACCGGCAAAAACCGGTCAGCAGAAACGCGTCTGTGCCGAAGCTGTGGGACTTGCTCCGGCAGACATAAAGCCCCTGCTGCAACGCCTCAAATTCCATAAATTCCTCCGCCCGGTTTTACAAACGCTGAATAAATGCCGTTTTTTCATGCCGGTCAAATCCGGCCTGCTCATAAAAATGCAGCCTGCCTGCGTCCTTTGCACCGGTCATCAGCATGATCTTGTAACAGCCCTCCCGCTCTGCAATCTGCTTTGCAGCATGGAGACAAGCCGTGGCATACCCACGCCGGCGGTACGCCGCGTGTGTCACAACATTTTCGATCAGCGCATAAGGGCGCTGCCCGTTGGTCAGGTTCGGCACAATCAGTACAACACAGGACGCAGCAATCTGCCCGTCTGCATCTGCCAGTAAAATATGGTGGTCCGGATCGTTCAGAATTCTCTCCCAGAGAGACAGAAGCCGGCTGTCGATCTCCGGCACCGGATTGTTGTGCAAATGCGTATACAGGTTCAGAAGCGGCTGCAGATCCTCCGCCCGTGCCTCGCGTACAGTCATACCCGGTTCCTTTCTGCGCTCAGGAACAGATTCCGGCAGTTTCGCCGCGCAGCTCCTTCGACGCAACAGCATTCAAGGTCTCGTCTGCCGTAATTCCGGCAAGATAATTATAGTATCCCTGTGCTGCAATCATGGCCGCATTGTCCCCGCAAAGCGCGACCGGCGGCATACAGAGCGTAAAGCCGTTTTTTTCGCACGCCGCAAGCAAGGCGTTTCGGACGCCGGAATTTGCGGAAACGCCTCCGGAAAGTGCAATCTGACGGTAGCCGAGTGCTTTGGCAGCGGCAACCGTCTTTTCCGTGACAACCCGCGCAATCTCCTGCTGAAGTGCGGCCGCAAGATCCTCCTTATTGACCGACTCTCCGCGCTGGTCGGCAGTGTGCAGCAGATTCACAATGTAGGTCTTTAAGCCGGAAAAGCTGAAATCATAGGGATTGCCTTCCATTTTGGTCTTCGGCAGCCGGAACGCGGACGCATCGCCGCGCCGGGCAGCCTGATCGACATGAACGCCGCCCGGATACGGGAAGCCCATCGCACGCGCACATTTGTCAAAGCACTCGCCCGCTGCATCGTCCCGCGTCTTTCCCACGGTACGGAAGGTCGTGTAATCCAGCACCTCCGCGATTCTGGTGTGTCCGCCGCTGACGATGATGCCGAGATACGGCGGCTCCAGATCCGGATGCACGAGGTAATTTGCGGCCGCGTGTCCCTCGGTGTGATGAACCGGAATCAGCGGTTTTCCGGACATCATCGCAAGTCCCTTGGCAAAGCTCACACCGACCAGCAGCGCGCCGATCAGACCGGGCGCGTATGTCACGGCAATGCCGTCTATTTCATTCAGTGTCAGGCCGGCGTCATCCAGCGCCTGCCGCACAACCGGCAGAATGTTCTCACAATGCCTGCGGGACGCCAGCTCCGGCACGACGCCGCCGTACTGCATATGCTCCGAAGCCTGCGAGGCAATCACATTCGACAAAATGTGCCTGCCGTCCTCTACTACGGCAGCCGCGGTTTCGTCGCAGGAGCTCTCAATTCCCAGAATCCGCATTTTTCTGTTCCTCCGTCTGTTTTGCAAGCGCCTCCATCAGATGAAACCGCTCCGGTTTTCCGTTGGTCGCCGGATCGTCCATTGCAAGGTCGCGGCGGTATGTCACACCGCCCCAGCCGTCCACATTGGCACGCCGCATGGCACCGAATACCCGCGCCTTAAAGCCGGGCTTTTCCTTTTCCTGCCGGTAAATGAACTGCTTCATGTCCTCCCGCGTCGTATGCCCGTCAACCGGACAGCGCGACTTGACAATCTCCGGTATCTCCGCTTTTGCTGCACGGCGGATATCCTGCTCCGGTGCAAAGCAAAGCGGCCGGATCAAGGTCAGATCCTTACGCGCCAGATAGGATTTCGGTGCAAAGCAACCAAGACGCCCTTCGATGAACAGATTCATCAGAAAGGTTTCAACAGCATCGTCAAAGTGATGCCCGAGCGCCAGCTTGTTGCAGCCGAGCGCCTTCGCCTGATCGTGCAGCGCACCCCGGCGGAGCTTGGCACAGAGCGAACAGGGGTGCCGTTCCTGACGGTGCTCAAACACAATCTCTCCGATTCTGGTCGGGATCATATGATACGGCACACCGAGTGACGCGCAGTACGCCGCAACGGACGAATAATCCGTCGGGATGCCGCCGAACTGCGGATCGAGCGTGATGCCGACCAAAGAATAGTCAAGCAGTCCGAACCGCTGAAAGCCTTGCAGCGCCGTCAGCAGCACCAGACTGTCCTTTCCGCCCGATATTCCGACCGCAATCCGGTCGCCGTTTTCTATGAGTCCGTACTCCTGCACCGCACGGCGCAGATACCCCAGTATTTTCTGCATTTTCTCCCATCCATTTCACGAAACGGAAAAAACGGGACGCGGAGCAGTCCGTATCCCGTTTCTGACCGTGTTTCATTGTGCAGAATTACTCGTCTGCCGCCTCGTCCACTGCGTCCTTCACAGCATCGGCAACATCCTCAGCCGCGTCCTTCACAGCGTCAACGGCCTTTTCGGCAGCATCCTCTGCGGCTTCGACGACTTCCTCTGCCTTCTCAGCAGCATCCTCGCAGACGCCGCACGCGTTGCAGTCTTCCTCTGCACAGCAGTCATCGTCATCGTCAAAGTCATCGGAATCGTAGCGGAGCGCAGCCTCATCCTGATTGCGCTTCCAAATGGCGACCGCCAGCGCTGTACCTGCCGCTGCGGCTGCGATCAATGCGAGTGCTGTAAGCTTTTTCATAATAATTCCTCTTTCTCCGCATGGCGATTCTAAATCGGCTGAGCCGACTGACCGTTGCCCAAGCGGAAGCAACGATCGTTACAAGTGTATTATACCACAATCGGACGAACATTTCAAGCTTTTTTGATATTTTTCAAAAAAATTTCACGGTTATTTCGTCACACCTGAATCAGATGTGTCTGCGGCACATAGGAGGCAGGATCCAGCTCATACCGTCCCCCGCCGAGCGCGGTCATACCCATTTTATCATAGAAGTCGGCCACCATCGCGTTTTTCGCCGTCGGCAGATATTCGGCAATCAGCTTTTTGCAGCCCTGCGCTGCGGCAATCGAAACGATCTCATTGAACAGGCAGGATTCCACGCCGCGCCGCAGCACACGGCAGCTCATCAGCCATGTGTCAATAAACAGCGCATCCTCCTGCTTTTTGAGGATGACCAGACTGATCAGACCATACTCGCCGAAGCGGTCCGTCAGCGTCATATACCTTGTGATATAGTCATCGGAAGCCGCAATTTCGGCAATCTCCGCTTCTGTATACCGCACCGTGCGCAGGTTGAACTGGTTGGAGCGCTGCGTCAGCTGTGCAATGCGCGGCGCATGGAAGGAGTCAAATGGCAGGATTTCCGCCTGCATATGCAGGGAACGGAGATACTCGTCGTAATCGACGAAGCGCTCCTGCGCCGCCGTGCGGCTGGCCTCCGCCTGATACTGCGCCGTGCGGGCTGCATCCTCTCCGGAATAGCTGACCGCTTCAAACAGGTGCAGGGATTCGAGATACGCGGGCACAAGTGCCGGATCATCCGGAAGATCGGGCACCGTCACCTGCGGCAGCATTTCGCGGACAATGCCGCGCTCAAAGGGATTGTCATCCAGAAAGACAAAGCTGTCCAGACCGAGATTCAGAATCTGCTGGATCCGGCGGATGTTGTCCGCCTTGTTTTCCCAGTTTGCCACGAAAACCGCAATATCTTCCAGCCGCAGCACCATTTCCGGATGCTTTTCAAACGGCTCCTTTGCAACGGCTTCGTCATTTTTGCTGCACACGGCGAGCAGAACGCCGCGGCGGCGAAGCTCCAGCAGCCAGCGCTGCAGTGCCGTAAACGCCGGTCCGTCGCCGAGATCGCCGAGCCGGATGCCGTCCATACCGTCATCTCCGATCACGCCGCCCCAGAGTGTGTTGTCCAGATCGCAGATCACACATTTTTTGATGCTGCCGGAAAGCGCCGTGACAATGTCAAGCACCGTTGCCGCAGCGGCCGGCAGTGCATCTGTCGTCATCGCCATTTTGGCGAGATACCAGTTGCGGGAATCAAAGAATACCGATTCGCCGAGCTGCGTCTGAACGGCGGAAAGTGCGGCCGGATAGACATACGGATGCCCCGCCGCCATTGCTTCGCCGAGCATGGCGTTCAGCGTCCGAAGCTGATACCCGAAGGAGGCAGGCGTCCGGATGGCATAGCTGCCGAACACCGTATCGCCGGAGTCGGGGAAATCAAACATGATAATTTTCGCACCGCAGCGGGAATGCGCCGCCTCCCAGAGCTGAACAAAGCGGGACAGCTCCCGCGCAGCGAACCCGGTCCGCTCGGCGGGTGGCACTGCACAGAACCGCTGCCGCAGCTTTTCCGTGCAGGCAAACATCAGGATATAATCCGGCCCGAACCGGTACAGTTCAGAATCCGGATCGAGAAGCTGCGCTTCCATCTGATCGTAGTCCGCATCGTAAATGCGGAGCTTCCACCCTCTGCGCACCGACTCGCCGCGAATTGCAGCGGCAAGCTGCTGTGTCGCGCTGTCGCCGAGAATCGCAAGCGACTGCTTTTCTCCGCCGGTCTCTTTGGCAAGCCGGCGAAGCGTCTGATAACTGACTGTTTCCACTGTGTACCCTTCCTTTTTCCTCTGTTTTGTATGAACTGCCCCCGACCGTGAATCGGGGGCAGGCGTTTGCGTTCCGTTTACTGTGCGGATGCGTTATACAGGTTCTTGTCCTCACCGATTTCAATGATCGCGGATGCAATGGCTTCGGCATACTGATCCATGCGTTCGTCAAAGAACCGGTTATCCACATCGGATGTCATAAAGCCCATTTCAACCAGACAGCTCGGCATATTCGTGTTCCGGTTGACATAATAGTTGTTGCCGACGGTCTCTCTGGACGAGCCGCGGAAGCCGTATCTCACGCCGCGATTGTTGGAAACGCCGACTTCATCAAGCTTTTCCATAATATAACCGCCGAGGAGCTTGTCCATTGCATTGTCCTTTGCGGAATTGTTCACCCAGATCTCCACGCCGTCGCCATCCGTCGCGCTGTTGCGGTGAATCGAGACGAAAAAGTCCGCATTTGCGCTGTTTGCAATGCGGCAGCGCTCATCCAGCTCCACAAACACATCGGTTTCGCGCGTCATCAGCACACGGACATGGGGATGCTTCAGAAGATGATCCCGGACAGCCAGAGAAAGCTGCAGATTGTCATTCTTCTCCAGCCGGGTTTTATCCCGGTTTGTGGCACCGTCGTCGTTTCCGCCGTGTCCCGGATCCAGTACAATCGTATATTCCCGAACATCGGGATTCGTAACGGGGACTGCCTGTGAATCAGCCGTTGTCTGAAGCGGAACCGGCGTTCTGGCATCCGTTGTGCGGATTGTCAGACTGCTTTCATCGGATGCCCCCCGATCCTTGCAGCACACGCACAGCAGCAGAATCAGCAAAAGCAGCGGACCGAACACTGCTGCCACACGGTCCCAGCGAATATGTCTTTTTCGAGCCATTTCTAATCTCCTATTTTGAGTCTTGCGGTCATCAGACCATACACGATTTAGTATATCACAAATTGTCGAAAAAAGCAAGTCCTCATTTGTTCCACGGTACCGTGCGGCCATTTTTCCGCAAAATAGCAAAATGATACTTGACTTTTCTGTCATGATATGGCATAATAAAATATATATGGGCGGATAAAGAACCGCCCGACGAGAGGGAGGATTATTATGAAAAAAGTGAAACGCCTGACTGCGGTTCTCGCATCGGCGGTTCTATTCGCAACAGGCATTCCGGTAGCTTCACCCTGTACGGCCGGTGCAGCCGACCTTGACTACGCCAAGGCAATTCAGATGTCGCTGTACTTCTATGAATGTCAGCAGGCCGGAAAACTGCCGGAGTGGAACCGCGTGGAATGGCGCGGCGATGCAGGTCTGGAGGACGGCTTGCTCGGCGGCTGGTTCGATGCAGGTGACCATGCCAAATTCAATCTGCCGATGTCCTATTCGGCCTCCATGCTCGCATGGGGACTGTACGCCTATCCGAACGGCGTCGAAAAAGCCGGCGAGATGACAAACTATGTCAACAACCTGAAATGGGTACTCGACTACTTCGTGACCTGTGACCTCGGCGAATCCGTCATCTACCAGGTCGGTCTCGGCCAGAAGGACCATACATGGTGGGGGCCCTGCGAATTGCTCGAATACGGCATGAAGGAACAGGGCAATGCCGGCTGCCGCGGTGTCCTGAAGGGCAGAAACTGTTCTGCTGTTACCGCACAGATGGCTTCCGCTCTGGCATCAGGCTACTGCGCACTTCAAGGCAGAGTTGACAGCTCCGTGCTTGACAGCTATCTGGAGCACGCAGTCAATATGTTCAAGATGGCGGATGCAGACCGCAGCGATGCGACCTACAACAAGTCCGATGCACAGAGCTTCTATGAATCCCGCCAGTTCTATGACGATCTGTTCTTCTGTGCGAACTGGCTGTATATGGCAACAAAGGACAACAGCTATCTCGACAAGGCTGCATCCTATAAGTCCAGTCTCGGTACCGAGCTCGGCCAGGGCGATATGCTGAAGTATTCCTGGTGCCAGTGCTGGGACGATGTCCAGCAGGGTGCAACCATTCTCTACGCCGTCAACACCGGCGACTCAGCCTGGAAAACACAGGCCAAGCGTCACCTTGACTACTGGCTCCAGTCCAAAGACACCGTTCCGGGCGGCCTGATCTATGTTCAGAACTGGGGCTGCCTGCGTCATGCAAATTCCTTCGCTTTCACCTGCGCTTACGCCTGCGACACACTTTTCAAGGATGACGCGGACTGCGACAAATATATGGCGCTGGCTGAAAAGCAGGTCAACTTCGCACTCGGCGACAATCCGACCAAGCAGTGTTATGTGGTCGGCTACGCGGAAAACTCCCCGAAATGCTGTCACCACAGAACCGCTCACGGTTCCTGGAAAAACGCAGAGAAAACCCCGACACTGAACCGCCATATTCTTTACGGCGCACTGGTCGGCGGCCCGAAGCAGGACGGCTCCTTCAACGACGACCGCGGCGACTACATCTGCAACGAGGTTGCAACGGACTACAATGCCGGCTACACGGCAATGCTCTGCAAGATGCTCGACAAATACGGAGGAAAGAGCGATCCTTCCTTCCCGCCCGCCGAAACCCGCGAGGATGAACTGTTTGTCGAGGCAAAGGGAACCCACGACAGCGGCGGTTCCACCCTCAGCCTCAAGATCACCAATCACACTGCATGGCCGGCCCGCATTGTGGACAACATCTCCATCCGGTATTATATGGACCTCAGCGAAATCGTCAGTGCCGGCCTTGATCCGACCAGTATCGAGATGCGCTGTGACCGCGACCAGACCGGTATGTACTCGGCGGACGGCGTCAAATCGGCGGAAATCTCCAAGCCGAAGCAGTACAGCGGCAATATCTATTATGTTGAGATCACCTTCCCGGACGGCCGGGCGTTCATGCCGATCTCCGAAGGCCAGCACCAGTGCGAAATCATTCTGGCTCTGGTTTATCCGGGCTACGGCAAGGGCTGGGATGCCACGAACGACTACTCGGCAAAGGGACTCGGAACAACGGACAATGTCAAGACACCGAATGTTCCGGTCTATGAAAACGGTGTGCTGATTTACGGCACAGAGCCGGACGGCACGACCGGAAAGGGCTCCATTTCCGCAAATCCTGCGCCGGGCGGCCAGAATTCGTCGGGCGGACCGTCGGATTCCACTACGACTACAACCACCACGACCACCACGACAACAACAACCACTACGACCGAACCGGATGACACAAATGACAGTACCGATGCTCCGGTCGTGAAATACGGCGATGTGGACTGCAACGGATCCGTCATGATTGCCGACTGTATCATGCTCGCACGGTATCTCGCCGAGGATTCGGAGATTCGTCTTACAACCGCAGGCAAGATTAATGCAAACTGCTGCTATGACAATCTGATTACCACAGAAGATCTGCAGCGCATCCTGTTATTCCTTGCCGGTATCATAGAAGAAAATAAACTCGGTACGCCGCCGGCTTCAGAATAAAACACAAACGGCACGACCGAAGACAAGCCAGGAGATCAGTAAAATGGCATTTAATCCAAAGCAAGTTCGCGTCCTGATCGGGACAGGAAACGAAAAATTTGCAATTACACTTGCTGACCAGCTGAAAAGTCACGGCTACTGGGTTTTTCATGTCCTTCAGACCAAGGAAAACCTGGAATTCTTCATTCGGCATGAACACCCGGATGTACTCATTCTGGATCCGACTTTTCCGACGCTGGATTTTGCAGACTTTATCAAAAAGCTGCTCGCCGTTTTCTCCATGGAAATCTATGTCATTGAGGAAGAAAACGATCCGCTGTCAAATGCCCAGCTCGATTATAAAGAGGTTAAATTCTGGAGAAGCGCGGAGCATTCCGAGTCGTTTGCTGATTTCTTCTTGAAAAGTCACTCCCCGTTTGTATCTATGATACAGCAGAGCTATTACGAGTGTGATATGTTTATTATCAATACTCTGCTGCACAGATCCGGCATTCCGCCTCGCTTGACGGGATACAGCTATATTCAGCAAGGACTGTATCTGATCGTTTCCCAAAAGTGCGAGTGGCACTCCTGCACAAGCCGGCTCTATGACATTATTTCTGAATACAACAGCAATTCTCCTTCGGCCGTTGAGCGTTCCATCCGAACTGCGATCGAACATATGCCGGACCGCGGCGAAAACAAGCTTTCAAACAGCGATCTTTTCAATCTGTTGGTTTCAGAATTCTATGCCATGAAGGGCATTCCGCCTCAAATAGGGCTGGCAGACAAAAAATGACATAAAGCGGCACTGCGAATCCTTCACAGTGCCGCTTTACTGCTGATGCAGCCGATTACTGCATCTTGTAAGCGTCGATCATTTTCTTGCTGATGCCGCCGGAGCGTCGCGCATAACGTCCTCCGGCACGCAGATACGTGATTTCCGCGTAGAGGTCTGTTTTGAGTTTGACCTCCAATTTCATGGTTTTCTCGTTCACCGGCACGACGTCAATCCGGTCAATGATCGCCTTTGCCATTTCGTCAACCTCGTCCTTTGTCATCTGCCGGTCAGGGTTATACATCGTGCGAAAGTAGGCTTCGATCTTTGCCATTTCTTTTGCACAGTCAGCGGTGTCCACCGCTTTCTGTTCCAGCGCACGGATGTCGTCCTCAAGCTGCGCAATCAGGACATTCGCGCTGTCATTGCGCTTGCGGAATTCCGCCTTCGAGATCATGCCGTCCGTGCAGAGGTCAAGCAGCTTTTCGCGCTTGGCAGTTTCCTTTGTCAGCCGCGCTTTCAGTTCGTTGATCTGCTTCTGAATGCCCGCTTCACGGTTGCTTTCACGGTAGATGCGCATGAAATCCCTGACATACTGCTCGATGTTTCCCGCAATCGACTGGAAATGCTCCGAGAGCATCTGATAGAGGTCTGCTTCCGTAATTGCAAAGGATGCGCAGCTTTTCGCGCCGGAGCGCTTTTTCTCGCTGCAAATCCACTGATACACCGGTTCGCCTTTGGATACGCTGTTGGAATAGCTCGTGCGCCAATAGGGCTTGTCATGCGCCTTGCACCAGATTTTTCCGGTGAATACGCTCTTATCCTTGAAGGAACGCTCCCGCGATTTGATGGCATCGCTGCGCTCGCGGAAAATCTGATAACACTTCTCCCAAAGCTCCTCGCTGACGATTGCGGGCACGGTCTCGCCGGTTTCGTCCTTGTAGACCACCCATTCTTCTTCCGGCAGGAAACGCTGCTCGCGCGTGCGGTGATCGACGATTCTGACCTTGTTTCCGCAATAGCAGCCCTTGTATTTCGGATTCTGGATGATGCCGGTGATCGTGTTGTGATGGATGCGCGTGCCGTTTCGTCCGCGGTAGCCCTTCTCGTAGAGAATACGCTCGATTTTGCGGCTGCTGTAATCGCCGGTGCTGTATAGCTGGAAGATGATGCGTACCATCTCCGCTTCCGCTTCATTGATGACAAGACGGCAGTTCTGCTTGTCATAGCCGAAAATGCGGTTGTTTCCCATGACATGACCGGCTTCGATCGCACGCTTATGCCCCCATTTGACGCGCTCGGAGAGCTTGCGTACCTCGTCCGCCGCGATGCTCGACATGATCGTCAGGCGCAGCTCGCTGTCCGTGTCAATTGTGCAGATGTTGTCGTTCTGGAAGAATACGCCGACACCGGCGCGGAGCAGATCGCGGGTATAAGTCAGGCTGTCCACGGTATTACGCGCAAAACGGCTGACCTCTTTTGTGAGAATCAGGTCGAACTTGCCCGTCTTGCCGTCCTCGATCATGCGCATGAAGCTCGCACGGTTTTCCGCGGATTCGCCGCGCACGCGGTCAATATAGCCCTCGATATACTCCCAGTTCTCGTTCTTTTGTATCATGTCCGTGAAGAACGCAATCTGGTTTTCGATGGAGTTTTCCTGTTCCTCGCGGGTCGTCGAAACGCGGGCATAGAAGGTCACGCGCATCGGCATATCGAAAATGGTTTTTCGTTCCAGCTTCATCTGGTTTGCCGTACTGTAAATATCCATTGTTCCGTCTTCCTTTCCGGTATGGTATCATTACACTGATTATATCATGACAAACATGGTTTGTCAAGCGATTTTGGCTATTTGGAAAAAACAGGCAGCCGGATTGACTGCCTGTTTCCATATGTCAAAAAGCATTATGACCAACTTTGCCGCTCTGCCGACCAATTCAGGTCAAATTCGCTGCCCTGCACAGCCGCCTGAAACGGCAGCTTCAAAAATGCCCCAATCGTTTTCAGCGCAGCAGAAAACGGCTCTGTGACATGTATCTTTTTGCAGAATGCCGTCCATTTCCGCTGCATCATTTCATCGGAAGCAAAGGAGAGCATCTGCGTAAACTGCGGGACTGAGAATGCACGGCTGCGGTTGGCAAAGGTCTTTTGCAATGCTTCACGCAGGATGCTGCCGGAAAAATCGAAATGCTCCGCAAGATAGCAGATGTCAAAATAGTCCTTCATGCGGGTGGAAAAATCCATCAGGCTCAGGACGGCATCCAGCTTTTCGGCGACGGTTGTTTCAATCGAATAGGTCTGCACGACCGGCGGCGGGAAATCATCCAGCTGCGTCAGAATCGGACGCTTCTGCGCGCCGGGAACGATGACATCCCCGAAGCCGAAATCAATGCCGAACGGCGTGCGTGTATTCTTGATATGCGCGATCAGGTCAGCATGGATGCCGGGATACTGCTTATGCAGCGAGATCGGCTGAATATCCCGAATCTCAAATGTGAGAAAGTCGTTTCCGGTATCTGCCGCGATGATCCGGCTGAGAATCTCCCGCAGCTTTTCCGGCGTATTGGGAATCCTTTGCAGCAGAAAGTCAACATCAACGGTCACGCGGCTGTCGTATTCCGTCAGCGTATAGAGAAACAGACCGCCCTTCAGCACGAAGTTTCCGGCATATTCGGACGCTGCCAGCCGCCGGAGAAATTCCTCCTGACAGAATAACTGCATACAAAGCTGATTGCTTCTGCCGGTCTGCTGTGCCTTATTCCGCAGCCTTGCGAGCACAGATGCACCGGGATCAGCCATTAAGCAACACCTCCATCATATCTGTAACGGATTGATAAATCCGCATCATTTTTGCGTATTTGCTGAGATTGGCAAGGTCTTTTTTCGGGTCGGCGGCATAGGCGTGAACCGCCTTTGCGAATAGCTCCGGATCCAGCTTCGTGCGATATTTGAAGCAATCGCAGACCGTGCGCTCCTTATCGTAAACGGAAAGCACTGTGCCGCCGAAGGCAGCCTGCGTTCTGCCGAGTTCATAAACATCCGGCTGGATATAGTAAACATGAACCGGCACGGTGCAGGATTTGATTTTTCGCTGCGAAATCGCCCGCGGAACGGCAAGCGACCATTCCCGCGGCGTGAAATCCGAATAGCCGTAATGGAACAGCGCCGATTCCACGCAGAGAATCCCCTCCGGAATCAGCCGTGACAGATACGCTGCTTCCGATAGATCGGTATTCTCCGCGGATTGGTACAGCCCGTGACGGATGCGCACAAGCACACCGCTGTGCACCAGCCGGCTGACATCCGAACGGCTGAGACCGGCGGCAAGAAAGGCACCGGTATCCGCAATGCTGTTTTTTTCAGACAGGACTTTGTTTGCAATTTCAGCTTTTGTCATATGATCGCCGCTTTCTTCATACAATTTCTGGAACCTGTATGACAATAGTATAACATATCTGATCTGAAAATGCAATACTTTTTTCATGCAGTTTTTGCGATCTGTATGACAAATGCTGCAAAACCTGTCAGCGCTGTTCCGCCGCCTGCTCCGTTCTGTTCTCCGTCATCTGCCCGATCAGCGTGATCATGCGCCCGAGCCGTGCCGCGTCGATCATGCCGCTGCGGTAGAGAATCTGCACCCATGCCGTCAGCGTCTGCTTTTCCAATCGGAGCGCCGGTGAATCCTGCTTCTTCATTGTCATCCCTCCAAGATTTGTATATATGTAGTATGGTACAAATCCGCGCCTTTATGCAGTCAGCGGCGGATTGCGTCGCTGCGTATATAGCCGTTCGGCACGGTATCGGACTGCCGCCTGCGGGTTTCCTCTGCGGCAAGCTCCGCGACCAGACCGCCGCCCAGAATATGCTCACCGGTTTCGAGCAAATCAGCTTTTTCTTTCAGCACAGCGCGGATTTTCTGATGTTTTGCAGCTGCAGACTGCATATCCTGCTCTGCACATTCGACCATTCTGGTGATATTGCTGTATCTGGAACGGGTGATCGACGGATAATCCCGCAAGACTGCTTCTGCCGCGGCGCGTGTATAATGCTCCGACCCCTTGCCCTCATACACGACGCCGATGCACTCCTGCAGCTTGTACGAAAAGCGCAGATGCGCTGCGGTATCCTCCTCCGCTTTCGCCGCGTCTGCCGCTTTCTTTTCCAGCTCCGCCATTTCGCGCCGGATGGATTGCAGCGTTTCGCACTGATTCAGTGCATCGTTGAATGCAAGAATCCGATCCAGCACTGCATCATTCTTCCACGAATACGGCTGGCTTTCCTCACGGCGGCGCATCGGGAGAATGTCCTTGCGAAAGCTGATGACATAATACAGCGCCGTTTTCAGCACAATGGTATTGGGCGACTTTGCCTGTATCGCTTCTTTGACCATTGCATCCAGCTCCTGCTCATACCGCAGTTTGTTGCGAAGTCTGCGCCGGAGCGCCCGCTCGCAGTAATCCGCTCCAAGTGATTTTAAACGGATGAAGCGTTCGCCGTCTTGCGGGCGCACGGCAAGATATTTGCCCGCTTTGATTGTATACCCTTTCTTCTGCATCCGCTCAATGAAATCTTCAAATGTCACGGACTGCATCAGCAAATAATCGGTATCATCCCGCAGCTTTGCCCGCAGAGATGCCGCCGGTGACTGATAGCCCTGCTCGATTTCACGAATCTCACGGACAAAGCATGCCTGTGCTTCCAAACCGTTGTCCGCTTCGCGGAACGGAATCCCGCGCCGTTTCAGCTCCTTCTGCATATACATCAATTTGTCATCCGAGGAATAGTAAAACATCTGAAACGGCGACTGCTTTTCCGTTTCGAGCTTTCTGACTGTTTCCGCAGCGGAATGCAGCTCCTTGCGCAAGCGAATTATGGTATCCGTTGTCTGATCTGCGGGCTGCACGGAATGGAGCCGACGCAGCAGCGATTCCATGTGCCTTGCATCCTGACGGGTTTTGTATTCATCTATATCGAGATGCGCCCTGTGCAGATGTTTGTCATCCCGCGCAAATCCGAAGCTGCGCAGGATGCGTTCCATTTTCTCCCGCTCGGATGCTTCCCACTGTTCGAGCTGATTCATCCCGTGCTGCGGCTTGTAGCCCTGCTCGATCAATGCCGCGCGCATCGACACACCCTTTGACAGACCGCGCTGCCGTTTCTCCGTGTAAAACGGGATGAAGTCGATATGCAGATGCGGAGTGGCTTCGTCCATGTGCATGACCGCATTGTATACATATAAATTCGGATTGCGGCGCTGAAAGGATTTCATATATTCGTGCAGCATTTCCGCTGCCGTTTTCCGGCGCTCGCTGCCAAACGGCACGGTCTGACAGTCGCCGAACTGCACAACAATTTCATAATACGGTTCTTCCCGCTTGCTCTCGGTAATGTGCGCAAGATAATCTTTGATGCGGCGGCACGGTCTGCTCTGCTGTGCATTGTATTCTGCGACAGCTTCACCAAACAGCGCCTGATATGCCTGCGCAATCGGCTGCACTTTGTAGCTGACATTCTGCGGCGTGCGCTCCGGAGAGACATTCGCCGACTGAAACACGCGGTTGTTGTGATCGGTGTTTCCGCCGTGAACGGCGCTCGCCTTTGCAAGCGTCAGGCTGATGCTGAATGATTCCATTTTCTGCGTTCATCCTCTTTTGTTTTCTTTTTCAGACGGGTACGATGCGGCATGTTTATGAATGTGCGGTACACTGTCCCCGGCGAAGAACCCAATATCAGTAACGGATGCGCTCAAAGCGTCTCCGTTTCTGAATCGGGTATGTATAGATTGCCGGGATTGCAAAGTGCAGCAGCTCCGCTGCCCGGGGAAAGCCCCGAACCCCTGCCTGTTTTTTTGTCCGGCAGCTCAACATCGTTGACCGCATTGCGGATTGCCGCGCTGTGATGCTTGTCTGCAAGCTTTTGCACGATTCCGATTGCTTCCACCCGACGGTCAGGACACGAAAACAGCAGTTCAACGGCAAGAACCACATCGCTGATTTCATCGGCAGTGAAGTGCGAGCTGAACAGAATCGCAGAAACCATCTTCTTCTGTTCTTCCAGCAGCGCCGTGTCATAGTCCCGTTTCAGCTTCCGGATCTGCGACTGCTCCACAGCAATTTCATGCCGCCATGCTTTGACCTTTTCGGAACATTCCCGCTTGCAGTTGTCAATCATCTGTTCTCTCTGCTGCACGCCCGATTTCAGCTTTTCGATCTCGCTGAGAATGTTTTTCGGTGATGCTTTTCGGATACCTTTCGGCATGATATATTCCTCCCTATTCTGACGGCGGCTTGGCTGAAAAAGAAATATTCTGATTCGGATTTTGCCGCTGCTTTTTCACTTTTCCGATCATCGGATAATAGTCCGTTTTCACCGGCTGCATGAGTGTCAGCATCAGCAGCAGGATTTTTACAAGCGGAATCATCTCGGACGGAAAAAAGTAAATCGAAACGCTGCACTCTCTGTGATCGTAAAAGGTTCTGCCGTGCTGCAAGACCTTTGCTTTCAGCTTCGCTGCGGATTTTGCCATGTAATTGTCCGCGTCCGCCTGAATCAGCTCGTCGAATACGGCGAGCATGGCGTTCACATTTTCAGCGGTGAGATAAACAGGGAACACCTCGCCGGATACGCGCTTGGCTCGCATCTGTCATTCCCCCTTCTGTACGATATGTTTCTTTGCGGTCTGCCGGTTGAAATATGCAATCAGGTCTGCTTTGTTGATCAGGATTTTGCCGCGCAGTCCCTGTCCTGTCCGCACGCAGGGCAGCTTGCCCTGTGAAATCAAAATCCGTACTGTATGCTCGGACAGACCGCGGATGACTTCCGTGCATTCCCGAATCGTCAGCATCTCGACGGTCTGATCGGCTTGCTCCGTTTCCTGCGTATCCGCAAGCTGCGTGACAAGTGAGATGATCTCGGATACGATTTCTTCTTTTGTCTGCATTTTAAGAGTTCCTCCCTTCAAGATTGCAAGGATGCAAGATTGCAGTTCTTATAAAATCCTGCAACATTGCAGGTTTTCTAACCGCTGCAATCTTGCAATGTTGCATCCTTGCCCTCCGGCAGCGACCAATACCAGCCGTCGGACTTCTTGACTGACTGCACGCCCAGCACCTTTTTTGCTTCGTCCAGCGTGCGCTTGGAGATGCCGCTGTATCCGGCTTTTGCCAGAATCATTTTCTGCGGCTGAACCGCGCCGCCTTCCAGCTCCGCTTGCAGCAGATCAATCGCCAGCTTCACCTTTGTCTTGCTGCCGATGCCCATGAGCAGATCGTCCGGGTCGATGTCATATTCACCGATGAAATGAAAGCCGTTGTGCTCGTCCAGCTCGAATGCCACAGGTTTGCCCTCCGGCGCAAGGCTGCTTTTCGTCTGGATGACAACGCGAATCTGCGGATGATCCTTGTCCCGCGCCACAATCAGCACGCTCCGCGCAGCCGCCGCAAGATCAATGCTGCCAAGCCCGCGATAGGATGCTTTCATGCCCGCAGCCTTATTCATATGCCCGATGAGAACAATCGCACAGCCGTATTTCTCCGCAATGTTGCCGAGATGGCTCATCACCGGACGGATTTCATTGGCGCGGTGCATATCCACATTCGAGCCGAGATAGGCTTGCAGCGGGTCGAGAATGACAAATCTCGCACCGGACTTTTTGATTGCTTCCTCAAGCCGTTCGTCGGTCATGGAGATACACTTTTCTGTTTCGTCAATCACGAGTACGCGCCGACAGTCTGCATTCGCAGAATCGAGCCGCGGCTTGATTGTATCCGCCAGCCCGTCCTCCGCTGTCTGATAGATCACCGTGACCGGCACGCACGGCTCACCTGTGTCCGGGATTTCGCCGCGCGTCAGGCTTGCCGCAAGATTCAGAACCAGCGTGGTCTTGCCCTCGCCCGGGTCACCCTGTATGATCGTGATTTTCCCGTATGGGATATACGGAAACCAGAGCCATGCAGTTTCCGTTGCCTGAATCTCATCCATCTTGATCAGTTTCAGTGATTTGCTGCTCTTTGGTTCAGCTTTCGGCGGGCTTGGGTGTAACTTGTCGTCGCTCATTGCGATCACTCCTTTCGTGTTCCAGCATAGCATATTCAATTCCATATTTCCATCATGAACACATGATGCATTGGAAATTATTTTTTCATTTTGTGATTTCATGTCATTTCGATTACTTTTCATAACTTTTTTAAGGACAATTTCTTGATTTCATGATTGAAATATGATATACTTGATGATATAGAAAGGGGCAGGGGCTATGATATATTACCGATTTGATATACCGAAGCGGCAGTTACATTATCGAACAGAGCAATCGAAAGAATACATCATCAGTTTTATAGTGATGTACGAGCTGATCTGTATGTTAGCAGCGAATAAAGCCGTGTTCGAGGAATTATGCCGGCTTTCAGAAAAATGTTATAGATCAAAAAAGAATCAGCCAGTGTTCCACGCTTATGTGAAAGAATATCCGGTTCAAAAGCGATATAAGAGAGCATGGAGATTCTTGACGGATGCTTTCTATGATTTTTCGGCATATCACAATCATCATTTCTGCCGTACTCTATGGCTGTGTTTTGTCAGAAAATATATGAGCCGTAATCTGCACCCGCAATATCGGCAGATGGGAAAGGCACTTCATCTATATGCATCTGGGACTCGAAAAGAACAAATCGGAAAGTATCCGCTTTACTGTACAGAACTAGACGGTAAACTCTATCACAGTGTTGAGCCGCAATACCTTCTTTGCTGTTCGTTTTTGATAGAATTTATGGAAGCCATTTATGCAGCGGGTTTACATATCAATAAATGCAAGGTGTGCGGAACACTTTTTTGCAGCACTTCAGAAGAAACATGCTGTTCTGATCGGACCTGTAAAAAGCTGTTCAGCGACTTGTCTGAAGACAGCCTTCTCGACGAGATTGGTAGAATCAAGAAGCGATTTGATGACAAAATCAATCATGACCGGAAGAATATCCGTGATCTGAATTATCCGCAAGAAGCAGTGGATGAATTTGACGCATTTACAAAACCGCTTCAAAAAAGAGTAACAGATCAAAACAAAGCATTGCGAAGAAATGAACCGACACTTCAAGATGTTCGTGAGTTTGAGAAAAAGGTGAGCGCATTGCACACGCCGATTAATGAAATGAAGGCAGGCATTATAGCAAAATATGCTCCAATCAGGGCAAGTAAATGATACGGTATCGAGATCGTCATATTATAGATTCCCAGCTTACAAATGAATGGCAAAAGAAAACCAGTGCCTTGAATAAATCTTGGCACTGGTTTGTGTTTTATGGGGATGACTTCGGCGCTGATGGGAAAAGTTGCTGCATGTGTCAACTTTTCAGTTCATATGCGGCGCAGAGTTCCAATCGACATAATTTAATATGCGTGCGTAGCAATACTGTGTGGTACAAGGACGGGCACACTTCCACAATCACATGAAGAACCCGTCTGATTGCATATTCGGGCGGGCTTATTTCCTCCCGGGCAGTGCCCGTGAGCAGTTGCCGGCAAGGGTGGGCAAAATGCCAGTGCGGCTATGGCAGCTTGAGCGGCATACACAATCTTAGAGCAGATATTGCCAAGTGGCTCTTTACTCCGGCAGGGTGGCTCTCATGCTTCCGGCAGGACATCTGCCCATGTCAAATCATCATAACCGCCGTTGAACTTCATGTTGAAGTAGGTGAGAATCATCGAGGCGTCAAAGGCGGTCAGTTCGCCGTCACCGTCCACATCGGCGATCTGTTCCTGTGCGGGTGTCAGCGTGCGCTCCTCCGGCTCGTAGCCCATGACCGTGGCTTCGTTGAAGCCGGTCAGCGCCAGCGAGGCGTCAAACGCCGTCACCTTGCCGTCGCCGTCCACATCGCCTGTCAGTGCTTTCGGCGTAAACGGAATATTCTTTGCTGTTGTGGTTACGGGGTTTTCCAGTGATTCCAGACACATCCCGAGCATACCAACACTCCTGATCCCGTCCATTGCGGCGATCTGCTTCTGAATCACAAGTGCCTCCTCAAGTGTTGTGTTCTCGTCGACGGCAAGGGGGATATTCCATGCATTTTCAACGGGGTCAAATGAAGCATACGGTGCATATTCGCCAAAGAATTCCGGCGTCAGGTTTACGCCGTCTTCTGCGACGATCGTGAAAAGCGGTCCTATATATTCCATTGGGTCAAGCATACCGCAGAACAGCGCACCGATCACCGTGACGCTGCTGTCAGCGGCAAGCGCGGCATCCAGACGGCCGGTGTCCGTTTTCGGCGCATACAGCACATAGACCGGTTCGTCAAGGTCAGTATATTCCTCCGGCAGTGTAAAAGCCATATCTTCTGCACCGTCCGGTATACCGCCCTCATATTTCAGGAAATCACCGAATTCCTTTGAGAGTCCTTCGAGCGGCTGAAGCAGGAACTCTGCACCGGCCGGATTCCAATAGGTTGACCAGATGCCGTCCGACCATTCGACCGGAATGCCGTTCAAGCCGTCTTTTTTCAGTGCTTCAATGTCCTCGCAGGTGACTGCGACGCCTTCGTATTGATATTCGCAGTGATAGGAGATGCAGTCTTCAGTCGGCGTTTCGGCCGGGATCACTTCATCCGGCAGACCTGCCCTTATGATTTCGGCAAGACTTTCAGCAGAGGCTGCGGCTGCAATACACGGGGTCACTGCCGAACCCGCCAGAACGGTACTCAGGACGAGTGAGAACAGTTTGCGTTTCATATGAAAAACCTCCTTATGTAGATATGGATGATTGAGAAAAGACTGCACAAACAGACAGCTGAACCCGAACACAGCCGCCCCTTGTGAAATCCTCATATTCATTGTATCACTTAGATACAGGAAAATCAAGCTGTAAAATCAACAACAAACGGTTTTGCTTTGTGCAGAAGGGCGAATATTCGCTTCTTATCTATTCAGACAGGAAATACCGGAAAACATTACACCTGTTTCAAAAAAATTTTTGGGCAAAGAAAAGCCGCACCCCGTTTGAGGTGCGGCTTGCGCAAAGCATCAGGG
>JAILIG010000009.1 GCA_024695445.1 Oscillospiraceae bacterium
ACAGCTGTACTTCAGTGTGGACAGCAAGCTGAATCTCGCAAAGAGAGCAACGGCAGGCGACGCATATGAAGCATCGTTTGAGTGGAATGCGGACGATCTTGCACTGGTCTGGACCTGCACGGAAGGCCACAACCAGAAGGCGAAGGACAACTCGGTGATCTACTCGTTCACGGTCACCATTCCGGACAACGCAGCAGAGGGCGACTCGTTCCTCATGGATCTGAACGCGAACCGCAAGGGCGATGTGAGCATCCGTCCGGAGGGCGGCGTCAACGAAGTGCCGGATCTGAAATATGTGTTCAACGGTCTGAAGCTCGTTGTGCAGCCTGCTCAGGCCACGACGACGACAGAGCAGCCGGCCGGCAGCGTCACATGGTCGATTGACAAGGTGACGGTCAAGGGCGGCACGCCGAATGTCGAGGTTCCGGTCTATGTCGAGGGCGACGAGGGAACCGCAGGCTTCACGGCGAAATTTGACATTGACTCCAATCTGAAGCTCAAGGATATTGTCTGGGCAAACGGTTACACCGGCGAGCCGACGCTGAACACCGGCAAGAGTGTTGCGGTCTGGGCTGAGGCAAACGGTGCGGATGTGCAGGCAGGCGGCGGCGCCAAGACGAAGGTCATGACGCTGGTCTTTGAGCAGGCACCGAACACGAAGGGCACCTTCCCGGTCCGGTTTGACGGCAAGGTCGATGCGGTCAATACGGCCGGCAAGAACCTGACTGTCACGCAGATCGACGGTGCAGTCACCGTGGATCAGGTCGCCAACGCCGGCAAGGCCGCATGGTCGATCGGCGAGGCGGAAGTCGCAGCCGGTACGCCGGATGTGGAAGTCCCGGTTTATGTCGAGGGCGACGAGGGTACTTCCGGATTCGTGGTCAGATTTGACACCGGTTCCGATCTGAAGCTGAAGAGTGTTGTCTGGGCGGACGGTTATGCCGGTGAGCCGATGGTGAACACGGCAAAGAACATCGTCGTCTGGGCAGAGCCGAACGGCTCTAACAAGAAGGCCGGCAACGGTGCAAAGACGAAGATCATGACACTGGTCTTTGAGAAGGCGCCGGACGAGGCCGACACTTACCCGGTCAAGTTTGCTTCGCTCGAAGTGGTCAACACCGAAGGCGACAACCTGACACTGACGACAGAGGAAGGCAAGGTTGTTGTCACCGACAAGCCTGCCGGCAAGGTCACATGGACCATCGACACGGTCACGGCCGCAGCAGGCACGCCGGATATCGAAGTTCCGGTCTATGTCGAGGGCGACGAGGGTACCGCAGGCTTTACTGCAAAATTCGACATTGACTCCAGCCTGAAGCTGAAGGACATCGTCTGGGCTGACGGTTACACCGGTGAGCCGACGCTGAACACCGGCAAGAGTGTCGCTGTCTGGGCTGAGGCAAACGGTGCGGATGTCCAGGCGGGCAGCGGTGCTAAGACGAAGGTTATGACACTGGTCTTCGAGAAGGCGCCGGACGAGGCAGGCACTTACCCGGTCAAGTTTGACGGCAAGGTTGATGCCGTTAATACGGCCGGCAAGAACCTGACTGTCACACAGGTTGACGGTGCGGTCATCGTCGAAGTTACCACGGTCGACACCGAACCCATCGTGACTACGACCGAGTCTACCGAAACCACCGAGACCACGACTGAGACCACCGCTTCTGAAGAAACCACAACTTCTGAAGAGACTACCACTTCTGAAGAGACTACCACTTCTGAAGAGACCACCACTTCTGAAAAGACCACTGCGGTCACGACTGTGGTCACCTCTTACAAGGTTGACTTCACGGAGCCCGGCAGAATCTGCTACTGGTCGCACGACAAGCGCTCCTTCAAGGATGCACACGGTCTCGACGGTATGAAGACGATGCTGATGGTTTACAAGTACTATGTCAACGCTTCCAACCAGTTTGTGGATGCAAGCGGCAAGGTGCTCACCGATACGCTGTATGATCCGAATGCCGATAAGCTGCCGGTTACCGAGGCCATGGCGTTCGAGACCAAGATGCTCGATGTCACCGCGTTTACGCACACAGACGAGAGCGAGCAGAGTGCTTACGATGTCTGGACCAACGAGATCAAGGCGCAGTTCGGCGACAGCTACACTGCTGCCAACGAGCTCGCTGCGACACACAAGAACAAGTACAGCCTGAAGTTCTACCTGAACACCTCCGAGATCACCAACGCGGAGTACAAGGTGGCGGACGGTGCGAAGATTGAAGTCGGCACGCACGAGATCTTCATCGGCGTCAAGGGCGATACCGACCTTGACAACCATGTCACGGCCTTCGATGCAAACCTGGTACTGACATACTTCATGCTCAAGTACAATGCGGGCTTCGACGACCTGACCTTTGAAGAACTGGATCCGTCCCTCGGCTCCGAGTTCGATCAGCTGAGATTCTTCGTCTCGGATGTCTGCTGCGGAGATGAGGACCTGGATGCGGACGGCAAGTCTCGCCTGAGCGCGCTCGACGCAACGATGATCCTGAGCTACTTCAACCTCAAGTACAACGCCGGCTTCGACGATGTTGACTGGGCTGACACCGACCTTGTCGGTTACGACAACCCTGACAATATCCGCCACGGCTGGCCTGTAGAGTTCTGATTCCCAAAGCAAAAAGGGACCGGGCAGAGCGTATGCTCTGCCCGGTCCTTTCTGTCGGAAAAAAGGGAGCGCAGTCTTTTTAGGGGGACGCCCTCTATCGCAGGGCGGCGCCCCTCAACCCCGCGAGCTTTTTTCAAAAAGCTCGACAAAAACTTTAGTTTGGGCTGGCGGAAAGCTTTAGATCAATGCCGGCGCGGGCTCCCCGCAAAAAGCCCGTTCAAAAGCTTCGGTTTAACCGCCGGCCGTTTTGTGCCGCGGTCAGTCCGCCGGAAACGCCGCCTTTTTGTGCTTGAGCTTGCGCGAATAGCGCGTTTTGTCCGTCTCCGCGATGCGCGTGACGGGCGAAAGTCCCCGCCAGCTTCCGCGGCGCTGCCGGTCGATCTCCTGCCGCTGCTTTTTGCTCATTTTTTCATAGGGTACAAACTGTTTCATTCCTCTGCACCTGCCTTGAAATTGTAGATCGGGCGGATGATTTCGTCGATCTCGACGGTGTCGCCGATGCAGCCGATGATCGCCTCCGCGGGCTTATAGGCCATCGGGCATTCGTCGAGCGTGCCGCTGCCGACCGAGGTCGTGTAGATGCCTGCCATCTGCTTCTTGAACTCCGAGACGGTGAACGAGGCCTTTGCTGCGCTGCGGGACATCAGCCGGCCGGCACCGTGCGGGGCGGACTGGTTCCAGTCGTCGTTGCCCTTTCCCGTGCAGATCAGGCTGCCGTCGCGCATATTCATCGGGATGAGCAGCTTTTCGCCGGCACGCGCTGAGACAGCGCCCTTCCGCAGAATCATATGCTCCGTGTCGATATAATTGTGGACCGTCGTGAACTGCTCTGCGATGTGCAGTCCCATGCCGCGGATCAGCTCATCCATCATGGCGCGGCGGTTCAGTGCGGCAAACTGCTGCGTCAGCTTCATGTCGTGGATGTACTGCGCAAAGAGCGTTCCCGCCGTGTAGGCCAGATGCTTCGGGACATCCGTGTGCTTTTGTGTCTTGAGCGCCTTCAGTGCCTTCTGGATGTCCTGTTCCCGGCCTTCCGCCTTGAGCGCGGCGATCAGCGCCTGCACTTCGTCCGCGGAGGCGCTGCTGAGCTGACGGTATGCCTCCTCCTGGTAGTACCGCGCAACCTCGACGCCGAGATGCCGCGAGCCGGAGTGGATGACAAGATAGATGCTGCCGTCCTCGCCGCAGTCTGCCTCGATGAAGTGATTGCCGCCGCCCAGAGAGCCGATGCTCTGCATCGCACGCGGTACATAAATCTGCTTTGCGCAGTACAGCGCCGAAAGGTCAAACTGCTCTGCGAAGCGGTGGGGCGTCTCCCGCACCGAGAAGCCGGACGGGATCGTCTTGTAGATCAGCTTGTCGAGCTTTTGCAGCTCGATGTGCTTCTCCTTCAGCTTGACGGTTTCCATGCCGCAGCCGATGTCTACGCCGACAAGATTCGGAATCGCTTTGTCGGTGACGGTCATGGTCGTACCGATCGTGCAGCCGGCGCCCGTGTGGACATCCGGCATGATGCGGATGTTCGCGCCCTTGCTGACCGGCTGATTGCACAGCTCGGTGATCTGTGCGACGGCGCTTTCCTCGGCGATTTCCGCAAAGACCTTTGCGGAGCCGAATTTTCCTTTGATTTCAAACATGGTCGTTCCTTTCCGGAGCGCCCGCAAAAAAAGCGCCCCTGCATCGACGCAGAGGCGCACCGTTTCTGATCTGAGCTGCGGCAAAAAGGCCGCACAAACGCATTCAGTCAGTCCTTGCGGGCAAACTCCATGTCTCTGTTGCTGATAAATATGTACTTTGATATGCTGTCCTTGTCTGTTTCATGGTGTTCACCTGCCTTTCTGAAAATTTGAGATTATTATACGCGATAATAACGGATTTGTCAAGGGCTTTTTGAAAAAATATACCGCAGGTACAGCGAACAAATGTTTCTGATTGGTGTTCGGGGCTTGCATTTCCGGCGGAATTCTGGTATGATATAGAAAGGTTTGTTTTCCCGGAAAAATTTCCGGAAATTTTTTTGAAATTGCTTGTAACGAAATGCCTGCTTCTCCGTCTAATCTACGGAAAGCAAAAGAAAGGAGGTGCGGTGACAGTGAATGAGGCGGTCGAAAAGCTCTACGAAACCTATTATATGCAGGTGTATTCCTTTGTGATGACGCTGGCGGGAAACCGGGATACTGCGCAGGAAATCACACAGGAGACCTTCTTCCGTGTCATGACCTCCAAGCAGCCGTTCCGGGGCGACGCAAAGCCGCTGTCGTGGCTCTGTACCATTGCAAAGAATCTGTATACAGATGAATTGCGGCGCAGATCGAGACAGGGCGGCGAGCTGCCCGAAGACCGGCCGGATGACGGACCGGGGCTTGAGGAAAGCATCACGGACAAGGATCAGAGCTTTCGGATTCACCTCGCACTCCATGATCTGGAGGAGCCCTATAAGGAAGTGTTCGAGCTGCGGATTTTCGGTGAGCTTTCCTTCCAGCAGATCGGACAGATCTTCCAGAAGACAGAATCCTGGGCGAGAGTCACTTATCACCGCGCAAGAAAAAAACTGAAAGAAAGGTTGGATGACAATGAAGTATGATTGCGAAATGATCCGCGATCTTCTGCCGCTCTATCAGGACGGCATTTGCAGCGAAAGCAGCCGTCAGGCCGTCGAAGCACATCTGAACGAGTGTCCGGCCTGCAGCAGCTATCTGGAAACGGAGCGCAGCAGCACAGCGCTTGAAAATATGTTCGGTCTGGAGCGTGCGGAGGTGCTGACCTCCCAGGCAAGGTTTTTCCGGCGCAAGAGTGCAGTCGTCGGAACCGTCTTCGCCGGCATTTTCATGCTGCCGGTGCTGATCTGCCTGATCGTCAATCTGGCGCAGGGCGGGCTGACCTGGTTCCTGATCGTGCTGGCGGCCATGCTGATTCCGGTTTCCCTGGTTGCGGTGCCGCTGCTGGCACCGGAGAACAAGCTGCTCTGGACGCTCAGCTCGTTTACGGTCAGTCTGCTGTTGCTGCTGGCGGTTTGCTGCATCTATTCCGGCGGCCGCTGGTTCTTCATCGCGGCGACGGCGTCGCTGTTTGGTCTGTCCGTGATCTTTTCACCCTTTGCAGTCCGCGCAAAGCCGGTTGCCGCAAGGCTCGGCAAAAGCAAGGGACTGGCGGTGCTTGCGATCAATACCGTGCTGTTTCTGGTGATGATGCTCAGCATCGGGATGACAAACGGACTGGGCATCGCGTACTACAAGACGGCGGCGTCGATCGCTCTGCCGATTCTCGCTGCCGTGTGGGTGATGTTCCTGGTGATCCGATACCTGCCGGTCAACGGCCTGCTCAAGACTGCGGTCTGTCTGTCCGCAGCGGGCATTCTGCTGCTCTTTTACAGCTGGATCTTTGATCTTTCGTCAAATTCCGCGGCGCTCTGCATCGAGGCGTTCGGCAGGGAATTTATCTGGAGCACCAACACGATGACGGCGGTGTGCTGCTTTGTGCTCGGGCTGCTGTTCGCAGTCCCCGGTATCATGTTACACAATCACAGGAGGAATGCTAAATGAAAATGATGACGAAAACAGCTGTTTTTCTGGGCGCTGCCCTGTTCTGCCTGAGCGGATGCTCGGCACGGTTTATCACGGCAGGCACCGGTGTGAAATACAAAAACGCCGAAAAATACACGGCCGGCGACTGTGAGATCACCGGTAAGATTGATGCGCTGGACATCGACTGGCCGTCCGGCTCGGTGGAGGTCAAGGTTTCAGACGGCGATACCGTTACAGTCAAAGAGACCACCAAGGCCGATCTGGAGGACGATCTGAAGGTGCATTCGTGGGCGGACGGCAGCGTGCTGCGCGTGCGGTTCTGCAAGTCCGGCACAAATTACAGAAAGAGCGAGAGCAAAACGCTGGAGATTACCGTTCCGGAGGGCACGCTGTTTGAGACCGTGACGGCGGACACCGCATCCGCGGAGCTGACCTGCACCGGCCTCAAGGCGAAAACGGTAGACCTCGATGCGGCATCGGGAACCCTGCGCTATACGGGCACTGCGGATACCTTCCGCGCGGATGCCGCGTCCGGAAATGTCGTTTTCTCGGGCGAAGCCCGCGTCATCAAGACGGATACGGCGTCCGGCAATGTCACGGTGGATCTGACCGGCCGGAACGAGAGCATCAGCGCGGACACCGCTTCCGGCAAAATGAACATCAGTGCGGAGCAGCCGGGTAAAATCTCGGCGGATTCCGCGTCCGGCGATCAGTCCTTCCGGCTGAATGCCGTCCCGCAGGAGATGAATCTGGATTCCGCTTCGGGCGATGTGTGCATCTATCTGCCGGAGGACGCCGGTTTCACGGCGGATATTTCTACGGCGTCCGGCACCGTGCAGTCGGAGATGCCTTTGACAAAATCCGGAAACGGCACCTATACCTGCGGCAGCGGCGGCAGCAAGATCGAGGTGGACACGGCATCGGGCGATGTCAGCATCATGAAGCTCCGCGGGGAAGCGGAGTAACCTGCAAACGGGGGAGCCGCGCCTCCGGTCGCGCTCCGCAGAGCGCGGAATTCTCCGGACCGGATAAGAGTCCCGCCGCGGGCTTCCCCCTAAAAGAAAAAACTGCTGTATAACCCCATCTCAACAAGCAAAAGCGCCCGCCGCGGATGATCCCGCGGCGGGCGTCAGTTTGTCAGTCATTCTTCCGGAAAGGGCTGCCGGATTCCGCCGTCATTCGCAGAGCGCGTCGTCAAACCGGTAATTGCCGTATACCGAAAAGACCTTCGGTACCGGCGCGTAGACCAGATTCCGCAGCCGGAACCCGTTCCGGATCCGGATCGTCACCAGACGCATCCCCTCCGCCCAGTATTCCATTGCCTGCTTGTTCGCCTCGTCGCTCTCAAACTGAATGACGCCGTCCGAGAAGGTCACGCCGGCGTTTTCTCCGAATTTCCCGATGTAGGCATCGTAATATGCTTTGGCCTGCCCCGCTTCGCCGATGTCATCGCCCAGCCGGATGAGCTTTTCGTAAAAGCTGCGGAGATCTTCCGTGTCGGTCAGCTCTGCCAGAACGGTGCCGTCCGCATCCGCAACGGAAACAGATTCGATTGATTCCGCCGAATGCAGCCCGAACGCTCCGCAGACCTCTGTGACCGACGGCGCATCGCCGAGCGATTCAAAGCCTGTGGCCTCGTAGGCAAACCAGCCGGCGCCGCAGTGCAGCACCGTCAGCGGATACTGCCCGTCGATGCCCTCGCCGTTTCCGGCAGCGTAAAGCGTGCAGTCCTCCTTGCCGTGCGGCGTCGGCAGTGTGATGACATCGAGGCGGGTGCCCGCAATGCCCTCCGGTGTGCGCGGCGCGGAAAAGTGGTCGTTCAGCTCTGATTCCCCGATGCGGGCGTAATACAGCCCGTGATAGGCGAACTGATCAAATGCGCTCTCGTATTCCGCATCGTGCATTGCGCTGCCGATTTTCTTCCAGACAACCAGCCAGCCGGCCGCAATCAGCAGCACGGCTGCCGCGGCGGCGAGCCCGATGCCGTACTTTTTCAGAAATTCCATACCGTTCCCTCACAGAAACCGAACCCCCCGATTGTTTGATCGGGGGGCAGATTTTATTCGTCCGAATCCTTCTTCTTCTTGCTGTCGCCGTCGTCTGCTGCGGCTGTGGCGATGCCGCGCTGACGGGCTGCCTTGCGCTCCTTCGCCGCCTGCTGTGCCTCCTCCATCTGCGTGATGTTCTCGTGGATTGCCCACTTTTTCACGCGGATCTTGGAACGCTCGCCGCCGGTCTCCAGCACGACGGTATCCTCCGTCACGCGGATGACGATGCCGACTAGACCGCCCGCGGTGCAGACCTCATCGCCGACGCGGACATTCTCGCGCATCTTCTGTGCTTCCTTTTCCCGCTTCTGCTGCGGACGGATCATAATCATGTAGAGCAGCAGCAGTGCGATTGCGAACGGCAGAAGTCCCAGCAGCATCTGTGTGCCGCTGCTCGGCTGTGCCGCCGTGCTGCCCGATGCCGCTTCCTCCGCAGAGGCCGCGACCGTCAGTGCAGCCGCCGAAATTGCGGTGCCGCTCAGGAATGCCAGCACCCGGCAGAATTTTCTGGTCATACGGTTCATGAAAAAAAACACCTTTCTTGTGATATTTGTCATGGTCTATTATAACACATTGCGGCGAAATCCGCAAGGGAATTTGAAGAATTCTGCATTTTCATGCAAAATCGGGCGGTTTCCGGTCAATTATCTGTCAGGTCAAACTGTTCTTCCTCGTTCCGCACGGCAAGGTCGATGACCTTTCCGAAAAAGCCGGCGGGATTCCGCAGAATCCGTTCGCCGAGCATTTCCGCAGAGGCGCGGTCCGGCGCGGCAATCCGCAGGAAGAACATTTCCCGTCCCTGATCGGAGCAGGTCAGGCAGAGCCGGCAGCCGGTTTCGCCCGGTTCATAGCGGATCTGCAAATCGCGCAGGGCCTTTTGCCGTGACACATAGCGCAGCGCCGTCAGCATCACCTGATCGCGGAAGAGCTTCGGCACATAGCGCCGGAGCCGCCGGACCGTCAGGCTGCCGCGCTCCGTCAGGTAGCAGACGGACACGCCCTCCGCATCCGGCTCCGTGACGACAGAGCCGTTGTCCAGCAGCCAGCCGAACGCATCCTCATAGAGAAAATAGCTGATATGCCCGGCGCCGACCGTGATCTCATAGAGCCAGTCCTCCGGCAGCTTTCCGTCGAATTTTGCCAGCACATCACAGAGCAGGATCCGGATGCGCGACGGATCGCTGAGCGCCGCCTCGGAGTGAATTTCCGCATCAAATTTGGATTTTGCGGCAGGTGATGCCGCGGCGGAGTCCGGAACAAAGCTGAGCTGTCCGGGTATTTCAACGGTCTGTTCCGCCTCGTTCGGAAACAGCAGTTCCATGCGCGGCCACCCCCTTTTTCTGTCATACAAAATTCGGATAATCGAGCAGATGCGAAACCAGTGCGATCGACATGGCAGCCTCGACGGTTGCCGCCGATTCCGGCACCGTACAGGGATGCGGCACACCCTCGCTTTGCAGCACTTCGTTGGTCAGTGCGGCGTAATCGACAGTCGGCTGCGGCTTGCCGACAGAGGCGGCAGGCTTGACAGCGACCGTAAAGCAGATCGGCATTCCGGACGAGATGCCGCCCAGAATTCCGCCGTGATGATTCGTCTGCGTGCGCACATGGCCGCGGTCATCGACATAGAAGGCGTCGTTGCACTGGCTGCCGGTCATTTTCGCGGTCTGGAAGCCGGCGCCGAACTCCAGTCCGCGCACACCGGGGATGCCGAAGACAAGCTGCGCAATCGAGTTTTCGAGCCCGTCAAAGATCGGGGAGCCGACGCCCGCCGGGACATTGACCGCATAGCAGGCGATGGTGCCGCCCAGTGTTTCGCCGCCCGCCATTGCATTCTGGATGTCGGCGAGCATTTTTTTGCCCTGTGCGGGGTTCCGGACGGGGAGCCGCCGGCTGCGGAGCGCGAGCAGATCCTCCTTGGTCACATCGGTCTGGGAGAAGGGCCTGTCCTTGATGTTGTGGATCGAAGTGATCTGCGCGCCGACATAAATGCCGCGGCGTTCGAGCATCTGCCGGCAGACGGCGCCTGCGAAGCAGAGCGGAATGGTCATGCGCTCCGAGAGATGTCCGCCGCCGCGCACATCGGCAAAGCCGCGGTAGCGCACAGCGCCGGTGTAATCGGCGTGGCCGGGGCGTGCGATGCGCGAGAGCTCCCGCAGATCGACCTCCTGTCCGCCGCGGGGGTTGTTGAGAAAGGCGCAGAGCGGCGAACCGGTTGTACGGTCGTTGATGAGGCCGGAGAGCACCTGCGGATAGTCCGCGGGCTGCGCGGGATCATCGGGCAGAAACAGTGATTTTGTGCGCCGCGCCATGAACTGTGCGAGCGCATCGAGGTCAATATATTCTCCGGGCGGAAGATTGTCGAGGACGACGCCGATTGCGGGCCCTTCCGCCTCGCCGAACAGCGAAATGCTGATGCGATGATTCCAGATGGAAGCCATAGACACCTCCTGCAAAGAAATTTCGATTCTCCTTTATTATACCACAGCTTTGCAGAAATGGCAAGGCTTTTTCTGTCAAACGCGGGGGGCTTTTGAATGCGGAGTGACTGGTGCCGGGAATGAGAAGTGAGGCGTTGTCCCGTGCGGACGGCGGAGCAAAACGGAGCGCGGCGCGGCGGGCTTCGGAGTTTTTTCAAAATGGGTTTACATTCCGCGAAAACTGTGGTATAATAATATGGAGTATCTCTGCCCCGGCGGAGATTCGGTACTGCAACAGAAAAGAGGGGTGTCATTTGGCAACAATCTACACGGATGAAGCGCGGGAGCCGCGTTATGCAAGGCTCCGCGCCAAGAAAAGAAGATGCGAAAAGGCTTTGGACTGGATGATGTGGATCACACTGCTGGTTGCCGCGTTTGACCTGATCCCCGGATTTGTCAGCGGCATTCTGAACGGCCTGCTCGGCGGGAATATCGGCGCCTTCGTCGGCTTCCTGTTCTCGGTCATCAGCGCCGCCGCCGCTGTTTACGCAATATACGCCAAAAAGTGGCTGCATACGGTCGGCGCGATGCTGGTCATCGCCCTCTCCAGCGCAATCGGTGCAATGGTGAGCGGCGGCATGGTCATCAGCTCCGGCTACATTGTCCTGCTGATTCCGGTCCTCCTGATCGACAAGTTCTGGGCGGATCTCGAAAAGGAAGAGGGCTTCCCGCTCTTTGACATCTCCTACGCCGAGCGCGACGAACGCAGGCGCAATCAGGAGAAGCTGACAGAGGCGCGTGCACTGAAGGCCGGTTACCGCATCGCTTCCGCAGAGCGGCAGTCGGAAATGGCCGACCTGCTCGACAGAGAGGGCGATGTTCCCGTCATGGCGGCACATCCGCACGGGTATCAGGAACGCTTCTACGGCTCCGCCGCGGCGGAAAGACCGGCACAGGCCTTTCAGGCCGGCATCATGGACACGCTGGAGGAGATCGGCGCAGAGCCGCAGGCTCCTGCCGCAGCGCCCGCGGCCGGACAGACAGATCTTCCTGTCCTCGGCGCAATGGATCACCTGCCGGTGAAGCCGGGCAGGGCAGACACCGCAGCAGGCTCCGACATCCTGTCTGACAGCAGCGCAGACGACATCCTCTCCGCAGGCCGGAAACTCGATCCCATACAGAATTAAACAGAAAGGACGGCGATCTTCATGGCAAACCTCAATCAGACGAACAATCCCTTTGAAAACGAGCAGCCGCAGCTTGTACACCTTGAAAAGGACCAGTCTCATTACGAATACTGCAGAATGCAGATGCACGATATTGACACGGCGCACCGCCGGACATTTTTCTTCAACCTCGTGATCTGCATTGCGGTCAGCCTGCTCGCGGTGTTCCAGATCTACATCGGCGGGTTTTCCCTGACGGGCGGCACCGGCAATATGCACGCCGATCTCTCCGGCATGGAACGGCTGAAGGTCGTTCTGACCATCGGAATCTTCCAGATCGTGACCTCTATGATCATCATGGCGCTCGGCTATCTCGCCTGGGCGAATTTCCGCATTCTGAACATCATTCTTGCCGTGTGGTACTTCATCGTGACCTTCATCGGCATTCTCCAGCTCGACTACGCAACGGGCATTGTCGGTGCGATCGGTCTGGTGATCTACTGCTTTGCCGTCCGCGAAAACCAGAAGGAATCCGTGCTCTCCGAAATGGAGGGGTATCCGTCCTTCCAGGAGCGGTTTGACATTCAGAAGTCGGATATCGTCGTGGCAACGCTGATGGCACACAAGGGCGAGAAGCGCACAAAGTCCACGCTGTTCACGACGGACTACTCGCTGCGCAGATCGAAGAAGCGCAAGGCGGCCGATGCGGCTGCCGAGAGCGGGGAACGCGCCGGCGAGGCACTCGCCGATACACTGAAAAAGCACATTGACGAGGTGAAGGGCGACGCGGCCGGAAAGTCCGACGCAAAGGACAGCCGGAACGGCAGCCGGTGCTATCTGACGCGGATGAATACCGAGCTGCAGTGCATTGCCGCCGATGACGATGCGAACGGTGAGGAATTCCCGTTCCGGCTCGCGCTCTCCGAGGGCGACCGCGTGTGCGTCCGGGACGGCGCGATCTATGTCAACGGTGCAGCGTATATGCCGAAATCACTCAACGACAGCCATCATTTCCGGATGCGCATTGCCGAGTCCGGCTCCCGCATCCGCATCGCCATGAGCCGCATCTCCGAGGCGGAGTATGAAGCGGCTGTTCCGTCTGCGGAGGCCTCAGCAGAAAAAACGGTTTCCGAACCGGCACCGGCCGCGGAAAAGATGCCGGAGCTGGAAACGGCTGCACAGGAAATTGCAGAGCAGACCGTCAAGGAGGCTGCGGAAGCGGCTGAAACGGCAGCAGAGCAGACCGTCAAAGAGACTGCGGAGACGGCTGAAACGGCAGCAGAACAGATTGTCAAGGAGACTGCGGAAGCGGCCGCACCGGCGGAGCCCGCAGCAAAAAAGTCGGCGGGAAAGCCTGCCGGACAGCAGCAGGGCGGCAGCCGGAAAAAGAAAAAGCGCCGCTGATTCGTAAAAAGGGGGGTGCGGAATGGACGCCTATATTGCAGAAAAAATGAGCAAGGAGCATGAGTATAACGCACTGCGCCAGAAAAAGCTCGCTGCTGACCGGCAGCTGAGACAGTATTTCTGGATTCAGCTCATCATCAGTGTGGTGCTGTTTGTGCTGGCGCTCTTTGCTTCGGCGGACATGAGCCGGAATCCGGACCTGCACGGACCGGGAAAGTGGTTCTGGGCCATAAACGCCGCCGGCATTCAGATCATACTGAGCCTGATTACGCTGATGTTCGGCTTTATCGCCGGCTCCGGCAAGCGCTGGGCAACCTTTGCGCTGGTCATCCTGTACGGGGGCGTGGGCATCTGGGCGACGCTCAGCAAGCAGGTTGCGCTGAGAATGGGCAATCTGTTCATTGCCGCGGTCGGCATCGCGCTCAACCTCTGGGTGCAGAAATCCTTCAGTACGGATGAAATGCTGAAGGAGTTTCCGGGCTATCCGCTCTTCCTTGTCAATGCAGAAAAATCGGAATATCATCCGTCGCTGGTTGTCACCGGGCGGCAGGCCTCCGATCACATGGAGACGGTCGAAGGCTTTGAGGCTGCGGAATCGGCAAAGGAAAAGCCGCAGCTGATGCCCTCTGCGGACACCGTGCTGGACGAGATTCAGGCACCGGAGCGGCAGGCCACATCCGGACAGACGCTTTCTGCGCCCGCCGATGCCGTGCTGGAGCAGGTCGGCGATGCGGCAAAGGCCGGCAGAGCGGAACAAAAGCTGCCGGAGCTTTCGCCGGATGTGCTGCTGTCGGACATGAGCGAAGGGATCGGACATCCGCACGCCGAAGCCCCCGCCGCACTGCCGGATCCGGAGGAGGTGCGTGCGCGCCTTGCCGCCATGCGGGATGCCCGCTTGCAGTCGGAATCCGCCGCGGAGAGCGGCAGCAGCGCAGAGTGAGGAAGGACATATGGAGCAGAACGGCCGGAAGGCAAATCTTCTCAATCTGGCAATGACGCTGCCGTACTGGCTGCTCTGTGCCGCCGGAACCGCGGTCGGCATCTGGGTGTACGGCATCGGGCATCAGCAGACAGGCAATCACACCGGAGGCGGGCTGATCGCGTCCGAGGTCATCAAAATGAGCCCATTCTGGGCAATCACCGGAACTGTGCTGGCAGCGGCTGCTGTGACGGCAGTCTGGTTTCTGCTGCTGCGGGGAAGCCTGAACCGTCTCCGCGGGCAGCACTGGGGCTGGTATGCCGCGTGGTTCCTGCTCTTTGCCGCCTGCGTGTGTGCGCACGGGGTGGCGGTGCTGTTTGTGTTCATATACCGGATCGGGCTCTTTGTCGTGCTGCGGCCGGAATGGACAGAGGGGCTTCTGCTTGTCCCGATCTTTCTGCCGGCGGTGTATCTGGCGGTACATTTGCTGGGAAAGCTGATTTCGTACAGAAAAAACGCGGCGTGAACAGTGATTTTCCGCGGCATCGGCTTTCTGATTCAGACGGCGGAGAGCCTATTCAGGCGAAGCCCTGAGCGGAGGACGCAAAAAATACAGACTGCATGAAAGGAGACTCGGCTGATGTTCGCAAAGGTCAGCAGCATGGGACTGTTCGGGCTGAACGCCTTTCCCGTCGATGTGGAGATTTCGGTCAGCAAGGGGCTGCCGCGCTTTGAGATTGTCGGACTGGCGGATACCGCCGTGCAGGAGAGCCGCGAACGCATCAAGGCGGCGCTTTACGCCTGCGGCATTGTCTTTCCGACGAGCAGCTGCGTCATCAATCTTGCACCTGCCGATACACGCAAGAACGGCAGTATGCACGATCTTGCGATTTTCATGGCGATTCTGGCGGCACTCGGCAGAGTGACCGTTCCGGAGGACGCCGCAATCGTCGGCGAGGTCTCGCTGAACGGCGATGTCCGGCGTGTCAACGGCGTGCTGCCGATGACGCTGACGGCCAAGGAGCGCGGCATCAGGACCGTTTATGTCCCGCTGGAAAATGCGCGGGAGGCGGCGGTGGTCGAGGGCATGACCGTCTACGGCGTGCCGAATACCGGCGCGCTGCTCAGACATCTCGAAGGCGACGAGCTGCTGACGCCGGTCGGCCACATCGGGCTGACGGCTGTCGGGGCGCCGCCTGTGCCGGACTTTGCGGATGTTCACGGACAGTCTGCCGCGAAATATGCGCTGGAGCTGGCTGCGGCAGGCGGACACAATGCGCTGCTGATCGGGCCGCCTGGCTCCGGAAAAAGTATGCTCGCCAAGCGGATGCCCGGCATTCTGCCGGAGCTGACCTTTGCCGAGTCCATTGAAACGACGAAAATTCACTCGGTTGCCGGCCTGCTGGATGCGGAGCATCCGCTGGTCACGGTCCGGCCGTTCCGTGCGCCGCATCACACGATCTCCTCTGCGGGACTGGCCGGCGGCGGCACGGTTCCGCATCCGGGCGAGATTTCGCTTGCGCACAACGGTCTGCTCTTTCTCGACGAGCTGGCGGAGTTTGACCGCCGGACGCTGGAGATTCTGCGGCAGCCGCTCGAAGACCGCGAGGTCACGATCTCCCGCGCAGCCGGCACCGTGCGGTATCCCTGCACGATCATGCTGATCGCGGCGATGAATCCCTGCCCCTGCGGATATCTCGGACATCCGACAAGACCTTGTACCTGCGGTCAGCGCGCCGCGGCACAGTACTTAAACCGCGTGTCCGGTCCGCTGCTCGACCGCTTTGATCTGCACATCGAGGCGGCACCGGTCAGCTTTGACGATCTGAGCGGCGGCCAGCCCGAAGAGCCGAGCGCCGAGATCCGCAAGCGCGTCATCGCGGCCAGAGAGATCCAGACTGCCCGCTTTGCCGGCACGAAGATCACCTGCAATGCCCGCATCACCCCGGACAAGCTTGCGGCCTTCTGCCCGATGACCGATAAGGCCAAGGCAAGGCTCAAGGCCGTCTTTGAGAAGCTGGGGCTTTCTGCCCGCGCCTACGACCGTCTGCTCAAGGTCGCACGCACGGCGGCTGATCTCAAGCATGCCGAGGTCATCGGCGAGGAGCATATCGCGGAGGCTGTGCAGTACCGCACGCTCGACCGCAAATACTGGCGGACCTCTGCAAACTGAATTGCAAAACGGAGATGAAGAAGCATGAGAAAAAAAGGCCGGATGCTCCCGGTACTGCTGCTCGCGGCGCTGCTGACAGCCGGCTGCCGCAAGGGCGACGGCACGGAGCGGATTCCCGTACCGGTCAAGGAAAATTCCAATGCGGATTATTTTGATTCGCTGTTTACGGATGTCACCGAGGATAAAAACGCGAAAAAGGATACGCCGTTCTCTGTCAGCGGCGCGGTGCGTCCGTCACAGGACATCGTTCTCGTGATGATCTACGACAATACCGAGGAAATGCTGAGCCATTCACAGGCGGTCAATTACTTTGACCGCGACGGCAATACCTACCGATACCGGCATCCGGTGGATCTCAGCGGTGACTGGCTCAGCGTGCTGCAGGAGGATTACCGCGCCGGCGCGACGGTCGTCAATATCATGAGCGAGGAGGAGCGGAACACGATCTGGGCGCTCGCGGCGGAGGCTGATACGCTGAAGAACGCGCCGCTCAAAACGAAATCTCCCGGCAAGGATATCTACGGCGTCACATATCTGTATCTGATCGACGAAACGAATCAGCCGATTCTGCTCGCACAGTACGATGACACCAGCACCTGCTGCGACACGCCGGAGGTCATTGCGTTCGCCGACTGGTTCCGGTATTTCTACCACGGAGATTTTACCTTCGGCGGCTGATGCGCCGGAAAGGACGGAATATGTGAAAAATAAACTGCAATCCGTCGGGGGCTTGTTCCGGCGGCTCGATCATGCACTGCTGATACCGGTTACGCTCTGCGGCGCGGTCAGCGTGCTGATGCTCTATGTGATGTACGCACGGCAGGTCACCGACGAGGTCGATTCCAACGACTGGCTCGTGCAGCTCATTTCCATGGGGCTGGGACTGGCAGGCTGTATGGCAGTCTCTGCAATGGACTACCGAAAGCTTGCGAAATTCTGGTTTTTGTATGCGCCTGCCGCGCTGGCGCTGGTCGGACTGACCTTCACCAGCCTCGGCTACGGCAGAGAGGGCGCGGACGACCGGAACTGGATTGATTTGAAATTTATCCAGCTTCAGCCCTCCGAGATTCTGAAGCTGGTCTTTCTGCTGACCTTTTCCTACCACATTTCAAAGGTTCACAAGCGGATGAACCGCCCCGGTCAGCTTTTGCTGCTGCTCCTGCACGCCGCCGTGCCGATGGGCATTGTCGCGGTGCAGGGCGACTACGGAACAGCAATCATCTTTGCCGCAGCGACGGTCTTTATGCTGTTTGCGGCGGGGATTTCCGTCTGGTACATTCTGGCAGGCTGCGCCATGCTGCCGGTCGGCATCTGGTTCATCTGGAATCATGTGTTCGGCGATGTCCACAGAGGGCGCATCCTCGTGCTGATTCATCCCGGCACTGATCCGCTGGGACTGGAATATCAGCAGGACCTCGGCTTGAGGGCGATCCGGGCGGGCGGTCTGCTCGGACAGGGCCTCAGGGCGGAAAATTATGTCAGCGTGCCCGAAATGCACAATGACTTCATCTTCGCGTTCATCGCGCAGGCCTTCGGGTTTGTCGGCGCTGCCGCGGTGATCCTGCTGCTCGCCGTCATCTGCCTGCGGATTTTCTCCGACAGCCGCACCGCCAAGGACACCATGGGCAAAACGATCTGCATGGGTGTCTTTGCCGTGATGTTCACGCACTGCCTGCTGAACATCGGCATGGTGCTGAAGGTGATGCCGGTCATCGGCGTGCCGCTGCCGTTTTTCAGCGCCGGCGGAACGGCAATGGTCTCGATGTATCTCTGCATCGGGCTGGCCGTCAGCGCCTATACACACAGTGTCCGTAAATACCGTGTCTTCTACGACGCGGAGCCGGAGCAGTGACCGCACTGCGGTGCTGCCGATACTATCATTTCAAAGGAGTTTTTTCTCATGAACGACCTCAATACCCTGTTTCCCCTTGGCGTGACGCGCATTGTCTGTCTCTGCATTATCGCAACCCTGTTTTTCGCTGCGCAGTTCCTGCGGACCAGACGCTGGCATCATCTGATCCGTGCGGCGGCGACGGCCTGCTTTCTGCTGGTGCTGATTGATCCGGACAACAAGGTGCTCTTTTACGGAACCGGCATTCTGGTCGGCCTTCTGATGATCGCGTCGTTTGTTGTCGGAGCCGTCTACGGCAGACAGGATGCAAAAGCGGAGAAAGCCGCAAAGGCTGCGGCTGAGGCTGCCGCTCAGAACGGCCATTCTGCGGAGGCCTGACCTATGCGTGCGAAACGGATTGTATTTCTCGACTGGGCAACAATGGCCTACAATCAGGAGGAGCTGAGCTGGCGCCGGTTTGCGCCGCTGGCTTCGTCGGTCGATGTCTTTCCCTCGACCGCGCCGGAGGAGACTGTCGCCCACATCGGCGACGCGGATGTTGTCATCTGCAATAAGGTTCTGATTACAAAGGAGGTCTTTGACGCCTGCCCGAACATCCGCTATGTCGGCGTTCTGGCGACCGGCTTCAACAATGTGGACCTCGAAGCGGCAACCGCGCACGGCGTGGCGGTCTGCAATGCGGGCAGCTACTCGACCGATGCAGTCGCGCAGCTCGTCTTTGCGTATATTTTCGACTACTGCCAGCGTGTTTCGCTCTATGCGATGGAAACGCGCCTCGGAAACTGGGAGACGGCACCGGCCTTTTCGTATTTCCCGTTCCCGACCTCGGAGCTGCGCGGCAAGACCATAGGCATCATCGGCTACGGACATATCGGCAAACGGGTGGCGGAGATCGCGGCCGTGCTCGGAATGCAGGTCGTGATCGCCACGCGGACAAAGCCGGAGAACTGCCCGTATCCGGTCACGGAGACGGAGGAGGTCTTTGCGTCCGCCGACTTTGTGACGCTGCACTGCCCGCTGACTGAGCAGACGAAGCATCTGGTTTCCAAGCAGATGCTTGCGAGAATGAAGGAGACCGCTGTGCTCATCAATACCTCACGCGGCGGCACGGTCAACGAGCAGGACCTCGCGGACGCGCTCAATCACGACATGATCGCGGCGGCCTATGTCGATGTGCTGGACAAGGAGCCGATGCGCCCCGACACGCCGCTCAAAACTGCGAAAAACTGCGTCATCACGCCGCACATCGGCTGGACGCCGCTGGAGACCAGAAAGCGGCTGCTGGAAATCACCGAGGACAATCTGCACGGCTGGATGAACGGCAATCCGCAGCATCAGGTCAACCGCATCGCGGAAGAACCGATGGACTGACGGGCTGCCTGCATACGAAGATATATGAACGGAGGCTGTCTTCATGGGCTTTTTTGACGGGCTTGATCTGACGAAGCTGTTTGATACGGACAGCAATTACGGCAGAAGATATATTTTCCCGCCGGTGACCGATGCACTGATCCGCCGGGCAGAGGAAAAGCTGGGCTACCGGATTCCGGCATCCTATCGGGAGCTGCTCGCATTTCAGAACGGCGGCACCGTCAGCGATGATCTGGACGAGAGCTGGCTGACCGCGATTTACGGCATCGGACCGGAGTCGGATTCGGAATACGGTCTGGAGGAAATGTTTGACAACTGGAGAAACGAATGGGAATATCCGGACATCGGCATTCCGTTTGGCGAAACGCAGTCCGGCGGACACGATATGTACTATATGGACTGCCGTGCGGCGGATGCGGACGGCGAGCCGCGCATCGTGCGTGTCGATGTGGAGGATGAGGACGAGATCCGGATCTATCATGTGGCAGATAATCTGGCAGAATTCATCAGACTGATCCTTGAAAACGAGGAGCTTGAAGAAACACTGCTGCCGGAATGAACCGGAAGCCGGAAAGGAAGAATGATCTTTGGAAACCGCAAATACACTGCGCCCGCTCTCTGACTGCCGGCGCATCGTCGTCAAGGTCGGCACCTCGACGCTGACCCACCCCACCGGCAAGATGAATCTGCGCCGGTTTCACAATCTCGTGCGGGTGCTCGCCGACCTCTCCAACGCCGGCAAGCAGCTCATTTTAGTCTCGTCCGGCGCAGTGGGTTTGGGCGTCGGACAGTTAGGGCTCCGCGAACGCCCCACGGATACGCCGTCCAAGCAGGCGTGCGCCGCGGTCGGACAGTGCGAGCTGATGTACCTCTACGACCGGCAGTTCGGCAATTACAGCGTCAATGTCGCGCAGATTCTGCTGACCAAGGCGATTCTGACAAACAACGGCGGCGTCAACGCCGGAAACTGCATGGAGCGCCTGCTCGAAATGGGCGTGGTGCCGATTGTCAATGAAAACGACACCGTGGCAATCGACGAACTCGAACTGGAGATTGGTGAGAACGATTCGCTGGCGGCGATCGTCGCGGGACTGGTTCACGCGGATCTGCTCGTGCTGATGAGTGACATCGACGGGCTGTATTCCGCCGATCCGCACAAGGACGAAACCGCCGAGCTGATCCCGGTCGTGACGGAGATCACGCCGGAGATCGAAGCGATCGCGGGCGGGGCGGGTACCCCGAACGGCCGCGGCGGCATGGCGACGAAGATCAATGCCGCAAAGGTCGCAAACGCGGCCGGCATTGACATGGTC